>CAZSSY010000096.1:0-9391 GCA_964609565.1 uncultured Natronomonas sp.
GATGGTAGTTCCACAACGGGAGGCAGGTCATCCGAATGCCTCCGCAGAGAGTGTAGCCACGGTTATCGGGGCGGATGTGTGATGACCTCGGATCTCGATGACGACACTGACTTGGATGAGGTGGATACGAGCCACCTCGACGATATTGAGGATGGATGTGGCTGTGCTGAAATCTGGGAACACACGTCTGGAAAACGATGTGAACGGGACACCTGATTCGGGTCGCTCGACTACGTGGGGGATTGATTTTTGTGACGCATATCGGCGAGACGTTTTTCATCTACGTCACCTTATCCGGATGATATGAGTCGTGAGCCCGATGGAGAACCACCAACCGACCGGGAATCACCGGTCGGTGAACCTGTTATCCGTGGTGATCCTCGGGTCGCAGGCGATCGTGCAGTTCAATTTGACCCAGATGACCCAGAAAGTGTCGATGAAGCGGCAGAGACGGTGACGCAATTCGCTTCAAATACGGTCGGAAGCGAAGATACAGTCTATATGCTCCGCGGTGCCGCTGCCTGTGCGGCCCTCGTCCGTGGGACTGGCTCGTATAAAGCAGCGAGCGAACGGGCTGGCGGTGATACCACGGTATCGTTTATCCGAAAATGGGCGCGTGTTCACGACCTCCCTCGGTCTATCCGACGGCACGTAGCTCTCGGAGAAATTGCGCCAACAGCGGCGAAACATATCGCGAGAGTCTCCGGCGAATCCCGTTATCTGCTTGCCTGGGCGACCCTCGACCATGAGTTAACTGTCCGGGAAGTCAGATCTATCGCCTCTCGAGTCAATGAAGGTATGAATGTCGATGAAGCGCTCGCCGCAGAAGGTATCGACCTTGGCGAGGTCTCCCTCTCATTACCACCAGAGACCTACCAGGAACTCCGACGCCGCGCCGCCCTAGAGGATACGGACCCAGAATCGATTGTGACCCAAGCCCTCGAAGAATTCCTGTAATCGAAAGGATTTACCGCCGACCACAGCAACTCATACATGTGGGGCCGATAGCTCAGCCCGGCAGAGCGTCTGGCTTTTAACCAGATGGTCGAGGGTTCAAATCCCTCTCGGCCCGCCTCCAACCCTCACCCATCATCCTTGACCCCACACCGACTACGGTCCATACCCCGATTCTGCAGGGAGTTCTTCGGGCCAGATTCACCAGTACTACCATAGAATCATGACGGTGTAAAATGGCGTCCGGACACCTGTCCTGCGGAACGACTGTCACTGCATCCAAGCTACATTATAGTGGCGCGGAGACGGTCAGGCAAGAGTCCAAGGAATTTCGAGACGAGCCACCACCGTCGAGTCACGTAGCGAACCCCGGCATCTTGGTCGATGGCAGCAGCGATGTGGCGAGCAGCGGTTTCCGGTGAACATTCCCAAAACCGGTCTGTGTCGGGCGCCATCGGAGTGTCGACGAACCCGGGGCGGATATCAGTAATCGTGATCTGTGGCGTGTCAGCGAATCGATACCGGAGCCCTTCGAGATAACGGCCAACGAATGCTTTCGATGCGCTGTATCCAGGGAGGGTGGGACTGCCAATCTCTGCGGCTACAGATGAAATCCCAACGAGGTGTCCCCCACTGGTCGCTTCATAATGTGACAGGGCAGCAGTGGCAATCGCAGCGAACCCGGTCACGTTCACCGCAATCGTGTCGCGCGCTGGCGGCCAGTCAAGCGATGGATTGTATCGGCCGATCCCGGCAGAAATCACGGTGAGATCAACGCCGCCGAATGCATCGATGAAATCTGTGAACTGTTCGCGGGCGGTGTCGGCAGTGATATCGATCTGTGCCACAGCCGCACCGCCGACGGTGTCAGCGACCGCTTCGAGTTTGTCCATACGTCGAGCGGCAAGCCCCAAGGAATAATCGTCCGCAAGCTCTCGTGTAAGGGCCCGACCAATTCCTGAAGATGCCCCAATAATGATTGCATTCGGCATATACGGCCGCGTGAGAGGCGGGTTATCATAAGTCGTGCGGAGACGCTCAGAGGGTGATGGTCAAGCCGTCGTAAGCAAACTGGATTGATTCATATGCCTGTTCCAACTCACAGTAATCTGTATACGTCCGCCCATACAGATGTTCTATTTCCGTGAGTAGGGTTTGCCGCGGGGCGACACGCCCAATCCGGTCGAGCACTTCAGCATGCGTTAACTCCTTCCCCATGATGGTTTCATCCACATCTGTAAGTATCTGAGTTCCGTCCGGCATTTCGGGGAAATAGCCGCATTCAAAGACAGCAAGATCGATCTCCTCCGGTAATCTATCTTCCTCCAAGTAGCGAGCATCATCGGTGACCAACACAATAGTGGTCCCGTTCTGCTCAATGACGAATCCGGTGGCATCTGTCTGTGAATCACCAGATAATGAGTAGGGAACCGATTGGATCCGCGCGTCATCTATGGTAAGCGGCTCTTCATCTAAGAAGTGGACATCTGCAAATCCCACATCCTCGACGTAATGCCGGAGACCATCATACACCTCACACGTCCGGTCATAGACGTGCCGAGTCGTGACCAACGTGGGTCGAGACGACCGGGCGGTTTCAACCAGGCCGTGATCCGAATCAGCAAACATGCGTTCCATCGACCGTGATTGGACGACCCGAAGGCCAGCCGTATGATCCGGATGCCAATGGGTGAGGAATACATATTCAAGCGTGTCAACCGCCTCTCGTTCCAGGTTTTCGTAAATGAACTCGGGGGCGTCAACAACAGCATCCAACTCCTCAAGGTAGAGTGAGTTGCCGTGTCGAGCGTGCGGAATCCCCTCGGTACGTGCACGCTGGCAGACTCGACAATCACACGTCGGTGTCGGGATTGGCGAATTACCCCCGCTCCCGAGGACCGTCAAACTGACCATATCAGTGAATGGAACGGTCCCGGCAAAAAATCCGGTCTTGTGACCTACGAGACTAAGACCTGGAGGCTCTATGTGCGACCGTGAGTCAGAGCGAACGGATTCGTCTCTCGATGGTGGTCTTCCTCGTTCTTTTCACACAGCTTCTCGTGTATCCGGGAGTCGATGACCTTGTAGCCGTCCTCGGAGGCGAACCCACCATCGATGCAGGTACTGCGTTTCTCGGTGTTCAACTGGTGGCATTCGTGTTATTTGCGGCCATCTGGGGCGCTCTGTCGGACCGAATCGGGCGGCGCGTCCCACTCATTGCTGTCGGGGCACTGGGAGGCGCCGCCGCATACACGATCCTCATCCTCATCGTTATCGCCGACGTCGCTGATTTTCGTGCTGCGCTGATTCTCCGATTCATTGAAGGAGCATTTACTATCGGAGCCTTTTCGCTTGCGATCACGATGTTGATGGATTTAAACGGCGGGCATGGCCGGAATATGGGTGCAGCGGGGATCGCGATCGGTGTCGGCGCAGCACTCGGTGCGCCTGTCGGCGGCGTGCTCTACAGCTGGGGGCCACTTGTCCCCATCATCGCCTCCGCTGGGCTCTTGCTCTGTGTCATCATCGTGATACTCACGCTCCCTGATCGGACGCCGACCCGCACCACCAGTCTCACCGAGATAGGTGCAGGACTGCGACAGACCCCTGAATTACTCCTCCCGTTTGCATTCGGGTTTGCGGATCGGTTCACCGCCGGTTTTTTCGGGCTCGTGGGCACGTTTTACTTCCGGCAGACTTTCGAACTCTCTCCTGCTGCCACGGGGCTGGTGCTCGCGTGTTTCTTCGTGCCGTTTGCCCTCCTCCAATATCCCCTTGGTATGATCTCAGATCGAGTAGGTCGCGTGGTCCCTATCGTCGCCGGGTCACTCGGATATGGCGTGACTATTCTCGCTGTTGGTGCTGCCCCCACCGTTCCGCTCGCTGCCAGCGGGATGGTGCTTGTTGGTGTTCTTGGCGCACTGGTCTCGCCAGCGACAATGGCCCTCGTTACCGACATAGCGGGACCTGAAGAACGCGGTGCTGCGATGGGGGGATTCAATATCTTTGGAAGTCTCGGCTTTCTCGGCGGCATCATTCTTGGTGGTCTCATCGCGTCGAACTACAGTTTCTTCGCCGCGTTCGCAGTCGCCGCTGGTCTTGAAATGGGTATTGTCCTTGTCACCCTCCCGCCCCTCCTCCGGGTTGTGCCTGATCCAACGGCAACGTTCGGCACCCCAAAGTAACGTGGTGGAGTCCTACGTCTCGTTGGAGAGTGTATCGCTGGCAGCGGCTGCTCCATCAGCCGTTTTCACAGGTACCCCGACATCATTCAGAGCTTCGCCAATGACGCGGACGCCGCGGACTATCTGGTCGGCGGCAAGATTCCCCATATTTGACACGCGGAAAATTTCTCCACCGAGATGGGCTTGGCCACCAGAGATAGAGACGTTCCGCTCAGCAACAGCGTCAAAGAAGCCCTCCGGATTCTGTTGGACTTCTTCCGGGAGCGCAATAGCCGTCACGGTGTTCGAGAGCTCAGTCGGTCCCGATGGGTCGGGGAAACGGTCAAGGCCGAATGCCGTAAATCCCGCCCGGAATGCTTGGGCTTGTCGGCGATGTCTGTGGATTCGATTCGACATACCTTCCTCTCGAATTTCATCAACAGCAACAGCCAACGCCCGGAACAACGGTACCGCCGAGGTAAATGGGGTCTGGTGGCTGTCAGCCTTTCGAAGATGCCAATCAAGATCTTCGTAAAATGGTGCCGATTCACCCGCAATCCACGTTTTGGCACGGTCAGTGAGATACATCGCCGAAATTCCGGGGGGTGCTGCCAACGCTTTTTGAGCGTCCGTTATCGCGATATCGACATGCCACTCGTCGATACAGAATTCGTCGCCACCGATTGATGTCACGCCATCGACGATGAAGAGCGCGTCATGATCGTGCGCAATGGCGCCGACTTCAGCGACAGGATTCAACAGCCCGGTTGATGTTTCATTGTGGACCATTGTGACGATGTCAGTGCCACCACTAACGGCGTCCGCCACGTCAGCGATATCGAACGAAGCGCCCCATTCGGTTTCAACGGGAGAAACCGTTGCATGTCGGTCTGCTATCCGTTTGAACCGTCGGCCGAATTTCCCGTTTACTAACGGTACGACTTCGCTGTCACGGGTGACCGTATTCGCGATAGCAGCCTCCATCCCCATTGTGGCAGTGCCGTTGAGAATCAACGACGTGCCACCTGTCGAACCGGTCTGGGAGTCATCGAGCGTCGACTGAGTAAAAATGTAGTCAAGCCCCGTTTGCGCACGTTCATATGTCGTTTCAAATGCTTTCGACCGATGGGAAACCATCTGATCGTCTAAAGCCCGTCTGACTCCAGCTGATAGCGGGACTGGTCCCGGATTGAGGAGAAGGAACTCGTCGGTCATGGATGAAACCTGCATGTCAACCACAATAAGCCTCGTCGTTTGGAAGAACGGTCAATACCGGGCCGCCCCAAGCCACAGACGCGAACCCACGTGAAGCAAAGTGAAGCGGGGACGTGACGGGAATAAAACTGATTGTGACGTGGTGGTCATCTCCAAGTGTCAGTAGGGAGATAATTCCTGTTTTTGCGCTGACCCAGGGTTGTGATACCACCGATTTTTGGGAGGGGCCGTCGAAGCGGGCGTAAATGGACGAGCCGACGGACAACCGGTTTGTTCGGGAGCCACCCGAGGAGTTCGAAGCGGTTGAAGACCTTGATGAACAAGCGGCGCGTGAGCAGGTTGAGGAACTACGTGAGGCGATACGGTACCACGATTATCGATATTATCAGGAGGCAAATCCTGTTATTAGTGATCGGTGGTACGATCAACTCTTTGATCGATTGGAGACATTAGAAGAGGCGTATGACTTGCAGTCGTCGACCAGTCCGACCCAGCGTGTCGGTGGTGAACCACTTGATGAACTTACAACAGTCGAACACACGGCGGCGATGTTATCAATCGATTCCTCGGTTGAAGAGGCTGACGTACGGAATTTTGATCAACGAGTCCGGGGCGACCTAGCCGAAGGTGGCGTTGAGGGCCCGATCCAGTATCTCTGCGAACCAAAATTCGATGGGGTCTCAATCGAACTCGTCTATGATGACGGGAAATTCTCACGAGCTGCAACCCGTGGCGATGGATATTACGGTGATGACGTAACGGCGAATGTACGGACGGTCCGATCAGTGCCGCTGGAGCTTCATGGAGAGTATCCCGATATGTTAGCCGTCAGAGGCGAGATTATCATGCCGAAAGATGCATTCTTGGCTTACAACCGGGAACGTATTCAACGGGGGGATGATCCATTCGCGAATCCACGTAATGCAGCAGCGGGCACCCTCCGACAGCTTGATCCGTCGGTGACGGCTGAACGGCCGTTAACATGCTTTATCTTTGAAGTGCTTGACGATGGCGGGTACACTTTTGAAACGAGGGTTGATGAACACCAGACGGTCGAAGAGTGGGGGTTTCAAGTCGACGAGTATACGCGACGTGTAGATGGCATCGAAGACGCAATCAGGTTTCGCAACGGATTGTTAGACATCCGAGACGACCTGAATTATGAGATCGATGGGGCGGTAATCAAGCTCGACAATCAGGCAGCATGTGATCAATTGGGACGGACTGCTCGGGCGCCTCGGTGGGCGTTTGCGTACAAATTTCCCGCGCGGACAGAAGAGACGACCGTCCGCGACATCATCGTCCAAGTCGGGCGGACAGGACGACTAACTCCCGTTGCCCTTTTGGATCCCGTCGAGGTAAGCGGGGTTGAAGTCTCAAGAGCAACGCTCCACAATCCTGAGCAGATCGAAGAACTTGGCGTCGATATCGGTGATAAAGTCCGGCTGAAGCGTGCCGGTGACGTGATCCCGTATATCGAGGAGGTTGTGGAATCGAACCAAGCTGGCCATTTTCAATTCCCGGAGACGTGCCCGGTCTGTGAGAGTCGTGTGGAGCGAGATGGCCCGATGGCGTTCTGCACCGGGGGGCTCGCCTGTCCCGCGCAGTTACGACGGGCGGTGGAACATTTTGCCTCGCGCGAAGGGTTAGATATCGAAGGTCTCGGAGAACAAGCCGTTGATCAATTAATCTCGGAAGGATTAATCAACCAGCTCCCGGATCTCTATGACTTGACGGTTGAAGACTTGACGAGATTAGAAGGATGGGGCCAGCGAAGCGCAGAAAACTTAATTGCTGAACTCGATACCACACGGAATCCGTCGTTAATCGATTTTCTATCGGCACTAAGCATCCCTGACGTCGGCGCTACGACTGCCGCCGATATCGCGAGACATTTTGGGACGCTTGATGCAGTCATATCGGCCGATGCCACCGAATTGCAAGAGGTTGAGGGGATCGGACCGACAGTGGCTGCCTCTATCGAGGAATTCTTCAACAGCGAGCAAAACCGACGAGTTATCGATGCCCTTCGCGACCGTGGACTTGACCCCGAGCCTGTTGAATCGCGCGGTGATACGCTGGCTGGATTAACGTTCGTGTTTACGGGGGCTTTGGATGAATTTACCCGGGCAGAGGCTCAAGACACCATTGAATCTCATGGAGGGACCACGACCTCAAGTGTGTCCGGGAATACCGACTATCTTGTCGTCGGGAGTGACCCTGGCACGAACAAACTCCAAGATGCGGAGTCGCATGATATACCGACGTTAAATGAATCGGAGTTTACGGCGTTTCTCGCTGATCGCGGGATTGAGTGGTGAGCCACCGACGCCATTACTGGCTCTCTGCAAATCTTATAAGCAGTGGGCGGCCGGATTTGGCCATAATGGGTGTGTTTGATGCGATACGGGAGGTGCTTGGATTGAGTGCAGAGACTGATGCTGCCCGCGATGCAGACTCGGAAGATCTCTTTGAGATGTCGACGGCCTACGTGACGATGGAAGCGGATTTGGACTTCGAACCAACCGGCGATGCGGCACTCTGTTTTGCGAGTGTCGACAGTACGGCGTTTCAGGATGCCCGAGAAGAAGTGGAAGCGATTCTTGAGCTCGGTGAGACTGAAAGTGGAACAGCCGCGGATTTTATTGAGGATATACATGGGTATCACTGGGTTGTTCTCCATGATCGAGATTTCGAGAATCTCGTGACAAGTATTCATTTTGCCTCTGACACGTTGATCGAAGCGGGGTTTGGGTCCCGGTTGCTAGCGGCGTTGTTTAGCTTTGAACGAAGGGAGACGGTCTTGTACTGGACTTATTCGTTTCGACGGGGGAGTTTCTATCCGTTTGTACCGAGTGGTGGTCATGAGCGCGATGAGAAACTTGAGTTCAAGGTGGAGAGTGTTCTTGCTGGCGAGTTGACCCTAGAGGATGATCCGGCGTACTGGTATCCCTTATGGCCGGAGGGCGATTCCCACCCATGGGGGTGATGGTGTGGATCGGAGTGTGAAGGGAGTGAACCACCACTATTTTACTTTCACCAGGGTGTTAACGAGGCTTTATGTGGCGGGCAGGCTGAGATGCGGCTATGGCAGCAACCGCAGATCTAGAAGACCTACCGGGAATCGGTCCCGCAACCGCCGAAAAACTCCGCGAAAACGGGTACGACTCCTACCAGAGCCTCGCCGTCGCCAGCCCCGGCGAACTCTCAAACACCGCCGACGTCGGCGAGTCAAACGCAAACGACATCATCCAGGCCGCCCGTGAAGCCGCTGACATCGGCGGATTCGAGACAGGGTCAAGCGTCCTCGAACGACGGAAACGAATCGGGAAACTCGAATGGCTCGTTCCCGAAGTCGACGAAATGCTCGGCGGAGGCGTCGAGACCCAATCCATTACCGAAGTATACGGTGAATTTGGAGCCGGGAAATCACAGGTCACCCATCAACTCGCAGTGAACATCCAACTTCCCCAAGAAATCGGCGGCCTCCATGGCCGCTGTATCTTTATCGACAGTGAAGACACCTTCCGCCCGGAACGCATCAACGAGATGGTCCACGGACTGCCCGAAGACGCCATCGAAGCTGCCATGGACGACCGTGAAATAGACGGAAACGCCGATGACGAAGACGCCCTTGAAGAACTCGTCCAATCGTTCCTCGACAAAATCCACGTCGCGAAAGCATTCAACTCCAACCACCAAATCCTCCTCGCCGAGAAAGCCAAAGAGATCGCCGCGGAATATGAAAACGAAGAATATCCAGTCCGTCTCCTCTGTGTCGATTCACTGACCGCCCACTTCCGCGCAGAGTATGTAGGCCGCGGGGAACTAGCCAACCGGCAACAGAAACTCAACAAACATCTCCACGATATCGATCGTGTTGGCAACCTCTACAACGCAGCTGTCGTCGTGACAAACCAAGTTCAATCGAATCCAGACGCGTTTTTCGGCGACCCAACCAAACCCATCGGCGGGAACATCCTCGGCCACAAATCCACCTTCCGCATCTATCTGAAGAAATCCAAACAGAACAAACGCATCGTCAAACTCGTTGACGC
>CAZSSY010000097.1:0-9066 GCA_964609565.1 uncultured Natronomonas sp.
TGCCTGTTGTCGAGTGATATGCGCCGCGCTCGCAATAACCGTTTTCTCAGAGCCGCCATCCGAAATCTGGATTTTATACGCCTGACCCTGCTGTCCAATTATTTTGCCGGTTTGCCCATTAAATCGTGGATGGAACTGTCCTGTCGGTATTGATGGGTCAAGCGTCAAGTGGACCATCTCACCATCTTCGTACTCTTCTACCAACCGTTGGGGTGGCGAAATACCCCGTTCCCGCGGGTTATTCCGTAATTTATGTCGGGATCCCCGTTTCGACCCACTTGAATTCGGCATAGCTATCCGTCCCTAATCAGGTCCAGCACATAAATCGTGCGTTCCTGACCTCCCACTCTCACCGCATCAAGGTTGCCCCTCGTCATCCACTTCCGGGCCCGGTGGCATGACGAACCCGTGCTTAATCGACTCCCTGGTGTGAAAGACGACCGGTTCCGGCTGCGATGGTAGCCGGTGGGTTGTACCGACGTCGTTAGATTCGACCCACTTCGTCGACGGCAACACTCTCAACGCCGTCGACACCCGCAAAGGCATCTTCGACAGCATCGGTGCCACCAGCTTCATCGGGAATAATGACAGTCGGAAACAGCGCTATGAGACCAAACGCCACATCTTCCCGATCGACGCGACTGATCTTTGCGCCTTCCGGCAGGGATTTTTCCAATCGCTCTTGGAGGTCATCCAGATCAACATCTGGATTTTCTGGCATGACCTTCATCTTGGCTGCGACCTTCCCCATGTTTATGGTCCCGTGAATCCGCAGTCGGGGCACTCATACAGGTTACTCTGCTTCCGACATTTTGAACAGCGATAGATCTGATGGCCGCATTCAGGACATTTAAACGTTGCAGCACTTGTCCCGGTGATATTGATCCCACAGGAGATACATTTCCGGACTGCCCGCTGGCTACTCATATCTCAGCGTCGGGTGCCGCGCCATATAACCCTTATCAAGACCGGTTGTATCCCGCCGCATTGGACCCGCACTGACTGATCTATGGCTATTCGTCTGCGATGAGTGTTGCCGCTCTGACGACGGATATCTTCATGCAACCGGTGAAGCCTTCCGATACAAGGCCGTTGCCACACGCCATGGACACGGCCGAGGTCCGGGCAACAGCTCTCGCGCTTCATGATGAGGCGGTAACGGCGAATGAACGCCGGCTCTTGGTCCTCACCGGCGACAAGATGGCATGCTATGAGGCGGCTCGCTCCACTTGTGACACACTTGACCTCGAGACCATCTCCGTATCTGACCGCCCCATCGCGGGCGATCAGTTTACACCCGCCAACGCGGATGACCTCATGGGCACAACGTGGGAATGCATCATTCTTGATTGCCATGACTCGTGTCGTCCAAACACGATCGGTCGGACTGTGGGCGCTGTTGATGGCGGTGGTCTACTCATCTTCCTCACACCGGATCTCGATGACTGGCCATCTATCCGAGACGAATTTGATGCCAGCCTGGCTGTCCCGCCATGGAAACCACCCAGCGTGACCGGACGATTCCGCAAGCGCCTCGTCTCCACCCTCCGGGCCCATCGCGGGATCGGTATCATTGATGTTGATACGGACACGGTACTGGATACCGGGCTGACAAATCCAGCACCGCAACTCCAGCCACCGCCGGTCACGCCCCCCACCGAGGGAGCGACGTTTCCCACCGCGGTCTATACGGCGTGTGAAACCACCGACCAACGTGACGCTGTTACCGCCTGCGAGCGGTTGCAAGAACAGGACACGGCGGTAGTATTGAAGGCTGACCGTGGCCGCGGGAAATCCAGCGCAGCTGGCCTTGCCGCCGCTGCATTGGCAGCCACGGGTTATGACATTGTCGTGACAGCACCAGGATTCCGGAACGCGGCCGAGGTGTTTGACCGAGCCGCGATAACGTTGACGTCCCTTGATGCTCTCCATGTCGATGCACGCGATGGCGATGGCGCCGTTGAGCTGCAAACAGATACCGGATCGATTACCTTTTATCAGCCAGACGGTGCCGTTGAGCAGTCAGGTGATATCCTGATTGTGGATGAGGCGGCTGCGCTCCCAGTCCGAATACTTGAAGACCTCCTTGATGTCGCGCCCGCGACCTGTTTTGCCACCACCGTTCACGGCTACGAAGGAACGGGCCGCGGATTCGATATCCGATTCCTCGATAGGGTGAACGCGGTCCGTGATGTCGAGACCATTCAGCTTGTCGAACCGATTCGGTATGCAGCAGGTGACCCAATCGAAGTCTGGGTATTCAACGCTCTCCTCCTCAACGCACGGCCACCCGCTTCCCCACTAGTTACCGGTCGTGCACCGTCCACCGCCACCTATTCTCGGCTTTCACGCGATGCGCTCCGCACCGATGACCATCGGCTCCGGGAAGTTTTTGGCCTCCTCGTTACCGCTCATTATCAGACTGAACCAGATGATCTCGCGCGGTTGCTTGATGCACCGAACATTGCCATACGCGCGTTGATGCATGACGACCACATCGTGTCAATCGCGCTTCTTGCTCGGGAAGGCGGGCTTGACGCTGCCACTCGCCGCGAGGCATATGAAGGCGGCCGTATCCGTGGGAATATGATCCCGGATTTGCTCACCAGTCAATTACGTGATCCGGATGCCGCGAATCCGATCGGGATGCGGATTCTCCGGATCGCCACCCATCCAGCCGTGCGCTCGCGCGGGTATGGATCGCGACTCATTACTATGATCGCATCCGAATTTACCGAGGATGGCTCCCGGGAAGATGGCGGGCAGTTCGAACGGGTGGAGTATCTCGGCGTGGGATTTGGTGTAACTCCTGATCTCATCAGGTTTTGGAATGCGAACACGTTTGAACCAGTGCATTTCTCGACGACGCGGAATGTTGCCAGCGGCGAATACTCTGCAGTTATGATCCGGGGCCTCTCGACACGCGGCCGCACCTTGCAGGACCGACATACTGCGTGGTTTCTCCGACGCATTCCGAGCGTGCTCGCAGACAGCCTTACTGATGCCGATCCAGATATCGTTCGGCATCTCCTGGCATCGATATCTGGCTCGTTCCCGTGTTTGGACGATATCACTGAGATGGAGTGGCGGTTGGTTGCCAGTGCGGCGTATGGCCCGGGCTTGTACACTATTGCGCCTCGACCGTTTCGGCTGCTTGCACTCCGTGCGCTGGTCGACGGATTGCTCGATGATCCGGGCGCAGAGCGTCTCTTGGTGGCTAAAGTTCTCCAAGCGCGGCCATGGGATGACGTTGTTGTGAGCTTAGACTACGTTTCTCGTCGGGCGTGCCGGCGGGCGCTCGGCTCGGCGTTCCAGCCAATTGTCGACCAGTATGGCTCCGCTGTGGCTCGCGAGGAAGCAGACCGGTATTAACTGTGTGGCGTAGCGTTATCGGTCCAGAGGTCGGATAAGAGACATGGCCCTCCTTGACCCGATGGTTGTCGCTATTGGTTTTCTCTTGGCGGGTGTGGTCGCCAGCTTCGTCCCAGTGGTGCCAGGCGGATTGCTCTCGGTAACCGGGATTGGGTACTACTGGTATATGACTGGTGAACCAGGGATTCTCGCGTTAAGTGGTCTTTTCATCCTCGGTGGCGTCGCGGTCATCGTCGATTGGCTCGGTAGTGCGATCTCGGCACGAGTTGGTGGGGCGGCCCTCCAGACCACCGCCATTGCGGCTGTCGTCGCAGTTATTTTATTAGTCTTCTCCGGTCCGATCGGCGCACTACTAGGGATCGCGGGCACTGTCTTCCTCCTTGAATATCGGCGGCATGGCGACGTGTCCCGTGGCGTGCGCACGGCCCTCTATGCAACCATCGGGATGCTCGCATCAACGGCAATGCAGGTTGTCCTCACGGGTATGCTCCTCATCGCATTCATCATAACCATCCTTGTGTGAACGGAATACCTGTTAAGCCTGGTCCCATACCAGTGGTATGGCCTGTGCCGAGACCGGCTGTGATGACCCAGTCGCTGTCCGATTACATATCCCGTGGGCTGAAAACAAAGAGGTCTGTACAGCCCATGCACGGGTCCTCGTCCAACGCGATGGGATTGTCGCCGAGCCGCTCCCTGATGTAGACGATGAATGGCCCTGAACCTCTCTTGCTACCTTGGTCTGTCTTGTCTATGTTATCCGGTCTCCGTGTCGGTAAGCGTCTTCGCCATCATCACTTCATCCACGTACCCATCGCCGATTTTGTAATGTGCTGAGCGGACGGCTTCAGTTTCCCACCCGTGAACTTCAAGAAAGGCAATCGCCTTATCGTTGGTCGCGGGTACGCTGTTGTACAGTTTCTCGAACTCATTTTCGATGGCCCAGTCCACACCTCGATTGAGGAGTTTTGAGCCGATCCCATGGCCTCGATATTCATCAATGACTCCCACAGTCAACTCAGCTGTATGGGCGAGTTTCGCGAGTTCCGGGCCATTGATATGGACCCATCCCACGACATCACCGTGGACCGTCGCAACGAAAAACATCCGTTTTTGAAGGTCATTATGCCGGAGGAGCACGTTCTCGCTTTCGACCACGTCAGCAACCGTTTCGCCTTCGATGTACGTTGCGCCTGTCAGGGCTTCACGAATGGCGCCGACTAACCCGGTCAAATCTTCTTCGCGTGCCTGCCGGATTGTGACTTCTAAGCCCTCATCGAGAAAGGTCTCCTCGCTTTCGTCGTCAAACGCGATACGGAGTTTATTGTCGTCAGTTCGAGTGAGGATGCTGTCACGCCGAAGCACGGCGACGTGGTGCCCGAAGGCTTCTGGACTCATGCTGAGGGCCCGCCTGGTTTCTTCGTAATCAACGGAGCCATAGCGTTCAACATATTCGTAGATATCCTTCCGGTCTCGGTGGTTGAACTCGAGATCATCAGAGAATTGCATGTGCCCTGGTAACACGATACAGCCTATAAACCTGTTGACACTCCACGCCAACCAACCACCCGAGTACCATTAGTCCAGCCACGACTCGGCGGCATCCCGATCCGGAATCCGTGTGAGAAGAATCGCTGTCTCACGAATACTATGCGTCTCAATCAGGACCTCTGCCACCTCACGCACTGAAAAGTCGGCATTCAACTTCGTACCATAGCATGCCGCGTACAACTCAAGCCAATCATTGAGCGCCCGTTCCAACAGCGCGAATTCCGCCCGTCCAAACCGTACTTGCTCCCCAGTCCGCGCATCAATATAATACCGAACAACAGCCCCCACACCCTCCGTGAGGAATTCAACCGCCGCCTCCTCATTCGGAGGTTCAGCAGGCGGCTCGAACGCTTCCTGATCGCGTCTGGCTTGTTCCGAGAGTTCAGTGATTCGGGGATCGATCTCGGTCATCCCTCACGGAATTCCACACCCTTCCCTCCACGGGGATGCTCCCATTCAGTATCAGCCACAATCGCACATGTCCCACATTCCACACACGGTTGTGTATCAAGACTAACAACCCGTTTTTCGCCACCGTTCGCCGCCACCGTCTCTTCTCGATAGCACCCACCACCAAAATCACGAGCACTGACCGGGCAGGCCGTTACTGCCGCTCCACTCGCCGCATAACTGTTATCGTTGAGAGTGATATGCGGGTTACCGACATCCGTATCATACGTCAGCTCGCCGATCCGGTCAACCAAGTCTGGCGGGGATACGTCGTTCGCCATCTGCACCCGGTCCCCGACCGCGTCGGCGATCACCGTCGGAAGCGTCACATAGGGCGTCCGTGTATCGGGGATGGCTTCAGCCAAGAACGGCGAGCCATAGAGTCGTTCGAGCAGCCCGACTTTGTCGAATGCTTTCACCCCGATGGTCCCGACAGGCGACTCCAGAACCGTATCAACGATCGCCGTCACCGCTGGGTGTTCACCAACCGTATTCACCGCTTTATATTGAGGCGGCCGGAGTTTCTTCATCGTATTCGATTGCTGGAGTTTATTGACGTAGTACGACCCGGCCTCGTGTGGATCACCCTGGCCACGCGCCTCAATAAACGCCTCTGCAGCGAGAGCACCGGCTGTCACCGCGTGGTTCATGCCTTTGATGATAGGGCCCTGTGCTTGCATTTGGCCTGCGGCATCACCCACCAACACTAACCGATCTTTATATGGCGATGGATGGGCGACTTTTTTCGAATCAGGCACGAGTTTTGCAGCATACTCTCGTTCATGGTATTCATCCCTCAGCCATTGCCCAAGGAAGGGATGCGTCAATAATGCATCAAGCAGTTCGTGTGGTTCGGCCTCCTCGGCGGTGAGACTATCGAGATGGAATACCGTCCCGATTGACAATGAACTATCATTCGTATACAGGAAGCCACCGCCACGGACGCCGTCAAAGAGATCACCAGAGAACAAATGTGCGGCACCCTCATCCGGTCCGATATCGAAGCGATCTTCGATCGCATCCGCCGGCATGTCGACGACGGCTTTGACTCCTTGGAACCACTCTTCGGGATCCTCCCAGTCCATCAGGCCTGCATCTCGTGCAAGCTCCGAATTCACACCGTCAGCCGCGACGATTAGATCGGCGGTGATTGGTTCAACTTCGTCACACGTTACCCCCACGATCTCACCGTTATCCCGTAATAAGCCATTGACACGGACATCTGTCAACAGTCCACCGCCGGTTTCACGAGTCCGTTCGTGGACTTGGTCCGCGAGCCAGGAGTCCATCTTCCGGCGAAGCACCGCATCTGACCACTCGGTGTCATGTTCGTGCAGCCGCGTGATATCGAATGATTTCACCTTTTCACCGGCGACGTTGTGGAAATAATAGTCCGTCACCGGGCGATCTGTAGCCTCGTCACGAAACGCAGGGAAGAGGTCATCAATCGTATACGGGGCAGACTCCTCGCCGTAGATCAGGCCACCAGAGACGTTCTTCGATCCAGCATCCACGCCCCGTTCAAGCACGAGCGTTTGGACACCAGCATCGGCTAAGCGAGCAGCCGCGGCCGCACCACCTGGGCCACAGCCAACAACGAGCGCCTCATAATGCTCACGGTCCGGCATCAGTCGTCACCTCCCCTGTCGCCGCCATCAGCAGCGGCTTTCAGATTCAACTCGCCTTCCTCCAGCGCTTCAATGAGGTCCGGGAGCACCTCGAATAAGTCGCCCTCGATGAAATAGTCGGAGAAATCCCGGATATCGGCCTCTGGATCAGTATTAATCGAAACGATCGTCTCGGATTCATCCATCCCTACTTTGTGTTGCACTGCCCCTGAAATACCGGCGGCAATATAGAGGTCCGGTTCCACGATTTGGCCCGTTTCCCCAATCTGTCGTTCCTCGGCGGCATACTGCTCAACGTGACCCTCAAAATCATACGAGGATGTCACGATACCACGACTGATTCCGAGGGCCGCATCATCGAACGCATCCACGAGTTCTAACCCGAGTTCCATTCCTTCCGTCGGATTGGTGCTGATACCCCGGCCAAGCGCAACGATCACCTCATGGCCAGTCAAATCGACGCCTTCATCCAGCTCATCGAATTCGGTGATATCGATACGGAACCAGTCATCCGCAAGCGCCAGGTCATGGTCGATGACCTCGCCCGTTCGCGCTTCGTCCGGGTCCGGCATCTCGAAACTCCCCGGGATAACGGAAGCCCCTTGGGGATGGAATTCTCGGTTCGGATTATCGAGACACAGAATCGTTGAGTACTCAAACCCGGAGAAATCCGGGCGCTTCATATGCAGGACACGTTCGAATTCTTTCTTCTCGCCTTCTTGCCGGACTTTCGCCGGATTGGAGATCACATTGTTCTCGATATACAGCCCGGAACAGTCGGAGGCCAACCCCGAGTCCAGCTCCGCCTGCACCTGCGCTGATAAATCCCGGCCGTTGTTGGTGGCGGGAAAGAGGACGTACCGTGGTTCATCATACTCACGCCAGTCCTCGTCATGTCGGTCGTCTCGCCCAAATGGGTGGCCGACTCCGCGCGCCATATCACAGAAAATCTCTGAGTAGACCTTGTGTTGAAACCGTTCGAGACTCAGGTCCTCATACGTCACCACGACATCAGCACCGTAGCTGATACACTCATCAGCCAAACGCGAGACATCGTCACCAATCAAGACTGCAACGACGTTTTCATCATCACCATACGTGTCCGCATACTCATCCATGAGGCTCCGTGCCTTCCCCAGCATTTCTCGCGACACATCTATGAGTTTACCCTTCTGCGTTTGACAATAGACCCACATATCACGATACACCCCGTCTTCAAGCGACCGGATATGCGCTTTATCCGCCGTTGGATGATCGAGTTCCGGGTGTTTTTCCTCGGGTGAGAGCACTTCCACCTCTTCTTGTTCATCGCTGCCTTGGACCGAGTCGATCCGATTGTTGATCTGTCGTTTGACACTGTCTCTATCTTCCCCGGCCTCCTCGGCGTCAAGGAGTCCTTCAAGTTCGCCAACATCATCGATATCTCGGAGTCGATTCGCAATATCGGCCAACGACATCTCCTCGAGATCAATGACACTATCATCCGTTTCATCCTCCGCTTCGAACTTCTCGATGCGGCTTTCAATGAGTTGGACAGCACCCGCCCGGTTTTCACCAGCTTGTTCCGCTTCTAAAATCGCCTGAAGTTCATCAAGATCCTCAATATCTTGAATTTCCGGTCCAAGTTCCTGGATCGTGTAGTCATTTGGATCGAATGCCATATTCAATCAGCCCCCGTTTGTACTGCGTCATCAACGAAAGGAGCCATCTCGTCCAGAACCGCTGACATGCCCTCCCGATCATCCGGGGCGACCATCGTGGCATCTCGCTCCGCCGGCGCCTTCGGAATCGGATCGACCCCTGACACAATCGTTGGCGAGCCATCAAGCCCAATATAATCCGGGTCAAGGTTGAGATCTTCATGATCCCATGTCGTAAGGTGATCTTCATACGCGTCCGCCCGCACCTGTGTGTCCGCGCGCAAATCTTTCAACGTCAACCGCTG
Source organism: uncultured Natronomonas sp. (assembly GCA_964609565.1). GTDB lineage: Archaea > Halobacteriota > Halobacteria > Halobacteriales > Haloarculaceae > Natronomonas. The sequence goes on from CAZSSY010000097.1 coordinate 8,947, forward strand.
ACCGGCAGTACGATACGACGGCTCAAAATCAGGATCAGTCACGATGAACGCCGGGAGATCGGTTTCAATTGTTTCAACTTCCTCAATATCACCCTCAACGAGTCGTTTTGCTCGGAGTGT
>CAZSSY010000098.1:0-9017 GCA_964609565.1 uncultured Natronomonas sp.
CGATAGTAGAGGGCAACCGAATTCCCGCAGTACGGACAGCGACCCTCCTCAACGGAAGTCGGGCCGTAGGATGGTTTCGTTCCCAGGTTGCCGGACTGGATTAGGCGAATAATGGATTTGCCCGCGTGTGTCAGTTCATAGCCCGATTCAGTCTGTCGAATGAATGAGCCGAGGAGCTGTTTCAGGTGGTAATTGAAGCGGCCGTTGTCCTCGAAGTCGGCTGCCTCCTGTAACTCGACGAATCCCGTTGATGTATCGGTACTCAGCTGCCAGTGATTAGAGCGATCCCAGAGGGCTCTAAGGATGGTGATTCGGTCGGTGTTTCCGAGCGCGCCGAACGCCTCTGCCGCAGCGGCTTCCGGCCAGTCCGCGCCACCTTCCCAGCTCGATTCGCCCTCACTTTCTGTTGACATAGGTTGCGATTACGCCTGGGTGTGAAGAAATCTTCTCAGAGAATATATCAACTCCTCCGGTGTCCTGACAGCGGAATGACGGAGAACTCGACCGCGACGGCCACCACGACGCCAACGACCGAATCCACAGAACCGACACTTCACCGACTCGCCGGGGCGCTACTGATGCTGACGCCCGTGCTGCTCCTCGCTGGGATGGCCTTTGCCGTAACGATGGTTCCGTTCGATGCGGCGACGGACGTCGCCATCATCACGAGTCCCGGGTGGCCGCTGTTCTATGCGGCCTTCACGGCTGGTTTCATCTGCTTCGCCGTCGGGTCGGCGATCGTCCTCAGGGAACGCGTCTCGGGTACCGCTGGCTCAGTCCTCGGGACGATTCCGCTCCTCCAGATTCCGCTTTCGTTCGTCTCGATTGTTGCCGGCTGGTTCGTTCCCCGCGCGATCGTTCGGACCGACACGACGGTCGCCGTCCCCCCAGCTCAGCAGGCGCTCGTGCTGGATGTCATGGAAGCGCTCAACGACGGGATTGCGTTTACCAGCGGCATCCTAGTGGGGTTCGTCATTATCGCGCTGGGCTATCTGTTCATCCAGGAATCTGGTCGGCGTAGCGTCATCGGTTACCTGGGCGTCTTGCTTGGAGCCGGGGCCCTCGTCGTCAATATGTGGCTGTTGCTGGCTGCCGAAGCGACGGACCTCTGGATTCTCGGCGTCCTGATGGTCGTGATTGCGTCGCTCGTCTTGCTTCCCGGCGGTTGGTTCGTCTATCAGAACGCGGGAGGGAAAGGGGTCGAAGGCAAAGTAGCAAAATCTCAGTAAATCTACCTTGCTGCACTGAACGCGCGAGTGCCTCACGCAGGAATAGTCAGAATGCACTACCATCTCCACATCCAAGACCGACCTTCGAATCAACCTACAGTTTGGCGTTGACCTCGTCTAAGGACTCGATATCGACGAACACAATGACGTGATCTCCTGGCTCGATTACGGTGTCACCTCGGGGGATGATGAACTCACCATTGCGGGTGATTGCACCGATAACCACCGCACCCTCAAGATCCGCGATTGACTCACGGATTGGACGGCCCGCTAAAACGCTCTCAGCGTCAATCTTGATCTCAAGAACTTCGGCCAGGTCGGACTCGATGATTGCGACCTTCTCTGCCTGGAGTTCGCGGGTGAAGCGAGTTATCTCCTCGGCAATTGTCTGGCGTGGATTGATTGCCACGTCTATCCCGACTTCCTCGAACAAATCGACGTACTCTCCTGAATCAACGACCGCGACGGCTCGCTCGGCACCGAGACGCTTGGCAAGCAAGCCAGCGAGGAGGTTCTTCTCGTCGCTATCGAGAGCGGTGATGACGATATCGACGTCCTTGATGTGTTCCGTTTCGAGGAACACGCGATCGGTCGCGTCGCTTTCGAACATCGTAGTGCCGCTGAGATCCTCTGCAAGCTCCCGAGCCCGCTCATGCTCGTGTTCGACGAGTCGTGGTCTCAATCCCCGTTCTTGGGTGTTCTCCAGAGGCCATATCAGACCAAGCCGATGATGGCCACGCGAGTGAGGAACGTCACCGCCTCACGCGGTGACCAGTTGCGTATCGACTCCATGGACACTGGTTGTCCTCGATAGTATGAGCATGGGGCTCGTGATTCTCGACCCGACGAGAACAGCCACAGATTCGTTTCAAGGGATGAACCGGCCCCGAAGCTGGAGATTCAGGTGGATACTATCGAGGATGCGGTCTGACACAGGTTGTACGGGTGAACGCAGATTCACAAAATGTCTTTATTTCGGCAATTCAACGTGGTGACTGTGGCGAATGCGACCATTCCCCTGGCATCACGTTCATGATATGCGACACGCAAGTGCAGTACAGCTAACGCTCTGGAATCATCCGGAGTTCTCACGAATAGGTGTTCCTGTAAATTGTCATGTAAGTCTACCGAAAACTTACAGCGCGGTAATTACAGGGTACTAACACAATGGTTTCCCGCCGATCGGTGCTGGCTCTCCTCAGTAGTAGCCTTGCGGGTTGTCTCGGCAGCGAGATGCCGACACAGTCAGCGACTGACCCTCGTTCGACCCCAGCGGGATGGCCACCCCCTGAGTGGAACGCTGATTGGCATCACGATCTGGCCGCATGGCGCGTCCAAGGACTGGATTTCGTGGATGACCGCTTGATCATAACCGCCGATGCCCAAAATCAGAAAACGGTTATTGAGTGCTTCAATCCAACCTCCCAGACGGTGGATTGGACCCGGGAGCTAGCTGGCGACCCGGCTACAAACTCAGTAATTCGCCGGGAAGACATCGTCCGTATGTGGGGTGTCAGCCGGATGGGGGAATTGCTCCTGGCAGTTACGGAGACTCCTGACAATTCGGAGTCAACACTGCATGCCCTGAACTACGAGACCGGCGAACACGAATGGTCGATTCAACGTGAAAAGCGGCTTCTAGTTCGAGGAATGGCCAGCGGTTCTGTGTACGTTGTTGGAATAGACACCTCGAAGAAGGAGACATCACATTCGCACGGCTCTGACACGCCGACACCAGTGCCACTGGATGCCGAACTTCTGGCCGTTGATCGGAAAGATGGATTAATTCGGTGGAGTCGTCGATTCACGGGGGTTGGTGACGTACGAGCCGACGATCGAGGCGTTTACGTCGTCGAGATGAACTGCGTGGAGGGGTTCGGGCACAACGGAGATCGCATGTGGACTGTTCGCGGGGATCATCGCGGTGATGCAGTGTTTCCCGGTGAAGAGATCACCTTCTTCGTGACGAAACCCCGGTGGGACCGCATGTTCGTGAGGGGAGTGACCTCGTCGGGTGAGGTTCGCTGGGGGAAGCAATTTGATGCGGACACGGCCGTCCTGTATGAGGGTGTCCTTTATGTGGCCCGTGACAGTCTGTGGGCTGTTCGAGCCGATGGGGCGATCAGTTGGCGTTCTCCGGGAAATGCGAGTAGACTTGTCTTCGAGGAGGACGGTGATGAAATGTATGTCCGATCGGGCAAGCAGGGTGATGCGGTGGGTGAGGTGGCTCTCGATGACGGAACTCGGCGATGGCGTTTTGACCCGCCGATATCCAACGCTTGGCCGGAAGTAGTATCAGCGGGAACCCTTGTGGCAGGTGGGATTGGTGATATTGGCACTTCTCTCTATCACGTCGATACGACTAACGGTCGGGCGACGGGCCGGCGTCTAGGCAAACACCATGCGGTGACCACAAAGGAAGATCATGTGTTCGTGGGGACCCACACGGAGGGCAGCGGAGCCAGAGTTCTCGCCCTGCCTCTGTAAGCAATCTGTAACTCTCTGTCTTACTAACATCACGTGGTGCTCCCTTGCTCTGATCTCGCTCGTATCTATCCGAACTACACCTAATTTGCCAGAAGGTTCGGGCAGAACGCAACGCTGGGGTCTTGCAGCGAAACAATGTCCGACCTCACCGGATTCATGATGCGATTTCGGTCCACCAATTTGAAACCACGAGTCGGACATGCCCAAGGAGCGGAATCCTCACTTCGGCCGTCCCACGAATCCAACTGGGCCGAACGGGCCCGCTTCTCCCCTCCACTTGGTCATACGTCGGGTTGTAGTCGCCCTTCGTGATGAAGCCGGCATGCGGCGCAGGGCAGTTGGCGATGGCTTCGCAGTTGCTGCCATCTAGGTAATCTGGATTGGCTTTCCCGTACCAGTTCTCGCTATCGTTAACCCAGAAGTGAGCCCGATGGATAACCGGAGTTCCACCATCGCCGTTGGAATCGAACACGATCACATCGCCGTAGGCCCCGAATTTCCGGTATTTCTTGTGTGTCGCTGCCGTCTGGTAGGTAGCGACCCCAGTCCGGGCAATCGAGACTTCGGCCGGGAGCCGGTGTTCCTCCATCACGAAGACGAGATCTCCCTTGGACATGTGAGGTTCCATGCTCCCGCTTTCAACCGCTACGAGCGGCGGCCAAACCCCACTCACACCGAACAACAGGACCCCGACGACGAGTACTAGAACGGCACCAACGGCGATGTCACGCACGAAGTCGTTGGCCCGGAGCTCCGACCACAGGGTATGCCCAAGCCGTTTCTGATTGTTCGGTCCTTTGCTCGAATCGTCTTCTGTCATGTGAGGCGACCGGCGGTTGGATATCTCGCTTATTCATTACAACACTAAGTATTTCAGCATCCAAAGCGGCCGTATTCGACGATGGCAGATGAGAACCAATCTACTCCCGACGATTCAACCCGGCTCATCCCATTAGAACAGCTAGACCCCTTACAAATCGATGAAGCTCTGTCGATCATCGGGGAGCCCACGAGAGCGCGAATCATCACGGTACTCGGAGACGCACGCTCCGTTTCTCAAGATGAATCCTCGACCCTTCGCTATTCTGAGTTGATGGATCGAGTCGGGGTTGAGGATAGTGGGCGATTCCATTACCATCTCGAAAAGCTAACAGGCACGTTTGTCAAGAAGCAACCGGCAGGGTACGCGCTTCGGTATCCCGGCCAGTTACTCTACGAAGCCATCGTCTCTGGGACTCTAACGACCAGAAAATCGATTGAACCCTTCCCCGTCGGTGATTGCCCCCAGTGTGATGGGATCCTCTCTGCTGCGTATCATGCAGATCATTTGCTTACCGTTGAGTGCGCCAACTGCGAGACGTTGTTCGACGCGGCCCATTTTCCCGCCCGGGGGCTCGAAAACAGGTCTAACGAAGAGCTCCTTGACGCAACCTATCAGCGACGTTTTCACAAAGTCGCCATGATGCGCCGTGGGATATGTCCGAGTTGTGGTTCTGTGGTGTCACGAGATCTCCAGGATTCGGCTTGTATCACGTACGGGTCGAATTCTGTTGATGAAATGGCCGGCTTGGACGTCTATGCAGTCCTCAACTGTGAAGGATGTAACAGCAGTATCGTTGGACATCCAGTGAATGTCTCCATCACATCGCCAACGGTCGTTGGGTTCTACGATGACCATTCCCTAGATATCGCACGATTGCGTTGGTGGGAACAGTCTATTGCGGATGCACGTGATGAGATCGAAATAACAAATCGATGCCCACACTCGGTCCGAATTAGATTTAGAATCGGTGAGAACATCCTGACCATCACCCTCGATTCGAACCTCCAGGTCACCGAAAAATCCCGTTCTGAAAGCTAAGGCATGTTTGTGTATTGGGATTCTATGAGAACTGTCATTCACAAACAAATAAAGAACCATCTCGTCGAAGTACGCTCCATGAGCGTCCACCAATCACAAGTGTCACCAAGAGCCGTGAAACTATTTGCTGCGATTATTATGGGTCTTTCAATCGGTGGGCTACTGCCTCCTGATCCGACCTTACTCCAGTCGCTGGGAACGGCTCCCGGTGTTCTCGTGGGTGCTATGGGAGTAGTAGGCGGCGGCCTCATATACACTCAGGTGCCGCGGCAATTGTCATCTTCCGGATGCGGATGCGGAGAGAGCTGCGATTGCCATTGAAGATCGGGATGACGGACGGGTTGAGGTCCACGGAGACGAATACACGGGAGAACCGGTCCCTTGGGCGTCGGAGATTCCTTCAGTCATTGGGTGTTGGTCTGAGTAGCATTACGGCTGGTTGTGTGTTGGGGTATGGTCAACAATCGTTTCAGCGACAATGCGACGATAACGAACTACTTCAAGGACCAACAGACGTATTGTCTTCTCAAAGCTGGCCACAATACCAGTTTAACGCCGCAAATACCGGTTACAATCCTCAAATTGAGGGTGTTTCTGACCCTGAGTTGGCCTGGCGGTTTGCATCCTGCACGCCAATGCGTGAATCTTCTCCGACAGTAGTGGATGATCAAGTATTCGTTAGTAATGCCCAACAACCCAGCATCTATGCCTTTGATATCGCCTCAGGTGAGGTCAATTGGACTGTTGCGCGAGGCGGCAGTGAGCTTGCACCTGCAGTAGTCAATGACACCGTCTACGTTTCCGGTCGAGATGTGTACGCCCTGGATGCATCTACTGGTGAGGAACTATGGCTGCATCCAACTGAAGGTAACTACCCATCGAGATCTCCGCCGACGGTTCATGGGGAGACAGTCTATGTGGTGGATGATGCTGAACGCCCAATGTTGTTAGCGTTGAGCACAGTTGATGGAGACATCCTATGGAAACATCGATTTATGAGCGATAGCTGGTTTGAATTTTCACCTGCGGTCGATGACGGATACGTCTATTTCGGGAATCACTTGGGTGAATTGATCTCACTCGATGCTGATTCAGGAGAAGTTGAGTGGCGGCTCGAAAACATCGAGATTGAATCCTCACCCGTTGTCGGGGATGATTTGCTGCTGTTCTCTTCTTCCGATGATTCTGTTACGGCCGTATCGCTTGATGGTGAGGTGCTATGGGAGACAGCAGCGAAATCCAGTATGAGTCCACCTGTATTAGTGGATAACACTGTGTTCGTTGCCTCGGGAGATCGCCTCACGGCTATCGATGCGCACGACGGAACCGTCGATTGGGTTCAATCGTATCCACATGAACTCGGGACTCCGGTGGCGGCTGGAAGCTCGGTGTATGTTGGTCATACAGAATTCACACACGAAGGACCGATGGGTGGTGTGTTGGCTGTCGATGCCGCTTCAGGTGACACGAATTGGCGATTCGAGACGAGAGAAATCCCTGCCGGGGAAGGAGGGCCGTACTCAGGAACCCTCGGAAGTCCAGCAGTTGTTGACGGTGGTGTAGTAGTTACTACGGGTGCGGGGGATATCTACGTGATTGGCGACAACTCATGAAATCCCAAGATCGCACAATTTCAACCGCCATTATGAATCACTACATTCAGCTCGCTATTCTATGGTTTGTTGTCTTAATATTCATCCAAACAAGCCAGGGCAATTCAGGTCCTCTTGTTTCAGGAATCGAATTATTAGCCCTAATTTTGGCATACATAATCCCAATCACTATTACGATTAGTCTCATGAGTCGATTGCTACCGTAATGAGTCAAGCAGGAAATGTTTCTTTAATCGATTCTGCGTATTGGCACCAGGGGTATGGGTGAATATAGATTCACAAAATCCCTATATTTCGGCAATTCAACGTGGTGACAGTGGAGAATGCCACCATTCCCCCTGGCATCATGTCCATTGTATGGCACCATTCGAAGGACATCACAGATAAGGAGTGAATGATATGTTCGGCTTTTGGGCCTCAGATTCAGTCGATATGAAATCGATTCCTATAGTGTTGCTCATCATCCTCGGGTTCGGGATCATCGGCTGGATTACTGTGGAATACTCAAGTGTCCTGTATTCAAACCAAGGATTAGGGTTCCTTCCAGAAGTCCTCTTCTTCATTCAATTAGGAATTGGATTGCTCTTTGTCATCATCGGCTATCGTAGTTGGAAACGGGAGGCCCCGGCGCTACCCGCAGCTATTCTCGCCACCTATTTCGTGTATTTTCTCTCGTTCCGGATCCAACGCATTGTTTCAATCAGGAACACTCAACTAGCGGTTGCGTTACTGATTCTCGCTATGACGGGTGCTGCTGGTCTCACCATGTTTTTCATCCGACGGAAAATTGCATTAGAGGGTGGTCGGTAACCTATCCAGTCGTGAACGGCATCATCGTGCTGCTGGTCCACGAGTCCCCCCGCAGCTTTGACTGGGACGAGGGGCACAACTCGGGCTGTACTCCCATCGACCGGATCCTCCGTGAAGTCGAATCGGTCTGGAAGACCTACCCCCCGCCCGACCCCGTAGCACGAGGGATCGAGCGGTATGCTGCACAATGAGCCGGGCCCGTAGGGCGCTGGCAGTTGCGGGGTTCGTGGGCGGACTGCACGCGCTGGGCGTAGCGGCGTTGGTCCGCCAGCTGGGCTACCCGATCGACGCCCTGACCCACGCCCTCGGCGGCACGCCAGGCGCTCTGCTCGGGCTCGCCCTGCTCCTCGGCGTTCAAGCTCGGACTTGTCGAGAAAATACACGATGGGTTTTACCACCTTCAGACTACTCGAACAGCTCCTGCTGAGAATCAGCCAACACCTTCCGCGCCTTCTGCGGAACCTCAAGAAGAGCCTTGTCGGCAGCAGGCCGCGGGGGGAATAGCGTACGCCGGGGGATCATGTCCAACCAAATCTTTCCCTCAATATTGTGTAAAAGAGAGTGAGAGCGGTGTGATAGCGGCTACAGTCCCCTGGTCTGCGCGGGTTCAATACCTGCGCGGGAAAATGAACCACCGTAAGGTGGGATGAGCAACCATGCACCACGAAATCGAACTCGACGCAAGCATCATCCAAGACGACCTGACCGTAACTGTTGACTCTGTAATTCACCTCCCCGAAGAATTACACGAGCACCACGATGAAATGCTCAGGGTCGCGCGAAACATCGAACTGCAACTCAAAGAAGCCGGGTTTGACGAAGGGCTGGACGACGACTGGAGCGACCATGTTGCGTGGATCGGCGTGGATGAGGACCACGGCGTCGTTAACGTTGAGATCACGGTCGGCGACGGAATCGAATACGAATCCTGAATTCTCACTACTAGTACTTCCTCGATTCTGGACGACCGCGCGGTCGTCCTCACCGAGAACTGGAAGCCGAGCGGCGTGGGCGGCC
>CAZSSY010000099.1:0-8765 GCA_964609565.1 uncultured Natronomonas sp.
GTTAATGAGGCCATCATCGACCTGCTCCGCCCAACGCGGGAGGAACCCCCAATGGCACTGCTCTATCAGTGCGGGGGCGTCGTTCGTGATTATCTCGAGGGGCTGGCCGGGAGCGATGTTATACCGGGGACGATACCCGCCCTCGGCCGCAATCGATGCGTCAAATCGGTCCTCAAGATCAGCGTGGGGGATAAAAAGGGACGTACGACCGCACATATCACGAGATGCGAGCGGCGGCCTTAAAAATCAGCGCGTTCAGCACCATGGTATGCTGGGATGTCGCGATAAAAACGCGGAGATATATCTGGCAGAACGCTTTTTCACGTACTGCTAGATGGGAGACCATGCCCTTTACGCGGCGATCAACCCTCTCACTCCTCGCCGGAATAACGACAATGCCGCGTTCACACCGAGATCGAATACCTGGCCACACACAACATCAGACCGGCACACTGCAGGCCTCTGGGCAGAGACCACCGTCGGGGCACCGGTCACCGTCCACGGGCCTGACGGCATCAGGTGGAATCTCAATACCACGCCCCCTACCAGTGCAACTACGTTTCACGATCCGGTTGACCAAACCACGACTTTCCGTCCGGATGTTCCCGGCCACTATACCGTCGGGACGGCTGACACCAACCACGAGAAGATACACATTCAGGCCTCAGACCGCAGTGACCTCATTGACCAATACGCACCAATCCTCCACTTCCATACGGACACCCAGTATCGCCCTACACGAATTGAAGCGATGCTCGCCCATGCCGAACTCCGCCGAACTGACGATCCAGCGACGTATTCACCCATACCTGGTGGGGATTATCCTCGAAATCAACTTGCATACGATCCGCATGGTGGTGAGACAGTCGTCGATCAACCCACTGTCTTTGATCTCGCCGGCCGAGATCGCTCTCATTACCTCTATCTCCCCGAGAATCGGGAAGCATACCAGCGCTATCACGAAGCATATCCCCCGACCGTCTATACAACAGTCACTGACACAACGTTCCGGGATGAACCCTATACGGCTGTTGTCTATTGGTTTTTCCTCGTGTTCGATCCAAAACACGGCGTGGCCACGTTCTTTGAACACCAAGCCGACCTTGAGAGCATAATCGTGCTTGTCGGGGAGGATGGCCCCGAGTGGTTTGCCGCCGCACAACACGGGAGTGGTGAGTTTAGACGATGGGCTACCACCCCGCTTGACACGACGCATCCACATATCTATCTCGAAAAAGGCGCGCATGCCAGCATGCTCCGGGATTCCAGCCGATATGATGGCGATGGATTTCTCGTCCAAGGGTATTATCTCGGGAATGACTCTCCATTTTCGTCTGGTAGCGAGACCGATCCCGTGGTATCACTGGTTCACACCGACGAAACCGGGAGCGACGTCGTCTGGCGGCCAGACGAACGCGACGATCGCGCGTATCAACTACGTTCCTCTTCTCGGCAATGTGTGGTCAACGTATGCGGGCGGGTTTTCGGCCGACCCAGGTGAGATTACTGGCCCACACCAACGGGAACAGTACCACACTCCGGGCGAATGGATTAGGACTCGTCCGTTCCCCGACTACGAGCATGTCGATGCGTTACTCGTAGTGTATGGAGTGTCTGTCGACGACATGACCTTATCGGTGGATCTCGGCGTTCGAAACTGGGGCCCGAAACCACATCCATATTGGATATCAATCCATACGAAACCACCGGATTTCGCCTGGAAGAATGCCGAGTTAGTAGCGGATGAACGGTTTCGTGTCGGGACAGACCGGGAAGCCTTCATGCAAGTTAATACAGAACATTATCGTATCGGGCACACGCAAGAAACGCGCCGAGAACTCGCGGTGGAACTTCCCACCGGATATACACGCGAGTGGATACTTCGAGCGCAAGTCTGGAGTTACAAAGCCGGAGTTCGTCGACCGACTGATTTTCACGATGAAACCTTCATCGACCCGCCGAATAAAAATGGAGTGATGGACCAGGAAAGCCTATGTGCAATGGGGTGACGCTGCCGTCTACGTGTTGAGGACGTTGTGAAGCGACACCACCGACCGGAGGGGTTAATCGTCGTGCTGGTGGGCCCAGTTGATAGCAGCTCGAAGGGCTTCGTCCAGGGTGTCAATGGTTCGGATATACCGGTGACCGTTGGCGGGTGTCGAGCGTTCATACCATTCGATATCGTGCGTGGGTTCTGTCATCGTTGCCGGCTTGAGGTAGAGGTGTGGATCGGATGCCGTCCGTTTGAGGAGAATTACTTCTTCTAACATAGCGTCATCAAAATTAACCATCTCAAGGCGGGGTGTCCAGCCAGCAGGTAATTCTGCCTGCAGCGCCGGTTTCGAGATACGATCACCGATGGTGTCTCGTTTCTCAATGTTCTCGAGTCCTTGAAGCTGTCGTGTTACGGCAGCATTCTCCGAACTGGTATGTTGTTGTGCCATGCCTGTGTAACAGCGAGACCGTAGCAGCGTGCACGGCCCTGCACCCTGTCAATCTCCCGTCGTATACTCTCCGTTGGTGGTTCGGAAGGGTAGCCATGATGCGACAAATACCCGGTGCTTTATTTGGTCACTGCAGGGAGTTGCAGAGATTACCGATGGTGGTCGGCTCCCGTCGACGTATTAATCGTCTGCACCGGCTGTGATTGATTGATCGGGTGCTGCTCGCTCAAACCGGATGATCGCGTCGAATGCCTCTCGTGGGAGGCGTTCATCGTCCGTGATTCCGCGAGCCTCGAGTGAGTCTAATTCCGTTCGAATGAACCATGTCGCGACGAATGCTTCTCTGGCGTCATCGTGTGCCTGAAGCCGCCACTCGGCGCGCTCAAGGAGCAATACAGCTGCGGTGACATCAAAGATATAATTTGTGAGTGTTTTCGCTTCAAGTTGTGCGCCGGTCTCACCCGCGACCGCGATTGCATCAAAGGCATCTGACAGGCTTTCAAGTTCCGCCGTGACCGTCGCCGCAGGCTCCTGCAGTTGTGGTGACTCAATTGCCGCCAGCCGGTCGTCAAGTTCCGACATCAACACGGTATGTGACTGCTCTGAGAGCATCGCCCGGAGGACGTCCAACGCCATGATATTCGATGGTCCTTCCCAGATCGGGAGGACTTGGGCATTCCGGAGTAATCGAGGATTGACGAACTCCTCAACATAGCCGTTGCCACCCCTGATTTCCATCGCATACGAAGCAGTGTCAACAGCCAACCGAGCGGTCTTATATTTGGCAACCGGAACGAGAAGCCGCATGAGTGCATACGCATCAGAATCAGGGTTGCCATTAGCGAGGGCGTGTTCTCTGGCGTCAACCTGAGCGGCCGCTTCAAACGTGAATGCGAGGGCCGCCTCGTGCCGCACCGCCATATCAACGAGGTCTCGTTGCATGAGTGGTTGGTCGGCTAACCGGTCCCCGAATGCCTCGCGGTTCGCGGTGTGGATCTTCGATTCGAGTAGTGCCCGCCCCATCCCGCCGACGCTAGCGACAGCATTATACAACCGTTCCTTGTTCAACATCTCCGACATATATTTGAAGCCGTGTTCAGGCTCACCGACCAGGTATACCTCCGCCCCTTCGAACACGACTTCACCGGTAGGAACACTCCGGGTGCCGAGTTTATCCTTGAGTCGTCGATACAACATATCATTCGGTTCACCTGTACGTGTTTCCCGATCGAGAAGGAACAACGACAGTCCTTCCGTTCCCGCCGGTGCATCCTCTCGGCGAGCCAGCACTAACGCCGCACTCGAATCAATGTTCGAACAAAACCACTTCTCGCCATACAGTCGATACACACCCTCTTCATCCGTGGGTTCCGCACGGACCTTATTCGCGCCCACATCTGAGCCTCCTTGCTTTTCCGTCAGGAACATCGCCCCCGTCTCTAAATCTTCATACTCACGCGTCGTTAATGCCTCATAATACTGGTCAAGGGAGCCATCATCGAATTTCTCCAGGACAACAGCGGCTCCCCCGGTCATTGCCGCCGGACACCCAAGGCCGACACTCGAACTATACTCCATGAGATAAAACTGTGCGAGATGTGCGACCTCCGAAAGTGGCTCGCTCATGCCTGGCGGTGGGGAGAATCGATTCGCAATCACGCCGTTTTCATACACGAGTTTTTCGTTCTCTAAATGAGCCGGATGATAATCCACTTGATTCACTCGTTCGCCATGCCGGTTATACGTCCGAAGCGTTGGTGGATTGTCCTCGACAACATCAGCATTGTTCGTCACCGTCGTCCCGATCACTTCACCGAATGACGAAAGAAGATGACAGAGTTCGTCATCCGGCCCGCACCGATACTCAACTGTCCGCTGTATCGCCTGATCATACGTCCAATAGTTACAATTTCTCCCGCGGTCCAGCGAACGGTAATCAATCGGGGCAGACATATCCCTATAAGCAACCCGCTCATGGTTAATCTTCACGTTGTGGTACACCTGCGCATCGAACAGCACACAACAGCCTGCTCACAATCCTGAATTCGATTCAGATCGTCTACATGAATCCAGGTGGTGGTCAGCCGGATTCTGACGGATGTGTACCGCCCATAGGGGGTTTGGCGTTCGAGATGTATGTTTCGAGGCACCTGAGACAGTGATGTATCGCTCGGTGAATCATCTCACTAAAGGAAGACCGGTGCCTCCAGACGCATCGTTCCACCTCATAGGCGGGACTGGAGCGGTGATAATGTGCTCGAAAGATTTGTCAGGACTCGTGGAGAGGGAGACTGCACTGCCTCAATACCAAGAAGGGATGTGCGGAGATCCATCTGTGTGAAAGAAAAATAGTCTCCCATTCCAATTAAGTGATAACAAGCCCATTATTGAGGGGGATGCCAGTGATTGCTGCAGTTGATCGGTCACCTCGAGCGGAGTCAGTCATCAGAGAGGGAAAACGTCTTGCCGACGCGAATGACGTTGATCTCCATATTGTGCACGTGGGTGGCGCCGATCTCCCCAATCCGAAAGGCGGGTATGATACGGAACGAACAAACGTGATTTCAAAACAAAAAGCGGCCGGTGTTGCCCGTGAAATCGGGCAGGACATCCTCACACCGGATGCCTTTGAGGCGGTGGGCTTACAGGGGGATCCTGCTGCTGAAATCCTTGAACATGCTTTGGAGACGGATGCCGAGTATATTGTTGTGAGTGCCCGCAAACGGTCCCCGTTCGGACAGGCTGTCTTTGGGAGTGTGACCCAGTCTTTATTATTGAATGCTGAATGCCCGGTTGTGGGGACGCCCCATCAGACATGATCACGTTAGTCCGGCTGGACATGGCGTTAAAGGGGTAGTGGCGTTACGAAGCTGGTGGCGTTCGTGACTGTGGGATAGTAGTGTCGTGGTGTGACCGCCGACGGCCATGCCTCTCTCTTGACAGATAATGGGGCTTGGTCCTGACTGAATATCGTGATGGAAGTCAATAATGTGGGGCGAATCGAGTTGTGGAAAGCGAGTATGTGGGTGGGGGCGTACTGTGTTTAAGTGGGGTGGGCGGGGGTTATGTGATAGAGTTGGCACTGTATTTATGGCGGCCGTGGGCGTAGTCATGACTGTGTATCATCGGTGATGGGCTATCAGATGAGTCGATTCTTCGGTGTGCGAAGAAGAGGTGTAGGATGACGACGTTGTTTCATGAAATAGTGGATGACCCGGGGACGTATACGCCAGAGGAATTGTATGATCGGTACATCTCGGAATTGGTGGGAGTGATCGAAGCGTTTAGCGTTGAAACTGTCGCAGAAACTACAGCTGTTGATGTTGAAAAGGCTGAGAAGATTCTGTCAGGAGATGTGGAGGAGATTACGCTTGAGGAGGCCGCGGCGATTTTGTCCGTTGCTGATGAGACGCCGGATGCAGAGACGATTGCCGCATTGGGGAGAGACGAATTACTGTTGGGGATGACCAACGCGGTGCTTGATGTTGAAGCGGTTGAATCCGGGATCAAGGGTGAACTGGAAGCCCGTGAAATTCAATCAAAAGTCGAGGGGCGATTTCCAATGACCCTGGAAGAATTCGCGCTGCTCCATCAATTTATTACATCGAAGGAGAAGTAATGCGGGTCGCAATCTTGGGATGCGGGTATGTCGGGCTTGAACTTGCCCGCCAACTCCGAGAAAACCACGTTATTATCGGAGTCCGTCGGTCTGATTCGGATATCGATCAAGTGAAGAACCTGGGTGTGCAGGCGCAACAGGCAGATATTACTGAAGCCGCCGATTTGGCAACTCTCCCGGACGTTGATGGGATTGTATTCGCTGCCTCGACAGGGGGCCAGGGGGCTGATGCAGCTCGCCGCGTTTTCGTGGAGGGGATACAGGCCGTCCTGGCGGAATTTGGGTCTCGGGATGATCCGCCAACGCAGTTCATCTACACATCGAGTACGGGGGTATATGGTGATCACGATGGGGAGTGGGTCGATGAAGATACACCGCCGAATCCGACATCGGCGAAGACTCAGGTGCTCCGTGAGGCAGAGCGGGTTGTTCGAGAGGACGCCCAATCGGTGGGTATGACCGGGAAGGTCGTTCGGTTTGCCGGGCTGTATGGGCCACATCGATACCGGTTAAACCGATATTTGGAGGGACCGGTGACGGAAGGGTATCTGAATATGATCCACCGCAATGACGCCGCCGGTATTCTCCGTTTCATGCTTGAATCAACGGAAAAGTCGTTGCTTGTCGGGGTTGATGACGAGCCGGTTGACAAATGGGTATTCGCAGATTGGTTGGCTGACGAGTGTGGTGTCGAGAGACCGCCAAAACAGACGGTTTCCGAACGTCTCCAGTCAATAGCAGGTGATTCCGAAGAGGTCCGCCGCCGGCTTATGACGAGTAAGCGGTGTTCAAACGCCCTGGTTCGTTCGCTCGACTTTGAGTTTCAGTATCCTACGTATCGAGAGGGCTATCGAGCAGCAATCGAGGCATATCGGAGATAATTACATTAATTATATATTGTATTAAACAAGGCGAAGCTACTTACGCCACGGGGAGCCATAACGGGGATATGCAGGTGTCCGCCGAGGGGGATGCGGCCGCCATCGGCGAGAACATCGTCGACGCACTCATCCAACAGCAAGAACTGATTGTCTTCGTTGGAGGATCAGTCCTTGCTATTCTCATCATCGCAGCCATTTGGCGATGGCTAAAACGGACACCTGCCCAACAATTTCTCAATGCGCTCAGTGAACGGGATCAGATAACTATCTTGATGCACCCAAATCCGGATCCTGACGCAATGGCATCCGCATTAGCCGTTGCAGCATTAGCGAACTCAATCGATACGCATTCGATCATTCAATACCCAGGCCAGATTCGACACCCAGAAAATCGAGCGTTTGAAACCGTACTGGACTGCGATTTCAACCAGATTGAACGTGCCAGTGAACTCGCCGCAGAATCGATCGTCCTCGTCGACCACAACGAGTCGCGCGGCTTCGAACACGCCGACAAAATCAAACCGTACGCCGTGATCGACCACCATCCCGGGATTGGAGAAGGGAGTCGGTTTACCGATGTCCGTCCAGACCGTGGATCAACATCGAGTATCCTTGCAGACTACTTCCGAGATCTCGGCTGGTCAAACCGGAACGGTGACGGGCCTTCACTCACACCAACACTGGCGACAGCCCTCCTCTATGGCATTCAATCCGACACCACCTCGTTCACCCGCGGCTGTACACCGTCAGAATTTGATGCTGCAGCCTATCTTTTCCCCGCAACGGATGCAGATTCACTCGAACGGATTGCCAATCCCCAAGTCGACAGCGAAACACTCGATGTGAAGGCTGAAGCGATCAACGAACGCAAAATCAACGGCTCATTTCTCGTCAGCCATGTCGGAGAAATATCGAATCTCGATGCATTACCCACAGCCGCGGAAGAACTCGTCCGCCTTGAAGGCATATCAGTGGCTGTCGTCACCGGCGAATCAGAAGAAGATATCCATATCTCCGGGAGATCCCAGGATGACCGCGTCCATATGGGGAAAACCCTCCAAGCAGCACTCGACGATATCCCAAATGCAAGCGCAGGTGGCCACGCCCGCATGGGCGGCGGCCAAGCGACATTACTCCCGGTGCCCGGAGAGGCAGAAGAAGGGCACCCACAACTCACTCATCGATTATTCGCTGCAATGAACGGCAACCTCTGATGCACGTTACAGCGGTAGCGAGGCGAAAGCCCACCCCTTCAGGGGTGGGATGAAGCCGACAACTGGGAACCAATTCATGTTCATAGCCACGGTTGAGGTTGGATGTTTGCATAACATCTTTAGGTGAGTAGTTTCTATATACTGACGATGCCTCGTGGGTTCGACAGGGAACGTACCAACGTCCACAAACTCCAGTACCACTTCATCTGGTGTCCGAAGTACCGCAAATCGGTGCTTGAGGGCGAGGTACGTGACCGTCTCGAAGAACTCATCGAGGAGAAAGCCGACGAACTCGGGTTAGAGATACTGGAGTTGGCGATTCGCCCCGACCACGTACACCTGTTCATCACGGGCGACCCGACACTCGCCCCGAACAAGATAATGCAACAGGTCAAGGGCTACTCCTCGCGCCACCTCCGCGACGAGTTTGACTTCGGCTTGCCATCGCTGTGGACGCGCTCGTACTTCGTCTCAAGTGCTGGCGACGTATCCAGCGAAGTCATCGAGGAGTACATCGACGCTCAAGCAGGTGAGTAGTTATGCAATGGAACATCTCAACCACGGTGCGGGTCAAACTCCACTCGCTGACCAACAGGAAAGCCGACCT
>CAZSSY010000100.1:0-8502 GCA_964609565.1 uncultured Natronomonas sp.
GTGGGTGAATTGGAGCTGTTTCCAGATAGAGATGAACGATTGGATTAATTGCGGGTCATTGCGGCAGCAAGAGGGTAGTTTGGAGGATTGCAGATAGGCTACGCTGTATCCAAGAAGCCGTGATAGTGTTGTTCTCCCTGGTGTATGTCTTCCGCGATATCAGATGGTTCGTATAGGGGGTAGTTGACACTGGGAATGGAGTGTGATTCCTGGGAGGTGTCTGGAAAACAGGGTAGGCGTTATGTATCTTTGATTTGTTTGAATTGGTCGAGCAGCTCTTCGGCGGATTCACCGGCCTCATATTGGAGTTCCCCCTCGTAATTAGTCCGCTCGTCATCGAAGGACGCATCGACCGTCGAAGCTTTTTGCTCTCGACGTTCGTGTTCGTCCTCGTCATAGGCACCCATTGACATGGTATAGTACCACTTACGAATTGTGGATAATTAATGTGTCGGGTAATATCCCCTTATTTTGACTATCTCATTCGCATTCATGTCAAGTGTCGTCTGTACGGGGACAAGATGCAGGAAGTCGCGACCGTAACCCGTATACTCACCGGCAGCCAGACAATGTGTGTGGCCGGACCGCTCCGATTCCGTCGTTCAGATGCAACATGGGCACTGGAGCGTGTCCGTGAGCAACTCCTCTCCCCATTGGATGCCGCCTTTGGTGCTCAACTCAAAGACCCATGGTTCTCCATCGAGGATGACCGATATGCAGCCGTCCGGATAACAATGGACAATACTGATTTTGCGTTGTTTTGCTATCGAGACAACCAGGCCTACTGGCTTGGTAATACTGAAACACCTGAAGTATTATGGCATACGGAAAAGGAGACCTTCGCTGAAGCACCGTATGCCGTCGCCCGATGGGCGCAGCAGGAATTAACAGCCCGTCTAGAAGTGACAGACCCCTGGCTGGCAGCATATGAATATGTCACGTGGTTTTTTCTCCCCGTGTTTTTCTCAAAGGACGGACGAGACACGACGCGACGGTTTTTCGCTGAAGATGCGGCCGGATTTCCGGATGCATCTGCGGATGAAGGGTTGTCGTTCTATGAATCGATCTTGACGACTGGTGTGCTAGACGAGTATCGGTATACGATGGCCTCGAAACTAGTGACCAGTGCGGAAACAGATCTTGGCCGGATGCGGGCCGCGATGGCTGAATTCAACGCGGCGAAACTCCTCAATGATGCTGGTCTCACGTTCGACCATGAAGTCCAACTTGATAGCGGCCATGCTCTCGATTTTGAAGTTGATGGATCATTGATCGAAGTGACCCGGCCAGAACCTCCTGCACGCCGTCAATATACTGATAGTCCAACGACTGCAATCCGGGATTCTGGGGCGGCAAAGATGGATGAACAGCTCTCGAAGCATCCAGAGGCGGTGTTATGTATCGACTGTACGTCGTTTTCAGATGCAGAATGGAAGACAATCACCACGGATCAACCCATGACCACGCATTCGCCCACAGTCGTTTATCGTGCACGTCCGAATGGGCGTATTAAGGGATATCCCATCGGCACGCTACCATTCGATCTGCATGAGGGAATCGAATGGGTGTGATAGATGACGGTATTAGGAGCTAATTGTGGGCGACCAGCCGGTAGCTGCGGTTATGCTAGTGGACCGGTAGTGAACAGCGACGAGAATTGCGAAGAGAACCAGGGTTCCAGCGAATATGAACGGGAGAACCGATTCAGCGACCAGGAATCCGATCGCTAACATGATGGCACTGACGCCGGTTAAAGCGCCGTAATAAATCGGCCAAGTGGCCGGCGACTGGTTGTCGCCTGGCATCTCAAGAAACTGGAAAACATCATTTGCGTGTGGACCGAGTGTGACACGACCTCGGTCGTCAACGCGGAGGATATTGGCGTCATCCATCTTGGGGAGATGGGCCTGATAGAGGCCAACATAGACTCGTTTTCGTTCTTGCGAGGTTAGTTCAGACTGAGGTTTCTGGTTTTCCACGGATGCGACATACTCGGCAAGATCGCCCGTTGTGGATTCACCGCCGACTTCTGCAAGGCGATACAGGACGAGACGTCGCCGGGTATTGCTAAGGATATCGAACGCGACGTCTGGTGGGACTGCCTCTGTTTGGACGAGATCAACCCCTTGTTCCGTAGCTGATGCATTGGTCGATGCAGCGCTTTCTTCCTGGTCTGTTGACTCGGCAGTCACCATGTGGCATCCCTCATCGTTGCGTTGGATCGATGGAGTCGTCCGCAAGTATCCGGCTGGGAATTCGATGTGGTCATCTTCCTGATAAAGTTAGAATTTACCGTTTACTTTCATGTATTTGAACTTGTTCCATCTGTCCCTTTTAGTGTTACTGAGTAGTATCGTGATAGGGGGGTTCAGGCCTGATTTCGGGTCGTGTCTTGTTCTGTTCAACTGGATTACTAGTTGGCTTGCTTCCCAATCCTCGCTCCCCAACTACAAATAGTTGCCCCCGGCGCAACCTGGCCAATGGGTTTCTGCCACGGGGGAGCTAAGTAGAACCCGGGAGAAATTTGGTGTATGCAGACGTTACTCTTGAATCGAGACGCTGTCGAGGCGAATGCGCCCATGGACGAGGTGATCGGAGCTGTCGAGGAGGCGTTTGCCGCATATCAACTGGGCGACGTTCAAATGCCGGCAAAAGACTATATTGACCTCCCGGAGTATCACGGTGATTTTCGTTCAATGCCTGCCTATGTCGATACGGGTAACTGGGATGCAGCAGGTATCAAGTGGGTGAATGTTCACCCAGAGAATCCGGACCGATTTGAACTCCCGACTGTGATGGGAACGATGATTTTCTCCGATCCCCGAAACGCGTTCCCATTGGCCGTGATGGATGGAACGAGGCTCACACGCAAACGAACGGGTGCCGCTGCGGCTGTGGCGACAGACTATCTTGCCCCAGGTGATGCGACGTCATTGGGGATCATCGGTGCTGGTGTGCAATCATATACCCAACTTGAAGCGATAAGTGTCGTGAGGGATATTGACACGGTTATTGTCGCCGATAGAAAGGAAGCGGCCACCGAAGCGTTCATCAATCGATTTCGAGAAGGGTTTGATGTCCGAGCCGGATCGATCCCTGAGGCTGCCAGCTGCGATGTACTATCCACTGTTACTCCCGTCGAATCCCCTATTGTTGCAGCAGCAGATGTCGGGCCACACACCCATATTAATGCCATCGGTGCAGACGCACCGGGGAAGAACGAGCTTGATGCTGAAATTCTCCAGGAGGCAAAAATCGTGATCGATGACTATGAACAGTGCATCCACTCGGGAGAAATTAATGTCTCGTGGAGTCGTGATATCGTGGGAGATGATGACCTCTTTGCTGAACTCGGAGAGATCGTGACGGGTCAAAAACCAGGGCGAACGACGGAGGATACCATTACGCTGTTTGACTCAACTGGCCTTGCGATCCAGGATGTAGCGGCTGCAAACGTGGTCTATGAACATGCCAAAGAAGCAGATACCGGGACGATGATGGACCTCATCGACACGGAACTCACGTAACGGCGAACGCATACGTGACGTGTCCACAGGCGTAGTACCGGGTATGAATATCTCTGTGACAGCGGTAACTGCACCTATCTGGTATCCAGTATCCTCGCTGACCTTTGGTCGGCTGGTTGGGGTATATTCCTCCTGTTATTGTTGTGAAAGGCTGTAATGATGTGCCAAACGAAGCCCGTTCTTTCGTGAGGGGGTGGCCTGTGTCTGCCAGATGGAAAGGTATAGGGCCGAACCATGGATAAGGTTCTTCAACTACCCGTCTATGAATGACGACGGCTACGACCATTCCGCGGTCGAACGACGATGGCAGGAGGCATGGGATGAGGCCGATGTATATCGGACGCCTGACGAGGCAGATGATCCGACATACGTCCTCGGTATGTATCCCTATCCATCTGGTGAACTCCATATGGGGCATGTCCGGAACTATACCATCACTGATGCCTACGCCCGATTCCGCCGAATGCAAGGCGATGCTGTCCTCCATCCAATGGGATGGGATGCCTTTGGCCTGCCCGCTGAAAACGCTGCCAAGGAGCGAGATACGAATCCCCGTGATTGGACGTTTGACTGTATTGCGACGATGAAACAACAGATGGAATCGATGGGATTTGGGTATGATTGGGATCGTGAAATTACAACCTGTACTCCAGAGTATTACAAGTGGAATCAGTGGTTGTTCCGTCGGTTTTACGAAAAAGGGCTGGCCGAACGGCGGGCTGCTGAAGTGAATTGGTGTCCGTCCTGTGAGACAGTGTTGGCCGATGAACAAGTGGAAGGAGACGACGAGCTCTGCTGGCGGTGTGGTACCTCGGTGGGGAGTCGAGAACTGGAACAGTGGTTTCTCAAGATCACCGATTATGCGGATGAACTCATCGATTGTATCGATCAACTAGAAGGGTGGCCGAATTCGGTCCGCCAGATGCAGCGCAATTGGATAGGCCGTCAGGAAGGAACTCGGTTGACATTCACCCTTGAGGAGGCCGATATCGATCACGAACGGGGAACCGATGTTGATGATCCGAACGAAATAGCTGATGTTGAAGCATTTACAACCAGAGTTGACACTATTTTTGGGGCGACATTCTTTGCGTTGGCGCCGGACCACCCCGTTACAGAAGACCTCATAGCTGACGATCCCGCGGTGGCCACGTTTGTTGAGACTGGAGCAGATCCAGAAGGCGATGAACCGAACGGTGTCGAGACCGATTTGCTTGCGAGGAACCCGGTCACTGGGGAAACGCTACCGGTATTTGTCGCCGATTTCGTGCTCTCGGATGTCGGAACGGGGGCGCTCATGGGTGTTCCCGGTCACGACGATCGCGACCATGCGTTCGCCAAGAAAATGGGTATCGATATCGTCCCGGTGATCGCGCCGAGCGAGACTGACATTCCCGATGTCAAGGAGAATGCTTACACTGCAGATGGTATTCTTGTTAACTCGGCTGGGTATACTGGCCTCGAGAGTGAAGAGGCACGAACCCTACTGACTGACGATATTCAGAGTGCAGAGTTCCACACTCAATACCGGCTGCGAGATTGGGGTATTTCCCGACAACGGTATTGGGGAACGCCAATTCCGGTGGTTCATTGTCCGGACTGTGGCCCCGTCCTCATTCCAGCGGACGCACTCCCCGTTGAGCTGCCCGCGTTTATCAATACGGCCGGTAATCCGCTTGATGTTGCGACAGAGTGGAAACAAACAACGTGCCCGGAATGTGGAACTGACGCCGTCCGCGAAACAGATACGATGGACACGTTTGTGGACTCTTCATGGTACTTCCTCCGGTATGTCTCCCCAGATCTTGATTCTGCTCCGTACGACCTCGAACGGGTAAACGAGTGGATGCCAGTCGACCTATACGTCGGCGGCATCGAACACGCGGTCATGCATCTGTTATATGCGCGGTTTGTAACGAAGACCCTGGCCGATTATGAAGGGTTGACACACCGGGAACCGTTCACAAATCTGCTCGCCCAAGGGATGGTGCAGCTCGACGGGGAGAAAATGTCCAAATCCAAGGGGAATGTCGTCTCCCCCCAAGCGATTGTGGACGAATACGGGGCCGATACGGCCAGGTTGTTCATGATGCAGGCAGCCCAGCCAGACCGTGACTTCGATTGGTCTGAGGAAGGAGTCCAGTCTGCCTATCAATTCCTAACCCGTTTGAAGCAGACGGTTACCGCCTTCGCCAACGGTGATATCGAGACATCGACGGCACAGTCACCGATCGTTGGCTATGTTGACGCCGAAATCGAGACCGCGATTGTTGTCGCGACTGAGGAATACAACGAATTGACCTTCAACGATGCAATCCGGGAGGCACAATCATTGGTCGACACCCTGAGAAACTACCGCGATTTTACCGCGGTTCATCCAACGACTTACCAACGGGGCCTCGCAACGGCGTTGCAACTCCTCGCACCGATCACTCCCCACATCACTGAAGAACTGTGGTCGCGCCTCCCCGACGGTGCGAAATACTCCCAGACGTCTGGCGAGACCGCTCCCCACCAGGAAACAATGTTCATCATAAACAGTGCCTGGCCTGACATCACTGTTGATCGTCACACCCATGAAATGCGTCGACAGCTCATCGAAAATACGCGGGCTGATGTCCGCCAGATCATAGACGTCGCCGACATCGATAATCCCCATCGAATCGATATCGTTGTCACACCAGCATGGAAATACCAAGCACATCAAATTGCCCAGGAATGTGACGCCGATAACATCATCCCCGAACTCATGGAACACGACTCCATCAAACAACACGGCGATGCAGCCGCTACGTACGGCCAAGACCTCCAAGAGAACCGTGAAGCACTCCAAGAACACCTCGATCCAGAGGCGGAATATGCCGCACTTGAATCAGCGGCGTGGCTCATTGAACGAGAATTCTCGGCTGACGTACGCGTGTTGACGGCAGACGACGCACCTGATTCTATTGTTCAAAAAGCCAGGCCGAATCGACCTGCAATCGATATCACGACATAAATCGGGATACCTCAACGATAGACGAGAGACATTCGAACGTGAGTTTGGAATCGTTCTCACCGAAGCTCCTGGCCTTTGAGAAGCGATTTTGATTCCTGAAGCACATCTGTTGCGTGGCCATCTGGATTAACATCATCGGCATCAACGATCGATTGTACTTCACCCGCTGCAAGGATCACAGTGATACGGTCGGCAAAGTCACCACTGGTGTCAATATCGAAGGCAGCCGCTACGTTCCCAGTGGGGTCGGCAAGCAAATCAAACGAGAGATTTTCCTCGTTCACAAACGCTTTGTGTGAATCAACATCATCCAATGATACACCGTAGATAGTAATACCGTGCTCTCTGAATGAGTCAATTGCTGCCTCGAATTGTCGCGCTTCAAGCTGACAGCCTGGCGTGCCATCACGCGGGTAGAAGTACATAACGGTCGGATCCTCAAAATCAGGCGAAATGGTCGTGCCATCTTGATTGGTGGCCTCAATACGTGGCGCTTTCTCTCCAGGATTGATGACCATACTATGGGGGCTGCCGCGGTCTATAAGAATCCATTGGGCCAGGGAGTATCACAGAGACGTTAAGCCCTCCTCAAGCATATCCATCAGGACGCGTCGGGCATGACCATCGGCTGAGACATCTGTATAGACGGCCCATACCTCCCCGTCTGTTAAGACGAACGTGGTTCGTTCAGCCCGGCCGTCGTGAGTTCGTGGAACGCCAAAGGCGTCACAAATGACGCCATCCGGATCGGCCAATAAGTCATAGTCCACGTCGTGTTCCTGTGCAAACGTCAGGTGTGATTCTACTGTATCCGTTGACACCCCATAAACTGCTACCCCGCCGTCTGCGTATGCGTCATCTTCCTTGACGAATTGGTCAACTTGGGTTGCACACCCCGGAGTTCCATCTTCAACGTAGAAGTACACGACCGTCGGTTTTTCAAAATCCGGTGATATCACCACACCGTGTTGGTTTCTGGCCTGGATAGCTGGCGCCGAATCACCTGACTTGAGCATGCATAGAGCAACGAGACACTGCCCTATAAACCTCCGATGAGGGCTTCCTTCTGTCCTCGTGAAAGTTGTTTGAGTTGGTATTCACGACGCATTGCAGCTGGTCGTGAAACATATGACTCACTATAGACGAGTTCGACGGGGGCACGGCCGGCTGTATACTTGGCGCCTTCACCCATATTATGTTCGTGTAGCCGGCGCTCAATATCAGTTGTATATCCGGTATAGAGAGATCCATCATTGCATTCAATCATATAGACATAGTGCGTGTCATCGGCAGCCATTGTGCCGAGTACCACTTGGTGGAACCCGCTAAACCTAACGGTGGGGTACGTATCAGTTAGCCATCTATCTGGTCGTTGCCCTAGTTAACCGTAGAACGAGGGCACCCTGTGTTTGAAACACAGTTCAACGGCCTCTCGGCCGTTACTCATGTGCGCGCTCTCTCGATACTTCGGCGATGCCAGCATTCGCGGAGCAGTTAGGGCACGCGTGAACGTCCCCTCGTTCATCCCCGAACACGCGGGCAAACCGGTCCGAGACGTGCGCGTCACAGTGGTCACACCTGGGCATTCTGGCCGCCGACGTGGATAATCCCGTCGGCAAATACCGTTGGATCTCAACACACAAATACCCTCGGGCAGTTCCAGTAGTTGAAACTGAATCAGGTATGGTCACATTAACGTCACTTACTCAATCGTCCGTGCGGCCGAAATAGCACGAGCAATATTTCCTGCTTGAGCCCCGGCGGCAAACCCCGCATTAATATTTACCACCGCTAATGGAGAACATGACTGTAGCATACTTGCTAACGCGGCGTGGCCTTCGCCCCCGTAGCCATATCCGGACCCGATAGGTAGCCCGATAACCGGCATATCCACGAGACCAGCCACCACGGTCGGGAGTGCCCCCTCCCGGCCAGCGGCGACGATGACCACGTCGGCCGTTCGAATCTGGTCTAATC
>CAZSSY010000101.1:0-8420 GCA_964609565.1 uncultured Natronomonas sp.
CGAAGGCGCGCCATTCGGGGCCGCGGTCGATCTCGTCTTCTTCGACGACGAGCCCGCAATCCCGACAGACGGTTTCGCCATGTTCTGGGTCGCCTTCGAGGTTGCCCCCACATTCTGGACAGCGGCGAGTACGGTCTGTTCTGCGTGGTGCGTCGGGCTCCGGGTGTTCCTCCTCCTCTTCTGTTTCTCGGTGGCTGTGGGTGTGGACAGTGGGGTCTGTCATTCTGGGGTGCGTTTAGCAGGCGCTGAGAAAGCTATACTACGTTATAGGTTGTCTTCCATACGACATAAAAGTTCGGTGGGGTGATATACACCAAACCAAGTGATTCCAACGACACCCACCGCCCACCCATCAGATACTAGGCAAATCCACGCTGAAACCCAACCACTCACCCGATCCAGTATGCGAAACGCTTAGTGACACCCCAGACCGAACCCCTATCTATGCCTGTCGACGATGCGACGGTCCGCCATATTGCCTCTCTCGCCCGCATCGATCTCGACGAAGACGAGATCGACCGGTTCACAGACCAGTTCAGTGAGATCCTCGAATCCTTCGAAGCCCTCGACGATGTCCCAGATACAGACCGGGAGGCAGACCTCGTCAACGTCCTCCGCCCCGATGACGTCCATGCCGGCCTCACCCAGACAGAGGCGCTCCAAAACGCACCCGAGACGGAAGACGGTTACTTCAAAGGCCCAAACGTCTCATGAGCCACAACGCCTTCATCACCGAGACAGCAATCGAGCCAACAGCTGATGGTCCACTCGACGGCATGGACATCGCAGTAAAAGACAACATTTCGACCGAGGGCATCCGCACAACGTGTGGATCGAAGATGCTCGAAGAGTACATCCCACCATACGATGCCACAGTCGTTCAGCGACTGAAAACGGCCGGCGCCCACATCGTCGGGAAAACCAATATGGACGAGTTCGGCATGGGCACGACCACGGAAACTTCGGCGTTCGGCCCGACGGAAAATCCAGCCGCAGCCGGCCGCGTCCCCGGCGGATCCTCCGGTGGATCCGCCGCAGCCGTCGCCGCCGGAGAGGCTGATGCAGCCCTCGGGTCCGATACCGGCGGGTCAGTCCGTTGTCCAGCGGCATTCTGCGGCGTGGTTGGCATCAAACCCACCTACGGGTTGGTATCCCGGTATGGGCTTGTCGCATACGCCAACTCCCTCGAACAAATCGGGCCGCTCGCTCCAGATGTGGAGACAGCGGCTGCCGTCCTCGACATCATTGCCGGCCCCGATCCAAGGGACGCGACTACCCAAGACCCCGAGACTAATGGCTCGTATACCGATGCCGCCGCCGGCGATGTCACGGATCTCACCATCGGCGTCCCGACTGAATTACTCGAAGGTGTCAACGATGATATCCGCGAGGTCTTCACAGCCGCACTCGACGACCTCCGTGACCAAGGGGCGACAACGGAGGCGGTCGCGCTCCCGTCGGTTGAAACCGCGGTCCAGGCGTACTACGTGATCGCGATGTCGGAGGCTTCGTCAAATCTCGCGCGGTTCGATGGGGTGCGCTTCGGTCCTACAGCTGACACGGATGGGAATTGGAATGAATCGTTTTCTGATGTCCGCGATACCGGGTTTGGGGAAGAGGTCAAACGCCGCATTCTCCTCGGAACGTACGCACTGTCAGCGGGGTATCACGATAAATACTACAAACAGGCGCAGGATGCACGAGCGTGGGTGGCCCAAGATTTCGATGCTGCTTTCGAGTCGGTTGATGTCCTCGCGTCACCCACTATGCCGGTGCCGCCGTTCGAGCTGGGTGAGAGCCTCGATGACCCGCTCCAGATGTATCTTGCCGATGCGAACACGGTCCCGATCAATTTGGCGAATCTCCCAGCGTTATCTCTTCCAGCTGGTGAAACCGATGCGGGACCGGTCGGGCTCCAACTGGTCGGGCCAGCATTCGGTGAAGAAACAATCATCAACGCTGGAGCGGCACTCGCCTAACCATCGCCTGGCGGTCTCGCACGTGCCGTATCACCCTTTAGTGATGCCTATGGTCAGGCCATGAGGATGCGTCATGGCTGTGGTGGCGACCGGCGGTGGTCGTCACTTGTGGGCGTCGAGCAGGTCGTAGCTTCGTTCCCACTCGTAGGTGTCGTCGTGGTAGCGTTCAGCTAGTGGGTCGGTCGGCATTTCGCCCACGTCCCGTTTTTCTTGGCCGTAAGATGGCCGATCGGGATCGCGGTAGAACATCCCGGTGAGGACTTCGCCTTCATAGAGAGCGTTCTCCGCGGTTTGCATCATGGCCGCTGCCTCTTCCGGGTTTTGGGTGTCAAACTCGTAGTCCTCGTTTTCCTGGACGTCGATATAGGGGACGTACTGCTTTGCGTCTTTGTTCCATGTTGGACATTGCGTGAGAAAATCAATATGGGCAAACCCATCGTGTTCGATGGCCTCAACGAGGATGTCTTGGGCCTGGTTTGGGTTGACTGCGGCCGTACGTGCGACGAAGGATGCCCCTGACGTCAATCCTAACGATAAGGGCCGAATCGGGGATTTCGCCGACCCGTGGGGCTGGGTTTTGGATTTATGGCCCTTGGGGCTGGTTGGGGAGGTCTGGCCTTTCGTGAGCCCGAATATTTCGTTGTTGAACACGATATACACGAGATCGTGGTTCTCCCGGGCGGTATGCAAGAAGTGGTTGCCGCCGATTCCGTAGCCATCACCGTCGCCGCCGGCAGCGACGACTTCGAGGTTCGGATTCCCGAGTTTGGCGGCGCGAGCGATGGGTAATGCCCGCCCGTGGATGGTGTGGAATCCATAGCTATCGAAGTAGCTGTTCAGCTTCCCAGAGCACCCGATCCCCGTGACGAGCAGGATTTCATCAGGACTCCGGCCGAGGTCAGCCATCGCTCCTTTCAATGCTTTCAGGACGCCGAAATCGCCACAGCCGGGACACCAGGTTGCCTGTGGTTCAATCCCGGGGGTGTAGTCGTCGCGTTCTACGTCGCGGTCAGTGTTGATTGCGTTGAATGCACTCATAGCTAATCACCTTTCGCGGGGACGAGCCGGGTACTCGGGGCGGGTTCGCCACCATTCATGATCGTGTCAATGCCATCGATGATCTCGGCCGGCTCGAAGGGGTTCCCATTATATTTCAAGAGGCTATGCATCTTGGGCCCGAATCGCCCGAGTTCTCGTTGGATGAGGCCACGGAACTGGCCGGATCCGTTCATCTCGACAACCAAGGCCTGGTCGACCGATTCGAGGAAGGCGGTTATCTCGGCTTCAGCAAGCGGCATCAGGTCAGATACACCGAGTGCTTTCACGCTCTCGCCGTCATCATTCAGCCGGTCGACCGCTTCTGCGACGGTGCCTTGTTGACTCCCGAACGTCAGGATTCCATAGGTGGCGTCGGATGGCCCGAGATAGGTTTGATGGCTGGTGTCGTCCGCGACAAGCTCCTCGCGGATGGCGTCGAGTTTCTGGAGGCGACGGTTGAGTTGAGCGACCCGATTATCGGGGTTTTCGCTGATGTGGCCCTGCGGGGTGTGTTCGTTCCCGGTTGCGAGGAATCGGCCACCTTCCTGGCCGGGGATCGATCGGGGCGAGATACCCTGATCGTTGCCCGGCTCGTGTTGGAATCGGTTGAATTTCCCGGAGGCATGATGGGCAGCATCCGCGATCTCGTCTTCGGTCAGCGTGGACCCAAGATCGGGGTTCGGGTCCCGATCAAAGAAGGCCTCGGGGACGTTCCGGAGTTCGCCTGACAGTTTCTGGTCATAGAGGATGATGGCCGGAAGCTGATAGTCGTAGGCGATGCGGAAGGCATCACGTGTCTGCTGGTAGGCTTCGGTCACGTTCCCGGGGGCAAACACGACCCGACAGGAGTCTCCTTGACTGGTATATAAGACGTGTTCGAGGTCTCCCTGTTCCGGTTTGGTGGGCATCCCAGTGGAGGGCCCGGCTCGCATCGCTTCGAGGAGCACAACGGGTGTTTCGGTCATCTCCGCCAAGCCCAGGGGTTCACTCATGAGCGCAAAGCCACCGCCCGAGGACCCGGACATGGCTTTCACGCCGGCATGGGATGCACCCAAGGCAAGTGCAGCGGCCGCAATTTCATCTTCGACTTGTTCGGAGATCCCACCGACTGCGGGGAGATGCTGTGCCATCAACGTGAATACTTCGGTCCACGGTGTCATCGGATAACCGGCGATAAATCGACAGCCTTCATCGAGGGCGCCATACGCGATCGCGTTCGACCCGGATAAGAGCACCTGCTCTTCGTCATGCGTTCCGTCTGGCATTCGGAGATCGTGAGTGAACTCTCGGTCGCCGACTGATTCATAGGCTGCCTCGAGGATCTCGACGTTTGTTTCGAGGACCTCATCTGACATCTTTTCAGCCATCAAGTCCTTGATATGCGCCAGGTCGTATTCCAAAAGCGCCGCGGTAGCGCCAACCCCGGCTGTGTTCCGCATGACCTCCCGTCCCATCTCCCGCGCCAATCCCCGGAGATCCAAGCCGTAGACGTGCCAGTTGTTATCTGCCGCACGGTCCTCGAAATCCGGGATGTCAGCGATGTCGATGAGGCCTTCATCATACACGATCACCCCGCCGTCACGGAGGTCAGAGAGATTCTCCGCGAGGGGCTTAATTTCTTCATTCCCATAGTACGCTGTCTCTTTTGGGTTCCGGGCGAAGGAATCACCCAGCGCAAGCAGAAAGTTGTAGCCGTCCCCCCGCGATGTCACGGAGGCGGCCGCGGCTCGAATCTCAACGAAGGTGTGGCCACCTCTGATTCGGGAGGGATAATGTCGATGTGTAAAGACATCGAGTCCTGACCGCATCAGTGCTTTCGCGAAATTCTGGCTTGTCGAGTCAATCCCGTCACCGGATCCACCAGCGATTCGCCAGACGAGTTCCTCTGTCATGTGGATCACAGCGCCCACAAGGGCGTCTCCTTTATGATAGGGGCTTGGCTGCCTAAAGACTTTGCGAGCGATTAACACACATTAATCGTGATAAAGCGAGGCAAACACGAGTGCCACCCCACTAGTCACACCAAAAATCCACCTAACTCAGTGATAAACCCACCCCGCGCTGATTCAAGCCAGTGTCCGATACACAGCCCCAACCTATCACCGCAACCCCCGGTGTGTCTCCCGGCGGTTTCGTCTTGTTTGCTCGGGCCGCTGCTTCAGGGCTCTTAAATAGGCGGCGGCTGCTATCACAGCCATGTCCATCGATGCTGGCTCTCGACGCGCCGGCCTGGTCCTCGCCGGCGTCGTCATCTGTGCAGTCACCCTGGCGTTGCTGGCCGGTTCTGCAGGCGCCCTCGTCCAAGGCGAACCCGATCTTTCCCTGACAGTTGCCGACAATCGCCTCACAGCCGGCGACTCCACCACACTCGATATCGCCGTAGTCAACCGGGGAGATCTCAGCCAAGGCAGCGATCAAGGAAATACAAACGCTGAATCGCGTGTCACAACCGCGAGAGGCCTCACCATCGAACCATCCAGTACCGGGCCCATCACCGTCAGGACCAATGAAATCGCCGTCGGCAACCTCCCTGACGGCGAAACCCGGACAGCCACCATCAACGTCGCCGTCGCCGACGATGCCGAACCAGGGACCTACGAGATCCCCGTCGACATTGAATATCGCCATACCGAACTTGTCTCCGAGCAAGATACTCGCACGCTCAACGATGATGACGTGTCCATCGAACGAACCGTGACAGTCGTGGTCGACGAAGACGCCCGGTTCGACATCATCTCAGTCGATCCCCAAGGCCCTGGTGAGACGGGGACATTCCGCGTGACCATCGACAACAATGGGAGTGCCACTGCGAACGATGCCGTCGTCAGTCTGACATCATTATCGAGCGATCTGACGTTCGGTGAGGGCGACGCGAGTGCAGCCTATATCGAGGAATGGCCGGCAGATGACCGCCGAACACTCCTCTACCGAGGATCCGTCGCGGAGAACGCGCCGACCAGTGCTCTCCCGGCGTCGCTGTCGGTCGACTACACAGACGATGAGAATGTCGGGTTCACCAGCGAGTCAACATTCGGAATCACCCCCCAAACAGACCAGACGTTCTCCATCGACGCGATCGACTCGACACTCCGCGTCGGCCAAGACGGCACCATCAGCGGCGTCATCACCAATGACGGTCCGAACCCGGTCGACAACCTCGTGGTGACCCTCCAGCCACCCAGTACCAATGTCAACGTCCTCGAGCCCGAACTCGCCCTCGGTGACCTCACACCTGGAGAGGAGGTTACCGTCACCTTTGACATCGAAGTTTCGACCGCCAGCCGCGCCGGCCCACGACAATTCACGCTCCAACCTGAATATGAAACACTCGACGGGGAAGACCGAACCGCCGACCCGATTCGATTCCGTGAAACCGTCCAGCCTCGCCGCGATGTCGTCACCGTCGAAACAACCGACCGAACCGTCGCCCCCGGTGGCGAAAGCCGCGTCGTCCTCCAAGTGACCAACAATCGCGATGTCCCCCTGTCAGATGTCTCAGCGAAAGTCTTCACCTCACAACCGCTCTCTGTCCCCGATGACGAGGCCTTCGTCGACCACCTCGATCCGAACGAAACCGTCGACCTCCCGATCCGCGTTGCTGCCGCTGATACCGCAATGACGAAAACATACCCCATCTCTGTAGACTTTCAGTACGTCGATCCCGACGGCGAGACCCGTCTCACTGAGAGTTACCGCGTCCCGATTGACGTCACTGACTCCGACGACGGGTTCTTCGGGATCTTCGGCCTCCTCGGTATCGGGCTGTCGACGTCACTCGTTGTGGGGCCACTCCTGCTGTACCGACGGCGATAAATGGATATCGACTATCAGCCGTATCTCGACCGGGTTGACGACCTCATTACGGAGCGCCCAGGCACCCTTATCGTTGGCTTCCTCCTCGTAACCGGCCTCTTCGCGATCGGGCTCGGCGGCATCGAAACCACTGCCGGGACCGAACAGTTCGCTGAGGATATCCCTGAACAACAGGCCGCAGAAGCAATTGCCAGACAGTTTTCCCCCTCCTTTGCGCCAGACACCGGGAGTACACAACTCATCCAGCAAGGCGAGAATGTCTTGGCGCGACACGAACTCATCCGGATGCTTGAGGTCCACGAACGCATGGTGGACCGCCCCGACCTCCGAGTCACTGAAACCTCCAGCGCCGCCGGCATCATCGCTCAGCACCTCGACCCCGACGCGACCACCCCAGCCGAGCAGCGACGTGCGATTGAAACGGCCACAACCACGGAAATCCAGACAGCCGTCCGCGAGGCATCCCGACAGAACCCGCAGTTCGACGGGCTGCTCTCAACCGACTTCAACCGCGAGGCCGCGAGCGCGTCAGCAACCGTGGGCGTTGTCTCCCATGACGTCCCAGCCGGGATCGGGTCCGGCGCGGGCGCCAGCGGAGAAAGCCCCATGACCCCTATTCAAGAACAAACCCGATTCATCACCGACTCTGTCGGCGGCGATATCCAGGTATTCGGGGTCGGCATCGTTGCCGCCGAATTTGCTGCCGTCATCGGCGATACCCTCATCCTGGTTGTGCCAGCGGCAGTCATCCTCATCACCGTCTTCCTCCTCCTCGCCTACCGCGATCTTGCCGACCTTCTCCTCGGTATCATCGCGCTCCTCATGGCGATCATCTGGACGTTCGGGTTTGTCGGGCTCGTCGGCATCCCCTTTACCCAAGTCCTGATCTCTGTTCCCCCGCTCCTCCTCGCTGTCGGAATCGACTTCGGGATTCATGCCGTCAACCGGTATCGCGAGGAACGCATCGACGGCTATCATATCGACGAGGGCATGCGGCGCGCAACAGACCAAGTCGTCGTCGCCTTCTTCATCGTCACGGGGACGACCGTCATCGGGTTCGGCGCGAATCTCTCCAGTCAACTGGCGCCGCTCCGCGAATTCGGGATCGTCGCTGCCATCGGGATCGTATTCACGTTCTTCATTTTCGGCATCTTCCTGCCCGCAGCCAAAGTCAAACTCGATCACGCCCGCCAACGGTATCCTATCCCAACGTTCGCAACCACCCCGTTCGGGCAGGGAAACGCACAACTCGACCGCGTCCATGGCATCGGAGTCACCATCGCCAACGGCGCCCCCGTTGTCTTTCTCGCAGTCATCCTTATCGGGAGTGGCTTCGCCGGCGTCTACGCCACCGGCGTCGATACCACATTCGACACCGATGACTTCCTCCCACCCGAAGAACCACCAGGGTATTACGATTATCTCCCCGAGCAAATCCAGCCAGACGAATATACGGTCACCCGGACACTCGCGTTTCTCGAGGATAATTTCGAAACCAGTCAAGATGATGTGGTCACGCTCTATATTGAGGGGCCACTTCAGGACGACTACGCACTAGAGGCACTGTATCGCGCTGGGGAGAACCCCCCT
>CAZSSY010000102.1:0-1886 GCA_964609565.1 uncultured Natronomonas sp.
CAAACGCAAGAACAACTCGAAAGCACAGTTCGTCAAGTCGAAGCGTCGAACGATCAATTGGAGCAATTCGCCTATACCGCATCACACGACCTACAGGAACCACTCCGGATGATCACGAACTATCTGCAACTCCTCGACGACCGGTATGGTGATGATCTCGACGACGACGCTTCGGAATTCATCGACTTCGCAAAGGGCGGCGCATCTCGGATGCAAACCATGGTCGAAGACTTGTTTCAATACTCGCAGGTAGAAACACAGAACGATCAATTGAAGCCGGTAGATCTAGAATCAGTAATTGCTGACGTCTGTCGAGACCTCCACGTTCGAATTGTAGAGAGTAAGGCAGAGATCACCGTAGCAGAACTCCCTCGGGTCGAAGGGGATGCAAGTCAACTGCGGCAACTATTCCAAAATCTATTGAGCAATGCAATCGAGTATTCAGGTGACGAGCCGCCCAAAATCCACATTTCAGCTGAGATCAGTGGTTCTGAGGTGGTTATCTCCGTTTCAGACGGTGGTATCGGTATCGAGCCCGATGATCAGGAGAGTATCTTCGACATTTTCCAGCGTCTCCACGCGGTCGACGAGCACGCTGGCTCAGGTATCGGCTTGGCTCGCTGTCAACGCATCGTCGAGAGCCATGGCGGCGAAATCTGGGTTGACTCCAAGGTAGGTGATGGATCAACATTCTCCTTCACTATTTCCACCGCAGAAGAAGTTGTTGACGTGCCGGCGACGAGTGCGCACGACGTGCCGGTTGACTAAGCTCGCCGTAGTGAACATAGTAGGCATATTCCCAGTGGCGCAACAGTTGCCTATCCGTCATTCAGGTTCTCATCGATAAATACGCAAATGTAGTTTTCGGCGATATCGAATAGGTGAGATATGACAGGGTTGAGACGGTGAGGTTGATACGGTTGCCCCTCTCGGTTAACCAGACTTGATTTGCCATCGTAGATGGAATAATCTCTTCGTTCATCCTGCAATCTCTCTATTGCATTGGTGGATTGTTCTCGTCACCCAACTATCCAGTTGTCCTCGGACTTTGTGGCTTCTTTCTATGGGATCCGGAGAATATTGTTCTCCAAATCGACCCAGGTTACAGTGGCTCGTGTGACTCCTACCGGTCGTAACCCGGCATCGGGACTAATCCAAACAAGCGAGGGAATCGTCCAGCCATTCGCTCGGTTCCAGTCTTGGAGAGTGACGTCTTCTATTGCTTTTCCGAATCGTTGGGCGAGATATTTCTTCCAGCAAGTTCTTTGTTCAGGAGTGACGGTATTGGAGGCTGGAATATCCCGTATTCAAGCGCAGCTTCCCAAATGATCTTTCGTTCACCGCGCGTCAGAAAGTCCCGTGGCTGTGTTGAGTGATCCTCAGAGAACGTAATCTCCGGCTCCCAGTGATCACAACTTTGCTCCCGGGATTTCCATTTGAAGAGGCGTTCGATTGCCTTCACGCACTTGGATTTGTGCGAATTGCTTGACTGGGATACTGCGAGATGACGGATGTAGGAATTAGCGTCCGTCTCAGCGTTGCTCGTGGTATATCCTGTTTGGTTCCAAACCCAGCGATAGAATTGGTCAGTCCGGTATGCTGTGTTCCGCACGACTGCCTCGGAGTAGCCTTCCGCACGATCCGGGCCCTTCCCGAACGCAGCCTACCACTCCAAAAACTGCGTTCGATGTTCTTGGTAAACATGTCGCTGGCGGGGATTGAGATATCTCTCAGTCGGCTCGAGAATGATGGGAATGTCGTCAGCGATCATCCGCCCACCCCCGGAATCTGTATTTGGCCTGATACGATACAAATCGACGTACATCACGGTGATCCCTGTCTCCGCGAATCATCTTGGCTTCGGGCATGTGGTTTCACGCTCGGTT
>CAZSSY010000102.1:1922-8312 GCA_964609565.1 uncultured Natronomonas sp.
ACTCCGGTCCCTGGCTCCGCAAGCCAAGAGGATAGTCCACTACCCTACCCGGACCCACCAGAAGGTACCCCGCATCGACGTATAGGGGTTACGATTCCCCCACCCGGCACCGCTTGAGTAGAGTGAATTGCTTCAGTTTACGTTGATGACGGTGGTGGTAAGTGAGAGTAGGGTATCGGTGGGATTCGCCCAAAGACTGATCCTTAGCATTCTGTGGTGTGGCATCAAATAACTGGTTGGCCGTCTCGGTGTCATCCGACCAACATCTGTTCATTCTCAGTCATCCGGTGAGTGTTCCTGTAGCGAGGAGTGATTGTTTGGACGTTCGCTCGGGTCTCAGGATACATCACCCCGGTATGCATATTCTTCTGGCAGGTCGGGCAACTACTGGATTCACGTTCCGGGATGTGGCCGTGAAGTTGATCAGGTGCCGACGGGTTCTAGCTTGTTCGTGCTGCCTCACGACGAAAAATTGGCATAGATGCAGTTCGGGAATATTCAGCGGCGGCGACGAACGTAATGGCCCAGATGATGGCGGCTGCTCCCCATATGGGTCCGGTTGATCCTGATTGGTCGATGAAGGCAATCGACATGAGGCCGTAGTGTACCATGGGGAGGGCGGTCAGCCAGGCGGCGAGACGCCAGCCGGCGAAACCGAACGCGGCGAAGAGGCCGTAGGCGATGGGGGCGACGCGAGCCCGGCCATCATGACGTAGTGGCCCTCGATGGCGTGTGGGTCGGCTGTGTTCCCTGTCAGGGTGTACTGCGTGAGCATGAACGCGAGAAGCGGGACAGCTGCGATGGCGACCAACGCGAGGAGTGCCGGGCTGTAGGAGTCGCCTCGCCGGAACAGATTGCGGCCAGCGGGATGTGTGATGAGGGCGAGACCTGTCACTCCGAGGAATGGGAGGACTTCTTCGGGTCGACCGACGCCGAAGCCGACGGTACCGATGCTGATGACGAGCATGATAAGGAAGACGCCCCACATCGATGCGATCCGCTCGGTTGGGTTGTAGGCCTGGGCGAACAACCCGAGGAGGGCGACGGTGGCGACGGTCCCGATGCCCATGATGTGGAGGCGGTGAATGCCGAGTTCAGCCCCGGCAGTGGCGGTCCAGCCCAAGACTGAAAGCATGAGGAGATCCGGGAGGAACAAGACGGTCATGACGGCGGCTAACCCGAGTGAGAGATAGAAGATGCCTCGTCGGACGGTCCCGATGAGTGGCCGTTCATCGCCGGTGGGGAGTGGTTGTGATTCGGCAATGTCAGTTGCGTCGGTCATCTCTGAAGTCATACGAATATCAACCTCTAATTGGCGTGTGAGCAGATATACTTATGTAAACTGATGAGAGTTCAGAGAGACATAAATATCCGAATATACTATCTGTCAACCACTAATACCTACGTTCACATTTACAATAGACAGGTATATATTTATTTGTTATCATATAATAGCGAGAGTGCATCGACGAGGTACTCAATACGATTCCTGCTCGCACAGGACACCGGGCGTGGCGATTGACGTCATGTACCTGAGTGTGGTTGCTAATGAATGGTGACGCAGGTAGCGCGATAGTTGGTGGTGTCCGACATGTGCGGGCCGAGAGGGGACGCGACCGTGGATTCTTCGAAGACCAGTCGATAGGACGGCGCTCCGTGTTCGCGGGAGGGAGGATATTGGGTTCGATGGTTCAGATCCATCGACAACCCTGGTTTCGATCACCAGGAACGGCTGGATTGCCCCAGAAACCGTGCATGCCAGAGCGTGAGGGTCTCGTCGTTCCGACCTGGGTGTGGTGGGTGGATCCGGGTGCTGTCTGGTGAACGATAACGCTTTTCGGGTGGCCGACCGTGCCATCTGTAGCAATGGGTGCCATCGAAGATATCTATGCGGAACTGAAGGCTGATGTGTCCAAGGATGAGTTCCGGGAGGCCGTCGAGGAAAAAGTCGAGGAAATGGGGGGACTCGCGGATGAGGAAACGGCCGCGATGTTAATTAAACACGATCTTGATGGCGGTGAAGTCCACACCATCTCGGACATCGAGGCCGGGTTAGAAGAAGCGAAATTCCTCGGGAAAATACTCACCATCGGGGAACTCCGGACGTTCGAACGAAGCACACCCGGAGGGACTGAAGCTACAGATGAGGAGGAAACCACGGTTGACGATGCTGGATCGGATCCGTCACCGGAGCCGAGAGAGAAATCGGCTGGTGACGCGCAGAGTGGTGATGCCGAGAGTAATGGTGAGGTGGGGCATGTATTGAATGTGGAACTGGCGGATGAATCCGGGGCAGTCCGGGTTGCGTTGTGGGACGATGACGCGATCGCGGCGGGTGATGAGTTGGAGAAAGGCCAAGTGCTTCGTGTGAAAGGCCGACCGAAAGAGGGCTACAAGGGTGTTGAGGTGAATGCTGACAGAGTTGAGGTCGATGAGGAAGCTGAGATAGATGTCGAGGTTGGGGGGCGGGCGACGGTAGATGGATTGACGCTTGGGCAGTCCGATGTCAATCTCACGGGCGTGGTGTTGGACACGGATACGGTGCGGACATTCGACCGGGATGACGGGAGCGAAGGCCGAGTATCCAATGTAACCCTTGGTGATGAAACGGGGCGGATACGAGTGACATTATGGGATGAGCGCGCCGACCGCGTCGAGGAGCTGACAGCAGGAGAGACCGTCGAAGTAGTGGATGGCTACGTTCGTGAACGTGATGGTGACTTAGAGCTGCATGTAGGGTCACAGGGACGGATTGTCGAAAGCGATGAATCGGTTGAATTCGTTCCCGATACGACAGATATTGCATCGGTCGATATTGAGGAGACGGTCGATATCGCTGGTGTTGTGCGGTCAGCAGATCCCAAACGGACGTTCGACAGAGATGATGGTAGTGAGGGACAAGTCCGGAATATCCGGGTGCAAGACGAGACCGGTGCTATCCGGGTTGCGTTGTGGGGTGAGAAAGCAGATGTGGAGTTGGGGCCCGGCGATGAAGTGGTGTGTACCGATGTAGAGATCCAGGACGGTTGGCAGGATGACATCGAAGCATCAGCGGGCTGGCAGGCGACGGTTACCGTCCTCGATGCTGCCGCGCCAACAGCCCAGCCTGAGGATACATCCAGCCTCGAGGAGTTTACCACGGACGAGACAGAACATGAAGGCGACAGTGGCGGCGCTGACCCGACGAATCCCGTGGCGCCAGATGGAGAGGCTGACGGGGAGGGAGCACCGGAGACGTTTACGGGAACGGTGGTGCAACCGGGTGATCCGGTGATTCTTGACAGCGGAGAGGAAACACTACATGTTGAAACCGATGCGGATGTCCACCTCGGACAGGAAGTAACGGTACGGGGCCGCCGGACTGAGGACCGGTTTATCGCAGACGACGTCTTTTAACCCCACCCAGCCCAGCTGGCAGCGAGGCTGGCGAGGCGGGCTTGGTGTGGACTGGGCCTCGCAAAGATTAAGGCTGCCTCGGTCCGGGTGTGGGTTATGAGCGTCGAGTTACCGTTCGCCCCGGTAGATACCGTTATCCGTCGGAATGCGGGGAAGCTCCGTGTAAGTGCCGAAGCTGCTGAAGAACTGGCCCGACGGATACAGGAACGTGGAGCCGAGTTGGCGGCTGCCGCGGCTGAGGAGGCAACGGCTGACGGTCGAAAGACGCTGATGGCTGAAGATTTTAATGCGCCCGTTGTGGATAAGGATCTGCTCGAACTGCCGGTGGCACCTGTCGACCGGATTGCACGGCTTGATATTGACAACCGGTATCGCGTCTCGATGGATGCACGTATCGCGCTGGCGGGAGAGTTAGAATCATATGGGGATACGGTCGCAGCGGCAGCGGCGATTCTGGCCCGACATGCCGATCGACGCACGATCAAAGCGGAAGATATTGAAACCTACTTCGAGCTGGAATCCTATTACGACTGAAACCGCTCGAAGAGCGTTGTGGTGCATCACTAAGAGAACAGTGAAGTGAGGAATGGCGTGGAGATAGCGTGTAGGGAACCGGTGGTTTTCTTTATGGCTCCGTGTGTTTACCTTGGTGTGTGCCGATCGTCCCCCGGTTTGGCCCCGTCATGCTTGAGGGTCCGGTGGCAGGTAGCGGTCGGTCCGGAAGGCGGCCCAAAAGCCGAGGAGAACCCGGGAGGTGCCCAGCCGTACTCGGTCACCCACGGGCAGACACGTTCGTCTTCGTCGAATACCGTCCCTGTACCCAAGACACGGAATCCACGCGTAACGAACCAGAGTACCAGCGGGTGGGGTGTGAGTGACCGAGTATGAAATTTGGATACCGTGACGTGTGTCTTGAGCATGATACCGGATCACGGCATCCCGAGACGGCTGACCGACTCAGAGCGATCCGACGAGGACTCGTGAAACGACATGGCGTGGAGTATCATGAGGGCCGCCTCGCAGACCGGGACAGCATTGAATTAGTGCACGACACCGACTATCTCGATGCAATTGACGAGTTTTGCCAGAGGGGCGGTGGGACGTGGGATGCAGACACAATCGCAGTTGAGGCGACGTGGGACGCGGCGCGCGCGGCTGCTGGCCTCGCGACATGGGCCGTCGATGAAGCGATTGCGGGCGCTGATGGTCGTGAGACGCCATTTGCCATCGGTCGACCGCCTGGTCATCACGCCGAATCAGATGACGCGATGGGGTTTTGTTTTGTCAACAATGCCGCTGTTGCTGTCCAGCAGGCAATCGAGAGGGACGCGATTCAAACGGCAGCGATTTTCGACTGGGATGTCCATCACGGGAACGGGACCCAAGAGATATTCTATCACGCCGAGAACGTGCTTTACGCGTCAGTCCACGAACGCGGACTGTTCCCGGGAACGGGAGAGGTGTCGGAAACTGGCGACGGGGCAGGCCAGAACACGACTGTGAACATACCGCTCCCCGGTGGGAGCGGCGATGTGGCATACACTGCGGTCGTCGACCAGGTGTTAGACCCCATCATTGAGAGGTTTGATCCAGATCTCGTGGTAGTCAGTGCTGGCTTTGATGCCCACCGCCATGACCCGATTTCACGGATGCGCGTGACGACAGAGGGCTATGGGTTTTTGACCGCTCGGCTGCGGGAGATGGTGGCTCGACAGGACGCCGCATTAGCGTTCGTCCTCGAAGGCGGCTATGGGCTCGATGCGCTCGCTGAATCAGTCGGGATGGTCCATGAGGTATTCGATGGCCACGACCCAACGCGGCCCACTGGCGATGTAGCCGGTGGAGTGGTTGATATTCTCGATGAGGTATGCGGCGTGCATGACGTGTGACCGACCAGCAAGCATCCTGCTGCGTGCGGCTGCCAATACAAGACCGGCGATTGTCAAGATCTCGGGATCGATATTCTAGGGAGAGGGATTGAAGTATGCGGCGAGGGCTGGGCCGAACTCATCGGCGAGGACCGCGATATCTGTCCCCGTGAGGATTTCATAGTCGTCGGCGAGGGCCTCTTTCACGTCTGGGCCGAGGGCGACATCGAACAGGTCGGCTTCAAGGCGCGTCGCCGG
This sequence comes from uncultured Natronomonas sp., assembly GCA_964609565.1. GTDB lineage: Archaea > Halobacteriota > Halobacteria > Halobacteriales > Haloarculaceae > Natronomonas. The sequence goes on from CAZSSY010000102.1 coordinate 7,445, forward strand.
CGTGCGGGCCTCCCGCGGACGTTCCACGACGTAGTGTCCCTCGTCGTCGATAAATGGGCCGGACACATCCGGGTTCGACTCATATGTCGAGAAGAAGTCCTCGGCATGAGCGCGGACGCCAACCGGCGGGCCGTGATGACGTTCAACCGCCGGGAGCCGGTCGACAGTACACTCAACGAGTAACACGACGGTCTCCTCGACAGCATACATCGACCGAATCGGGTTGAATCCACCCCGACTGAGTGCCTGTTCGACCCCCGTGAGAGATTTCTCAAGTTGCGGGTAGAGGTGGTCCTCGACAATGTCCGGGGCGTCACATCGGATGCCGACCGGGGTGGTCGCCCGCGAGGACACATAGCCACGAATATCGGCCGGTGATAACGGATCTGGGTCACGCGGTTCAAAAAGCGCCTCGCGTGGCTCCGCAGATAAGTCGCGAGCATAGTGGATCACACGTGCAATGTTTTGAGCTGAACATACAGCAGCCACGTTCCGCTCGGGGTCAGTAGGGTCGATCATGACCAACGGGGCATCAAAGACCGCATCACTGTGACCGCGGGGGTCAATCCGAACCGGTGGCTGCCAGTCGGCCGCTGCCTCAATGAACGCCCGGAAGCCGCCGTGTTCAAGAATCAGGAGTTCGGTGAGAAACCCTGAGAAGCCCTTTGTCCGAAGATCACTACCGTAGGCGCCGATTCCGAGTAGGAACGCCTTCAGGACGCGGACATCTGTCGTGAATGGGTCGATACGGTCGGTCAGATAGGTCGTGTGGAACGGCGTCCGGTCGACGGCCGATTGAATCTCTGTGGCATCGTCGACTGCATAACAGGGGACACAGTCGACGGCAAACTCGCGATATTCACCGTGT
>CAZSSY010000103.1:0-8265 GCA_964609565.1 uncultured Natronomonas sp.
GCGGTGACGAGGAATCGGGCGGCGAAGACGCCGTGGGTGTCGTCGTAGGCGACGATGGTGTCGGTCTGTGTGAGCCCGGCATCTGTACAGAGGGTCGCGAAGGTGTCGGCGCCGGGGAGCATGCCGGCTTCGCCGTCGGTGTCGGAGCGGAATGTATCGAAGGGGATGTTCTCGGCGGTGGGGATGTGGCCGATGTCGTCGAATTCCCAGGCATCGCGGACATCAACGACCTTGATATTGCCGAGGTGGTCGGCGACCCAGGCGGGTGGGACGACTACCCTAGTCATATGTAGGCGGTGTTGCTGCTAGGGTTTGAATGCGTTCGTTCGTTCGCTCTCGAAGGTAACAGTGGATTTTGCCGGTACATTGGTTCCTCGAGAACTCCCGACAACTGAATTTCCGTGGGTGACCTGCTCCCGGGAGCCGTCTGGGTGGGATACCTGTGCGCCGGCCCAAATAGCGGCAAAACATGCCGGAGATGGGGAGGGGTGGCCGAACGTGCCGGCAATAACAGCATTATGAGGCTGGTTCGTCAATACCAAAGCGGACTATGAGTACCTACGCGAACGAGGATGTTCTCGTCTCTGCAGACTGGGTCGAGAACCATCTTGACGAATTCCAGACACCGAACAGCGGCTATCGCCTCCTCGAAGTCGATGTCGACACCGAGGTATACGACGAAGAAGGCCACGCACCAGGCGCCATCGGCCTTGATTGGGAACAAGATCTCCGCGATCAAGTCGAACGAGACCTCCTCAAGAAAGAGGATTTCGAAGCCCTCATAGAGCAACTCGGCATCACCGAAGACACCACCGTCGTCCTCTATGGGGATAACTCCAATTGGTTCGCCGCCTACACCTACTGGGAATTCAAATACTACGGCCACGACGACGTCCGCCTCATGGACGGCGGCCGCAACTACTGGGTCGAAAACGACTACCCGCTCACCGATGAAGTCCCAGACTTCCCAGCAACGTCTTATGAAGCCAGCGGCCCCCACGAATCCATCCGCGCTTACCGCGAGGATGTCGAGAAAGCCGTCCAGAAAGGGCTCCCGCTCGTTGACGTCCGGTCACCAGAAGAATTCACGGGTGAAATCCTCGCCCCACCAGGGCTCCAAGAAACCGCCCAGCGCGGCGGCCACGTCCCCGGCGCCAAAAACATCTCCTGGGCCGCCGTTACCAACGATGACGGCACCTTCAAAGACCGCAACGAACTCGAAGCACTCTATGCCGAATACGGCATCGATGGTGACGAAACAACTATCGCCTACTGCCGGATCGCCGAACGATCATCCGTTGCCTGGTTCGCACTTCACGAACTCCTCGGCTATGACGACGCCGCCAACTACGACGGCTCCTGGACCGAATGGGGCAACCTCGTCGCCGCTCCCATTGAGAAAGGCGACGCCAACTAGCCACCCAACAACTCCCCCTTCACGAGAGAGGCCGTCTCACTCACCAGCTGTCCACGCGAAGTGAGTGAGTGTGTATAGCCAGGCGTACTTGAGTTGTCTCCACTTCCCCTGGTTACAAATTGATTGGTTTCGAATCGATATGCCATGAATCCCAACGCATTCATCGACGCTATTAAAACGGACAACGACACCGCCCTCTCCCGGCTAGGGTCATCCAAAGCCGTCTATGCAGATACCCAGGGTGAGATGGAAACGGAGGACGTCCTGACGGCTGCCGCAACGGCCGAACAGTATGCAGCAGCAACCTATGAGGCCTGGGCCGACGACAGTTCCGAGCCTTTCGCGGACGTCTACGGCCAAACAGCGGCGGAAGAACGTGACCATTACGACACTATCAAGCAGGAACTCCCCGAGCATGAGCCGGGGGAGCTCCCAGCCATCCACGAGTATCTCCGGGAGTTAGACGATGACATCGACCGGCTCGGCGGCTTCATCGGCCGGACGCTCGCCGCCGAGAAATCAAAGGAACAAATCACCGGGTTTTTCGTCGGCCAAGCTAACCCACAAACCGCCCAACTCTTCCGTGGTATGGGCGACGACCTCGAGGATCAACTTGACCGGGCTATGACCCTCCTTGCCGACCAATGCGGCGACGACGATGCTTGTTGGGAGCAAGCCAAACAGGCCGCGACCGACACCATTCAAACCGCCTATACCGAATACACCAATCGCCTCGAAGCCATGGGCGTCAACCCCAAACCAGTCTGCTAACAGATTCTTCTTCCGTGCCCCATCACGGTATCTCGTCGATACGCTGCCATACGCCACAGGGTCCAGCAATCCCCAGGGTTCTCCCTGTGGCGAGATCGAGGCGTATTGCTTCACTGCGTTGGGCCGCGCCCCCGTCGTCACAGGTCGGCATCTTTGGTGATTGTCGGTGATCGGGTGCGCGGCGGGTAGCGAACGCATATACCTGGCGGCATTCTATGGGGCAGGCATGGAGGAGGGAAGTTCCAGCTCGGCGGGGTGGTTTGCCGGCCTTGAAGGCGAGGATGACCAAGCGGCAATTACCGCGATCCGTGAGGGGACAGCTGACTTGCCGGCGTCTTGGTCAACACTGGCCGTCGAAACTGGATTTGCTTCGTCTCGTGACGCGTATTACGACCGGTTACATGACGCGGCGATGGCGGCGACACGCGCCGCCGTCAGGGAGGCCGAGACCGCTGATGACCAGCAGTTGATTCACACGATTCGGGCGATGGATGATTGTCAACGGGTCGCCAATGAGTTAGCCGAACGGGTGGCCGAGTGGGCCGGGAGTGTCGATGAGTCGGGTGCCGGGATGGCGTTTGTCCGTGAGGTGGCGGCCAGCGATCGGGATGATTCCGTGGTGTCGCTGGCTTGCCGGGCTCGTGACCTGGACGAAGAAGCCGTGTCGCTGCAACGTCGCGTCGAGCGGACGGCGCCAGCCGTGGCGCCGAACTTGTCGATGCTGGCTGGCCCGGTGCTTGCCGCCCGCTTGATTGCGCTTGCGGGCAGTCTCAAGGAGTTAGCACGCCAGCCGGCGGGTACCGTCCAGGTCCTTGGTGCGGAAGAAGCGTTGTTTGCCCACTTGCGCGGAAATGCACCATCGCCGAAACATGGCGTCATCTACACGCATCCGGCGGTCCGCGGGACGCATCCCGCCCACCGGGGCTCGGCCGCCCGAGCGGTGGCGGGGAAGCTCACGATTGCCGCCCGCATCGATCATTATAGCGGACGGCGGCACTCGGAGCTGGAGGCCGACCTCACCGACCGCATTGACCGCATCCAGGGGCGTGAGACGGAATGACGCTGCCGGCCGGCGTCGATCGACTCGAGATCGATGGCGAGCAACGGCTCGCCTCGAAAGGGAGCCCTGTGGGTGATGAGCCGACGGATGGTGCGTGGCGGCAGTGGGATCCCCGCCGCTCGAAACTCGGCGCGATGCTCGAACACGATATGGACACGGGCTTGCAAGGGGGTGAGACCACGCTGTATCTTGGAGCCGCCGCTGGGACGACCGTCAGCCACGTCGCCGACTTCGCCGGCCCCACATACGCCATCGAGTTCGCGGCCCGTCCCGCTCGCGACCTTCTCGAGGTGGCCGCGTCACGATCGAATCTCTTCCCGTTACTGAAAGATGCCCGCCAGCCCGACACGTACGCCCACGTCGTCGAACCCGTCGATGTCATCGTCCAGGACGTCGCCACCCGCGGGCAAGCGGCTGTCGCGAATGCGAACCGGATGTTCCTCCAGTCCGATGGCCGTCTCTTGCTGGTGGTCAAAGCCCGGAGTGAAGATGTCACCAGAGACCCCGACGCCGTGTATACAGACGTTTTAGACACCATCAAGACGGCCTATGACGTCCTCGAGACGCGGTCGTTGGAGCCGTATCATGCGGATCATCTCGCCGTTGTTGCCACTCCCCAGTAGCTGCCCTATTCGGGGAACATTCGATCGGCTGCTGGCAGGATCGGGTTGGGGTCACATGGTATTTTAGGGTGGCAGAGCGAACGACCTCGCGATGGAGCCCGGTTCGCGTGACGTGTTCGACCAGATGGGGACCCTCGGAATTGAAGAAGAGTTCTACGTGGTTGATGCAGCCGGACGACCGACCGCCGGGACCGACGAACTCGTCTATGAAACCACACCGCCCCCGATCCTTGCGGATAGATTAGATCATGAACTCTTTAAATTCATCATCGAGACGCAAACACCTGTCATCGACTCGTTCGGTGATGCAGAGCCCGTGTTGCGTGATGTGCGCTCGGCTCTCACCGAGCATGCGGCGGCACATGGGTATCAGATTGCGGCAGCAGGCCTCCATCCGGCCGCCAAATGGCGCGAACTCGAGCACGTTGACAAACCTCGGTATCGTGCCCAACTCGACCGCATCCAGTATCCACAACACCGAAACACTACTGCCGGGCTCCATATTCACGTGGGGGTTGATGACGCTGATAAAGCCGTTTGGATCGCGAACGAAATCCGGTGGTATCTCCCGATTATGCTGGCGTTGTCAGCCAACTCCCCGTACTGGAACGGGTTCGACACCGGGTTGGCGTCTGCCCGCGCCAAGATCTTTGAAGGGCTCCCCAACACCGGGATGCCGACGGCGTTCGACACGTTTGAGGACTACCTCACCTTCGAACGTCTGATGGTAGAAACCGACTCTATCAACGACCGCGGAGAACTCTGGTTCGATGTCCGCCCCCACTCCGCGCTCGGAACCGTCGAGATCCGGACCCCAGATGCCCAAGCCCCCATCCCTCGTGTGTTAACATTCGCCAAGTATACGGTCGCACTCGTCGAGGACCTCGCCACCCGCTACACCGACGGCGAGCCCGGCCATTCCTCCCGACGAGAACTTCTTGATGAGAATAAGTGGCGCGCGTTACGGTACGGCCACGACGCCCGTCTGCTCGACCAAGCAACCCACGACCCCGTCCCGCTCGGAGAACTCGTCGAGCGGGAGGCCGATCGGCTCAATGTCCCCGGCCTCTGGGAGTTATTTCAGGCCGAAAGCGGGGCTGCTGCCCAACGCCGCCACCACGCCAACGGGGGGCTGGACGCCGTTTGTGAATCTTTGGTACTTGGTTGATGATTGCCATGGGTTTTATGTGCGGGTACTCCTTGAGTCCGGGTGACTACTACCTATGTCCACCGACGAGCCATCTGAGGAGGGGGGGTCTGACCCAAGTGAGGAGGCAAGCGTCCGTGAGAAACTCGAACACGAAGCCGGCAGAGCTGCCGACCACGTCGACGACGCGATCGTGGATCTCCTCTCATGGGTTCTCGACACCGAAACACGCGCCCGTATCTACGTCTTTCTCCGCCAACATCCGGGGAGTACGAGCGACGAAATCGCCGACGGCACCGGCCTCTACCCCAGCACGGTCCGCGAGGCCCTCGCAGAATTAAACGAGGAAGGCACCGTCCAGCGCCGGAAACGCGAATCCAGTGGCGCGGGCAACAACCCGTATGAGTATACCGCACTCGCCCCAAGCGACCTCGTCGCCACGGTTGTCGAAGATGTCCAAGACGAACTCAACACAGTTTTCAACCTCGATGCGCACCTCGGCGTCTCCAGCAACACCAACGCCGAACCCGTGACCATCACCGTCCAGACTGCTGATGACGACAGCCGGGAGTAACGCGCGGCATCGAAGCCCCTAAGCCACGGCCACCCATTTCGTCTCCATGAACGTCGTACTGGGCGGGACATTCGACCCGATCCACGACGGCCACCGCGCACTTTTCTCCCGTGCTTTCGAACTCGGCGACGTCACCGTTGGGCTCACCAGCGATGAACTCGCCGCCGATACCCGCCACGTCGATCGTTACGTCCGACCATTCGACGCCCGCCGCGCTGACCTCCACGATGAACTCGAAACGTTCGCAGCCACCTACGACCGCCAATTCGACATCCGCACACTCACCGAACGTACCGGCATCGCGACCGAACCCAAATTCGACATCCTCATTGTCTCTCCCGAAACCAAAGCAGGCGGCGAACGCGTCAACGAAATCCGGCGCGACCACGGCCACGATCCCCTCGAGATTGAAGTGGTCGACCACGTCACCGCCGAAGACGGCGACATCATCTCCTCGACCCGCATTGTTAACGGCGAAATCGACATCCACGGCAACCTCACCCCACACGCAGACGGCCGCCCACCTGCCCCCGACTAACACACCCCTCCCTACCACAGCAGACCCTCACATCCCGAATTCCAACACACTATCAACCACGAGGCCTGCAAATGTCTCAATTTCCTGAGATCCAAATCGTAACGCGGCCCTCCACCACCCAGACGGGGGTCAATGTCACCCCACTTCTCTGATCTATTCACGAACGTCAATTGGGCGATCCGTGTTCCGGTTTGCGGCCGGTCACCAACTCGGTGGTTTGAGGCCTGCCTCATCCATCAGATCCTTCCACCGTTGTTGAATGGTGAGGCGAGACACGCCCACAACCTCCGCAATTTCAGTTTGTGATCGCCTGTCACCCGCAATCAATGCTCCAGCATAGAGACTTGCTGCGACCGTTGCCCGCTTCGATCGGTCAGTCGTCGGCACCGTGGATAAAAAAAGATCCATCGCCCGCTGCGTTGCGTCACTACTGAGATCAAGCTGTTCGCCAGCCTCATCAATGGCCGCTAACCACTCCTCATTTTCCACGTACTCTCTCGCCCGATACACACCCTACCACACACTCGAATCCTACATAAACCATCGCCCCACACCAAATGTAACCCACCCATCGACACTCTCCCAGTGGAAATCTGTCTCATCTACACAATATTCGTCCGGAACCTTTTGATCGAATGTACATCTCCGGTGGCTGTTGTAGGTCAAGATTCCCTCCAGATTGGAGATGGCATATCCGGAAATCAGTTGGATAAAGCGGGCATGATATGGGCTGGTGAGGCAACAGGAATATTTTGGTAATGACGATACCTGGATATGGGTGAGGGTTGCCGAACTAGTGGCAAAGGCGCAACGCTTAGGACGCTGTCCCGTAGAGGGTCTGCCAGTTCGATTCCGATCCCGCGTACCGAACGAGGGGTCTGAGGAACCGAGCGAAAGGAGCAAGATCGAGTCGAGTCCCGGAATGCGGGCGAAGCGATATCCTCACAGTTGAAATCCGGTCCCACAGATCTCCGACACTTACGGCGGTCCCTCCGACGGCTCCCGCTCATCTTCCAACGCATCGTCGGTCCACCCGGGTTCCTCGATCATCGGCTCCCCGGCGATGATCTCGACCGCGCCGTCGATGGCGTACCGGTCTTCGGTCGGCGTATCGTGGCCGGTGCCGTAGTCGGCGTGGGCGTTCCTAATGATGCCGTTCTCGTCGATGAAGAAGGCAGCCGACTCGATCTCTATCCCGTCCGCGCCGCCGTCGGTGTGCCGGACGCGGCGCAGCACGATGCCGTCGGTGCTGACCGTGTCCTTGACTGCGAACTCCAGGAGTTGGAAAAACGACATCATGAGATGAGAATCCACGCGGTCGCGATGCCAGTGTGGGTCCGGGACGTGGTAGTACTCGACTTCTTCACCGCGGTCCGCAGCGACGTATCGGGTGCCGTCATTGTAGTCGCGGATGCCGGCGTCTGGTTCGTCTGCCCGTTCGATTTCCTGTCGCTGGTAGACGACATTAGCCTCCGCGTTCCGCCACAGCGTCTGGCGCCACGTCCCCTCGTACGCCCCCTCGATGATGTTGGACTCCAGAGCCAGCCGGAACGACGCCTCTCGCAGCGCCCCAGCCATACCTGTGACGAGGCGCCACGCCTCCTGGCCGTCAAGGGTGGCGCCCTCTTCCGGCGGGTCGGCGGCGGTGACGTCGAATTCACCCGCTTCGAAGGTGACATACTCTGAGTCGAGGGGGTCGCCGCTTCGCCACTTGTCAGGGTAGGTCGGTTCTCCGTCCGTCTCGTCGCTCGAGATGGGTTCGAGACAGCCGGCAAGGTGGAGGGTTCCTGGGATGGAGGCCGATTTGAGCAGGGTTCGGCCACGCATAGCAGACACTACGATGGAAACACCATATTTTACCGCCGTCGCAGCCGTACGCGACTAGCGACCCTGGAGTCCTCGCCGGGACGCGACCTGGAATATCCAAATTCCATACCCTCATTGGAGCTGGCGGTCCTTGACTGGTGATGACGAATCAGAAGGCGACGAGCCGACGATCCACGGTAGCGAGTCGATCGGCGGCATTGAGTCATCTGGCAACGACATCCGGGCAGCTACAAACAGACCGACCAAGGAAATGACATGGTGAACACTCACGGCTAATACGTCGGCAACGTCTCCGACAGCCTCAACGA
>CAZSSY010000104.1:0-7938 GCA_964609565.1 uncultured Natronomonas sp.
CCCCCCCCCCCCCCCCCCCCCCCCCCCCCCCCCCCCCCCCCCCCCCCCCCCGGTCGCTTGTGTCGGTGTGCCGGGTGGGGGCCGCGTGGCAGGACGGTGGTCCGCGGTAGGTTCCGTGAAACCGTCGTTGCCACCGGGTTTGTATTCAGTGGACGAATAAAGTCTTTAGCGGCTGGGGCATCTATTCGGGTCCAATGGTACTTGACGATTTAGGGAGTTCGCTCCGAGGGACCCTTGATAAACTCCAGGGAGCCACTCGGTTGAGCGAGGAGGATGTCGATGACATTGTCACCGAGATTCAGCGGTCATTGCTCTCTGCAGATGTGGATGTTGACTTGGTCATGGACCTCTCGGAGTCCATTCGCCGCCGCGCTCTTGATGAGGACCCTCCGTCCGGGACGACGGCCCGCGACCACGTGTTGAAGATCGTCTATGAAGAGATGGTGGATCTCGTCGGCTCGTCGACCGATCTCCCCCTGGAAGAGCAAACGATTCTTTTGGCGGGCTTACAAGGGTCGGGGAAGACGACGAGTGCGGCGAAGATCGCGTGGTGGTTCTCGAAAAAAGGCCTCCGGCCGGCCGTTATCCAGACGGATACGTTCCGTCCTGGTTCGTACGACCAGGCGCGTGAGATGAGCGAGCGTGCCGAAGTGGACTTCTATGGCGATCCCGATGCAGCCGACCCGGTGACAATTGCGCGCGATGGGCTTGAGGCGACAGCAGATGCCGATATCCGTATTGTGGATACGGCCGGCCGTCATGCCCTCGAGGACGAATTAATCGATGAGTTACAAGCGATCGAGGAGGCGGTTGAACCTGACCGGAATCTACTGGTCTTGGATGCCGCCATCGGGCAGGGCGCCAAAGAGCAAGCCGATCGATTCCACGATGCTGTCGGGATCGATGGCGTCGTGATCTCCAAACTTGATGGGACAGCGAAAGGTGGCGGTGCACTCGCTGCGGTCGATCAAACCGGGTCCTCTATCGCGTTCCTCGGGACGGGCGAGAACGTCCAAGACATCGAGCGGTTCGAACCGTCCGGCTTTATCTCCCGGTTGCTCGGCATGGGGGACCTCAAACAGCTCTCAGAACGGGTCGAGCGGGCGATGGAAGAGACGCAAGCTGACGAGGAGTGGGATCCCGAAGATTTGCTCAAAGGGGAGTTCACCCTCAAGGATATGCGGAATCAGATGAATGCAATGAACCGCATGGGTCCCCTCGACCAGGTCTTGGATATGATCCCGGGCCTAGGGGGTGGGATAAAAGATCAATTGCCGGATGACGCGATGGATATGACCCAAGACCGACTCCGGACGTTCGAAGTCATCATGGATTCGATGACTGATGACGAGCTGGAAAATCCACGATCTATCGGGCAGAGCCAGATCCAACGGATTGCCCGTGGCTCGGGGACTGATGAAGAGACTGTCCGGGAGCTATTGGAGCAACACAAGATGATGAGCCGGATGATGAAGCAGTTCCAGGGGATGGGCGATGGCGATATGCAGCGGATGATGAAACAAATGCAGCAGGGCGGCGGCGGGATGGGCGGCATGGGCCCCTTCGGCGATTAGGCGTCACGCGGGCACGTCCTTCTCGCGTTGGATGACTGGAATGGATCATCGGGGATGTCTTGAGACACCGGGGTGTGCCGCTGTCAGGCATGGGCGTGACCCGTTATCGGGGTGGTGGCCGGTTGCCGGGGTGGGTGTCCGTATCCTCAAGTAGTTTGCCTCGGTGGTATGGATATGGCAGAGGAACCTGATCCGCAGTTACAACCAATTTTGGAGATGGTTGAGGAGGTCCCGGCGATGGAAGAGTTAGGAGTGGAGGCTGCACGTGAACAGTTCACGACGACGATGGTGGAGTTCTTCCCGAGCTACGACGTGTATGATGAGTTCGATATCTCGATTCCGGGCCCGGAAACGGAGCTTGATGCCCGGGTGTACAAGCCTGGAGAGGGGACACGCCCGGTTGTGGTGTATTTCCACGGGGGCGGCTTCGTTGTCGGGAATCTGGATACGCACGATCATATGTGTCAAAAACTCGCGAATGAAAGCGGATGGACGGTTGTCTCGGTGGCGTACCGGTTAGCGCCGGAGTTCCCCTTCCCCGCGTTTTTGGAAGATGCGTATGCCGCCACTGAGTGGCTGGCGAGGAATCCTGCGGCCGTCGATGGCACAGGGACGATCGCCGTTGCTGGCGATAGTGCGGGCGGGAATCTCGCAGCGGGCGTGTCATTGATGGCTCGAGATGTCGCGTGGGATGTATCGACCACCGAGACAGGGCCATCGATCACCCATCAGGTCTTGTTTTATCCCGTGACCGGATCTGCATTCCGTGAGTTCGACAGTCGCACGACGAACGCCGAAGGGTACTTCCTTGAGCGAGGGACGATGGAATGGTTTCACGACAACTATGTCGCCTCGCGCGTGCATGAACGGAATGAGTATCTTTCTCCATTACTCGTCGATGATTTGTCCGGCCTTCCACCGGCGACTGTCATCACAGCGGCATTTGACCCCTTACGCGATGAGGGGGATGAATACGCCGAGGCGATGGCCGCGGCTGGGGTTGACGTCGTCCACCAACAGTTCGACGGGATGGTCCATGGCTTTGCCAGCTTTTTAGGCATGGTCGACGCATCCGACGAGGCAATCGACCTCGCAGCTAGCGGCCTCGATTCGACGCGGTAATCCAGGAGAACACTTGGGTTGTATCGAACCCGAGCCCGAGTCTGAGTTGCGAAGCCATGTGGACCGGGAAGACGTTAACGGGGTGGCCGGGTGAGTCTCCCCGGGTTGCCTCGATTTATCTGGTGGGGGCACGGGCCGGGGTCGGTGAGACCGCCGGATTGGTCGTTGGGCGGGTGGTGCAGGATGAGTTGTGGGGGTTAGCTGGTGATGGGGATTTTGCGGCCGGGCGCGGCGCCGTGGGCGATGGGGATGGTTGCCTCCAGGACACCGTTGGTGTATGATGCTTCAATGTTGTCGTCGTCGCGCTTGGGGCGTGCGGAAGCATCATAATCAACTAGAGTGTTTTATATCGCCGTTCGCTCCTCATCCCTCTATCTCGGTGGACACCTGTGTGGATTCACACCCCAGATTCGATATCTTTATGAATAATCGTGTAATATAGCTGCGGTATGCGAACAAGACTGCCACCCAAACCTCACTGCTCCCAACCGCTAGTATCGCCCTGATAGTTCTCACACCATCGGCAGTCCCACCCGATCAACCCACAACCACCCACCACCCACCCACCACCCACGCAATGAGCATCGAACACCCACCAGACACCCGGGAGACCTCAACCGATACCACACCAGACTCACACCAAAACCAGCCACACCCACCCGACGTCTCCACGTGTCCCGTCACCGTCGCCCACGCCCCACGCCAGTTCGACCCCACCGGACTCATTCGACTCCGCAATCTCATCGACGACGACAACGCCTACTGAGCCTGCGGCGTCCGCTCACCACTCCTCGCCTCCTCCGCATCTTCTGTCGGAAACGCCGTCACCATCACCACCGCATCCCCATCAATCACCACGTCCCCCTCAGCATCATACACCGTCGTCGTCAACTCAAATTTCTCCTTTCCCAGATCTTCCACCACTTCACAAACAGCCGTCGCCGTCTCCCCGATCGTCACCGGCCCAAGAAATCGAAGATCTTGCGAGAGATAAATCGTGAGCCCAGGTAATCGAGCCAACGCCGCACTAATCAGCCCCGCCGTCAACATCCCATGCACTATCCGCGACCCGAATCTCGACTCCCGCGCAAATTCACTATCCAAATGCAACCGATTCGTATCGCCCGACGCCTCAGCGAACCGACGCACATCCTCGTCAGTCAACTCCTTCCGAAACCGGACCGTATCACCAACCGACACCCCACCGGTCCCCACTCGCTCGAACGACCAGTCGGGATCCTCATACGCCGTCGACGGCGACGCATCCTCCAACCGCTGCACCCGTTCGGGCCAATCGTCCCGCAACCGCGCCAAATGCGGTAAATAATAGGACAGATCAGTCGTCGTCACAATTCCAACAACCTGCTCACCATCACAAACCGGGAGCCGCCGAATATCGTGATCAGCCATCAACGTCGCCGCAGACTCAATCGATGTCTCTCGATCTGCCGTCACCAACTCCCCAGACATCACCTCCCGGATGGCCCGTGATTCAACCTCAGCGACATGCGAAATGCTCTCGACAATATCGGATTCGGTGACTATCCCTACCGGCCGGCCAGCCTCACACACCACGAGCGATCCTACATGCGCCGCCCGGAGCGCCGTGGCCGCCTCCCGAATGCTGGCCGCCGGCTCGATGGTCTCAACCGGTGTCGACATCACATCATCAACAGTCAATGTAACGAGCATATTCAAACGACGGCACCGAGCCACAAGAGCCTACGGGACCCCTCCATATTGGGCCCCTACCCACGAAGCCACACCGCCCATCGAATGCCGGCACGTCAGGCGTCGGCACGACAGTACAGCCCATCTCCCCAGACACTCACTGGGTTAGGAATCCATGTCGAGTGGCCGGCCGTCTTCCGTCGGCGGGGCGATGTAATCGATGAACGTCTCAACATCCGGTTCCTCCACGCGAACCCGGACATGGAGGTCGCCCAATTCACTCGGATTCCCGACCACGAAATTGACTACGCCTTGAAACGCCGCTTGCTTTTTGAGGTGGAATTGAAACGTATCACCATCCCGGTTCGCCAAAAACGTGTCACGAGCGGTCTCCAGAATCGCCTGTTCACGTAACCGTTCTGAGAAGCGAGTCATCGTGTTACACCGCGCAATGAGTTCTCCTGGGTGAGATCGGACGTCTGCCTCCGGAAAGAGATTCGTGACCGCGGTCGCGACCCGCTCTTCGAGTTCCGTTTCCTTCACCGGTGCCGTGATCTGGACATCAACTCGATAATTCATCCTAATACCTCCCGGACCGAGTCTCGGAACGATGCAAGACTCTCCGTATTCTCAATGGTCAAATCCACCTGCTCCAGAGCCGCACCCAGCCCAAACCCCAGCTCTCGTTCATCCCGCTCGGCAAGGCTTTCCCCGACACCGCCGCTCTCATCTCGTCCACGGGCTGCGACACGCTGCTTCCGGACCTCGAACGGAGCAGTGATCCCGACAAGCGTGAACGCGTCACCATACTCTGCCTGAAACACATCAACCTCCGCATCCGACCGGATCCCGTCGATCACCACCTGTTCGTGCTCCCTCAATTCGTCCTCAATATGTGGGAGCGCCGCTTCGGCGATGGCGCTTTCCCCTCGTTCCGCCCGTAGCGCCTCGGCCACCTCCCCGTGATGTTCCGCCGGATCCAACCCCCGCTCGCGGCATTCCGCACGGATAACATCACCCATCGTCACCACTGGGATGTCCTGCTCGGCGGCCACCGCCGCAAATTCCCCCTTTCCACTCCCCGGGAGCCCAACCGTACCAATCACACGCATGCATGCATCGTTTCTCCGAGTATCCGTATAACACTTTTCAGACACGTATACCGCCACAGACGGCTGCAGTAACTCGACCGACCGATACAGCCACTACCCAGAAGGATACAGCCGGCAAACAGTCCTCTCGTATCATCGCTAGAGGCTGTCTTCGCAGTGGGATGGATGCGTACCGCTTTTGGGGGAGCCATCGCTATCGGTAGCCAGGGCACGTAGCTCAGCTCGGACTAGAGCGTCGGACTTCTATCCGCGCGAGGGGTGCCGCGGGAAGACATCCGATGGTCGTGGGTTCAAATCCCACCGTGCTCGCTCTGCTACTGTAGGGTTAGTAGTTCTACATAGAAGCTGGAGAGAGGACTTCTAATCCCCCAATTCTCCGGGGATTCTATCTCGTTCCCAGCCTCTCAATCCGGGGTTCAACAAGCCATCGAACGACCCCCTTCGCCGTCTACCGATATTCACACTCGGAACCCACGATCTCCGGTTCAACTTATCATATGGCTCTCCCACCCTCCCCCTCTCCTTTCGGAAGCCCGAGCGCACGCCCTCAACCGCAGGGAGCGCGCGCGAGTGTTGCGGTGCGGGGACGGTTGCGGTGACAGCGCAATCCTCTATCCATGGTGTACATACCCGAGAACGGGAATCAGTCTCTCGACCTTCTAAGACTAACCCGTCAGACCCAGAAAACCGTGGTAATTCGGCGGCTGTCCGGCTCAGTAAAGCCGCGAAGTGGTGGCATGCGAAGAACGAGATCGTGGATGAATTCATCGAGTCTCATCCAGCTGCACATCGTCCCATATCAGTATGGGATACCATCAAGCTGACAAAAGATATTACATCTGAGCGGTATGATGATGGCTACCGGGCGAAAACTTGGTCATCTACTCTCCGTGCGTTCTTGGACTGGTATAATGGATATCGGCTGGTACATCTCCGCTCCCGCGATCCCGACGGTGAATTAGTTTATGAGGCTCTGTTGAAATCCTCAGCACCTGATAAGATTCGCCTGCTGAATATAGAGGGTGGATGCTGCTCGGCAATCGCGTTCGTTTTGCCCGAGTTTGTCTGAAACAGGGGTCAGTAGAGGTGCATACAAAGCGATACGAATATCAGTTATTCGGCGGTCATCAATGCGGTTGTTCGTTGACACTTCCGTCGATTAAAGCGCGTTTCACGCCCCACTCACCGGCTGCCGCAACTAATACACCAACGAGGACGATGAACCATGCTATGAGGTAAATTCCATAGGGTGTAATGAGGTCAGATTGAGCAGAAGCCCGTTGAGATTCAAACCAGAGAGTAATGAGGAACGGAAGGAGAACGACGAGACTGGGTGTAATTAGATTCCACCGAAGGTAGAGGTATGTCGGCACTGCTCCGAGCAAAAATAATCCGGGATACATCGACCCGAAAATCAATCGTTTGTCCCAAGGTGCAGCAAGGAGACTCCCGGGGATGAATTCGAGAGTCAACTGGCCATGAATCCAATTACCGGCGTTAAGAGCAATGATGAGAAAGAATACGCCTACAATAAGCGAACTGACTCTTGAAGATGACATCGCTCCCTCGAACTTATTGGTCATTGTCATAATTTGCGTATTCACCATGTTGGTATACACGTTCCCCGGGAAATGGACCTTACCTCAATCTACCTAATGAAGCCATATGCAAACTGAACCATAGGTGTCCCTGTACCGACCGATCTGATCCAGCCACAATTCACCTGTCTCTCGTGTTGCATTCACGCTATGGATGCAGCACGGCTCGCTGTATCTATCCAGTAGCTGGCAGTAAGTGCGTGCGAGATAGAGGGTCTATCCATCACGGCGGATTTAGGACAGAGCGAACGGAAGCGATTCGTTAGTCCGCATCACGGATGAACGTGTGTACCTCGTTTATGAAGCGGTTAGGCGCCGTAAGCATCGCCTCGTGTGCATGCTCGTCGAAGGTAACAAGCCGACTGTTCGGGAGCGCGTTGTTGACCACTTCCGTGGCATCTCTCAAGAACGGAGGACTCTCGCTCCCGGACAACAGCAAGGTTGACGTCGTCATGTTTGCGAACTGGGTCGCATCGAACTCGTACTCACCGACCGCTTGCACGCTGCGAGGCCAGACATGGGCGGCGTCCACGAGGTCCTGCCAGTCCGGTGCCGAGCGCTGCGCGTCGATCTCCTCTGGCGTGGACTGAGCGATTTCTCGCAGGAACAGAACGAGCACCTGCTCGTTCTCACCGGCGTCTAACAACTGCTTCATGTCGGCCAGTACCTCTTCGGAGTAGAGTTGGTGGTCGCCGACCGGAATCGGCGGTTCGTACAGAATGAGTTTGTGTAGATTGACGGTTTGCAGGGCCGCCTCTAGCGATAAGAGCGCCCCGGAGGAGTGCCCGAGAAGCGTCACTGGGCTATCGATCGAATCGACGACTGCAGCCACATCTTCGAATTCCCGTTCCAGCTCGTACT
>CAZSSY010000105.1:0-7796 GCA_964609565.1 uncultured Natronomonas sp.
TTCGAGGACATAACACTTGTCCTGCAGTGTTGGCAGGACTGGCGTGGTTCCGGTGGGACGATTCATACTGGGATGTCGTTGGACGAGGTGGATAAGGTGTGGCGGGTGAGTTCCGGAAGGGATGGGATGACCTATTGGAACGTGTTCTAAGAAATAATGGCCTTGTTGAAGTCCTCGTGGTGATAGGTTCTAGCACACGTGCCGAATACAGGGCGCGGGCCGTGTTTAGACGCTAGTAATATTGCCTAAATGTCGGGATTACTAGGAAGTGAAGCGAGCACAGTTGAATGTGCAGTCCAGACTGGCTCGCTTCACCGACCACTGCGTCGTATTGTCTCAAAAAGCTGTCGGCAACGACCCAAAACAACCTCTCAGAAAAGGGAAAAGTGGCTACGCAGATTGGGTAATTGTCGCCCTGCATGGCCTCCGTGAATATCTCGATCTTCCGTACCGTCGCCTCCTCGACGTCCTCAGTGAGATGCCGAACATCGTGTCGAAACTCGGACTCTCAGTCGATGACCTCCCGGATTTCACCACCGTGTGTGCACGGAAACAGGACCTCAAAATGGGTGTGTGGCGACGAGTATTACGCCTCTCAACAAACCTATTTGATACTGGAAATATTCAGGCAATCGACTCCACCAGCCTCGCGCATCGCTCGGCCAGCTGGAATTACTCAAAACGTGTTAAAGATACGTTTGAGTCCGTTAAAACCACTATACTGATAGATTGTCAGAGTCGAGCGATCCTCGACGTTCATTGTTCGATGAACCTCCCACATGACACACAAATCGCGGACCAACTGCTGTCGAGAATCGTAGACAAATTGGAGACGGTCGTGGCTGACAAAGGGTTTGATTGGGACGCTCTCCGACAGAAGCTCCGTGAGGCGGGTGTCAGACCGGTCATCAAGCACCGCGAATTCTACTCACTCGACGCTGCACATAATGCTCGAATAGATGATACAACATACCACCAACGTTCTATCGCAGAATCGATATTTTTCGCGATACGCAAACGATTCGGCGCAACACTTAAGGCCAGAACATGGTTTGGCCAGTTCCGAGAGATCGTCCTAAAGTCAGCAACTAGAAACATCGAACAAGCCATCAAGACCTAACACGGACGATTCCAGGCATCTAAACAAGGCCCAGGGCGCATATGCAGCATCGACTCTGACGAAGAATGTATCTGACCGATTCGGTAAATACTGGTGGTCAATGGAATACCACGGATCGGGAATTTATGACGTCTTTGTTGCCGATTCCTTGGTAGTAACATTTCTCCTGGTCGGACAGGGAACGGGATTGTTAACTGGATCGTGCCCAGGGGTATATTTTACAGGGACGTTCGAATCTGGGATGTTAGCGTGTCCAAGTCATGAGAAACAGACCATACTATTATCGACAATCGGAGCGATACCATTATACGTGGGACGGTCTCACAATTCCCTAACTGAATCGTTGGCATGAGTCGGGATGTACTCCTGTTCTATCACACCCATACGCCCGACTCCAACAAATTCGAAAAAGAAGTCCGAGATCTGGTGATCTCCAGCCACGCGACCGACTACGTGGAGATCCTCAGCCGGTTACCCGCCGGTTGCGACGCTGTATTCGTCAAGACCGACCACTGGAAAACCGACCCATCATACTTCGACCGACTAGAATCAAGACTTCCGGATGAGGATGCGCCCTTCGAACGATTCGATACCCACGTCTGTTTCGACATTAACGGAAGTACGGGGATCGTCATCAACGGGGTTGAGGCATCACTGATCACCGAGAAGTGGCACGTGATTATCGCCGGCTTGCCACTCACAGACAGTGCCCGTTACTGTGATATCGGGATCGACGAGTTGGTGGACATCGGGACAGAGGCCGCCTGGTTTGCTCCCGCCCACGTCGGGATGCCGTTCCACCGAATTCCGGACACACACCTCTCGACGCTGTTCGAACGGGCCTCCGAGCGGGACGTTGACGTCGCCCTCGGATACACAACGGGCTACTTTCCTCTCTATAACCTGGTAGTTCGCAACGAGATCCCGTTCAAGCAGTCGGTCCACGATCTCGCGACGAGGCACGATATCCCGATGCTTCCAGAATTGGATCTCCATAGTGTCATGCCACCGAGGTTCTCGGGCTGTGGCGTCATCGACGAGAAAGCAGTAAGTTCGCTCATAAATGGTGACATACCGACGGAAGCTATCTTCGCCGCCGACCTTTACCGGCCATCAGGGACTAAACCCGGTATCACACTCCGCCAATTCGTCCGGAACTACGCGATGTTTGCTCCCCTGGTGTCGGGGTGGGACGATCCCGAAGCGGTGTTTACACGCTCCCTCCCAAGCGAAGAGTCGCTTCGAAAGATGGACATCTCCCAGCACACAGTGCCTCTGGAATAGCATCTCAAGGATCGTGTCATCGCTCATTCGCGTCGCCTTGATCCCGATACCTAGGACCGAGCAAAAACAGATAGTCACCTAAAAAACGAGCAGTGGTATGGAAAACGACAGTATAGCCAGGAGAATATAGTAGGAGGTGTGGATAATCTTCTTGTAAGGATCAGCAGTGTGCGTATGTCTGACAAAAAAGGTATCGTCAATGTTGAAATCCCCCGAGAAGCCCAGATCCAGCCGTTGCAGTTCCTCCCTAATCATCTGCTTGCGATGTTTGATCTCCTCCCGGCCGTGGTTGTATCGCCACGCCCACACGCCGAGGAAAAGGAAGACGATACTGGCGAAGAAGCTGAGGAGCGGAACTAATGACCCCTCCGGATCCGTGGTGAAGACGATCGACAGGAGTCCGGCGAAGAACACGACGCTCAGGTAGAACGTTGTGTGGATGACCTGGTTGTGTTCGTAATGCGCGTCGTTGAGCTGGTCGAACCGGTGAAGCAGGATCTCGACGGTCGTCGGATTCACCTCCGGTGTCTTTGGTGTCGCGTTGTCGTCCTCCATGCTCACCCCATAGCCGAGTGCAGGTACCGCTGTATTGTTTGCTCCAGTAGTCTGGCCAACACTATAAATCTGGATGAGTGGATTGACGTCGATCCAAGGGTTCGCTGCGAGACGGACTGCTCGTAGGTGGGGTGGTGTTCTAAGAGAGGTATCCGTCGAGGTCGTACCCGTAACGCTGATTGAACGTCCAGTGCTCAATGAGCACGCCCAGTCTCTCGGCTGATTTCGTCTCGTCAAGCTGGAATAATCACGCCCCCATTCGGTCGGTTCAGAGGACGCACTTATCGGTGTTGGCGGTGTATCACCTCTGTATGCCTGAAGAAGTTCTGTTCAAATCAGAGCGCGTCCAGTCCCGGGAAGATATCGCATCGTATCTCCGTCGTGTAGCTGCGAAGCTCGAAGATGGGGATGCAGTCACACTAAAATCTGGTTCCGAGTCTGTGACGATGGAGCCACCAGCTCGCCCGACGTTCGAGGTCAAAGCCGAACGGGACGGGCCAACGGACGGGTCCGGTGAATTGAGTATCGAGTTCGAACTTGAATGGGATGAAAACGGCAATGAGTGGGATGACGGGAGTGGCCAGTTAGAAATCGAGTGACCAATTTGCACGCCCAGTCTCTCGGCTGATTTCGTCTCGTCAAGCTGGAACGATCACATCCCCATTCGGTCGGTTCAGGATACAGGGAATGTGGTCGAGTTAATTGAAGCGCTGGACGTTGAAGGTTAGTCGGGAGTGCTACACTGGATGAATCCACAGGAGATTATCTCCGCAGAGATTTCAGACGGTCGCTCTCGGTCGTCCTCTGTGATTCGAACCACCAGAGAGTGTATAGCCAAATCGTCCGAGGTCCCACTACGCGGAGTTTTTACTTCGCCGACCGCGTGAACGTCCGTGTCTCCTCGGTCTATCGACCGTAGCTCCAGCCATCTACTGCTCGATGTCCCGAAGTATTCCACGACCGCGATGTACGAGCGCTCGAAGTCAGTGTTTCTAATGAACTCGTAAGCAGACGAATCCGTGTTCGCACGGTCGAAGGCTGTCTCTCTGTCGGTGAGAAGCGTCTCATAGATTACCGGGGTTTGGTTAACGGACTGCACCTCGTCGGCTATTCCATCGTTCAACGCTTCGGACGAACTGAATGGTGTGTGTCGATAGTCATCCCGTCCGGCAGACTTGGACGTAACCCCGTAAGGCGGCACATCCACTACTCGCGGAAAGAACGCCGAGGCACGACGTGGCGAGGTACTGTCGTCGTTTCATACCTTCCACTAAATCTGTAAAGTAATGAAAAATGGGACTATGGAAGACAATCTGGTCGGTTTGCATGCCCAGTCTCTCGGCTGATTTCGTCTCGTTGAGCTGGAACAATCACACCCCTATTCGGTTGGTTCAGGGCGTTGATAGAACGGCTGTGAAACAATTTATACGTTGAAATATTGATGGAGAGTGGTTCCGATTCGGAAGCCGATGGCACCGAGAGGTACTGTGTAGAGGGCGATGACTAGACATCCAGCAAGTGTATACCCGAGGTAGAGCCAGAATGGGGGCCATCCGACCCAGAAGACACCGACAAATACGATAATCCAAGCGACAGCAAGGGGTACAAACATCATCAACCCAGTGATGGCACCGGCTTTCACCCACGTCCTATCCGTGCCATAATCAGCTTGATTGTCGATTCTGGTCGCGTTTTTCCGTGATGTGAGGTATCCTGCCGAAAGACCTCCGATTACAGGTGAGAATGGGACTACGAAGAGAACGAGACCGAAAAGCGCACCTATGACCTGTTCTCGAAGTTGAGCATGAGAACTATCTCCTTGTACTGGCTGCTTATTGATGCCCATTATTGTAGATATTAATTACAATGATTAATGAATTTCGGGAATCACAGTGAACGAACCGGTCTATTCGCAGGCTCATTTTAACAGCTGATTCAGCCAATTCGGAGCGGATAAAACGCACCCGTGTTGTTGAATGCATCCTCTGTATTCAGCATACGGTTCCTGACAACGTTTCTATATAAAGTCATCAACAGGCATAGCGACATCCCCAGTATTAACCGAATCGAGCGCTTTATTCACCGGACAGGTTCTCCCTATTCCACTCAGTTTGACTGAGTCCCACCCGGACCCACGTACAGAAACCGGGTCCCCGAAAGTATTTCCTGAGCATCCACCAATTCGTAGGATCTCCTCCAACGACCGAAATGGCCAGTTTGAGCAGTAGGCGTCTGAACCAGCCGCAAGGTCGAACCTGCGTATCGAAAAAGTGCGTCTCGTGATCGTCTTGCGGCCTCTGATAATTACCACGGATGCTCTGTTCGATCAGGGGGGTTCGCTGGATCGATTACTCGATACAGGATAGGACCTGTCAACCCTATGATTACTGCGATTAGGAACACGATGATTGCGTCGCCCAAGAAGACGGAAATCGATGCGGGCGTTCCGCCTAACAGCCCTATATCGTAGTGGATGACGAGGGGGATAGCTGCAACTACGCCTATCACCATACTCAATCGCGCGATATGTATCCGTTCGTCGGTTCGCCGAGTAAAGTGTTCGAAAATTGTGGGGAGGAGTAAACCGGTGTAGATGATTAGCCAAGACAGCATACTACTCCATGCCATCATCTTATTCGATAACGTCTTTATGCTGTAAGTTTTGTGAGCGGAGCCATAGATAATTTACCGCCTCATATCTCCCCTACACCGACCGATCCACCGATTCGCGTTTTCCTGAACTCCGTACTGAATACGCGCTCTGTATTTAGCAGTAGCAAATTAGACTACTGAAAAGCTGTCAGAAGTACCATGCTACATAATCAAACGAGTCTATTGACCAATATAACGATCGAAGAGATGCTGCAAAAGTAATCAAAAAATTACGTAATGAGCCGGTCTCTTATTATTCCACCCTCACCTGGACCGTACGTATTCTTCCACTGGGAAGGCATGCACCAAACCCCCGGTGCCTTTACGTACCTCTGTGATTTTGTATATCGAGAGTCCCAGACGGAACCGGGGCCCGTTCGACGGGCGCATGAGTCCCGTGATCTCAGTGGCCCGAAATAGGGCAGCGAAAATCAGAGATCGCGAACTACACGCCTCGGCACCATAGAAAACGGCGGTCTTACGGACCGTACGTATCGCGTATGGGTCGGGGCGGATTTGAACCGCCGGCTTCCTCCGTGTGAAGGAGGTGTCATAACCGGGCTAGACCACCGACCCGGCGACAAGAGGTATCCGGTCGCTGGCCTTAATGTTTTTCAACGGACGTTCAGGATTCAGGGCGACGTTCGCTTTCGGACGGGTTGGAAGTATGTGCGGGCAGATTGAAAGATGGTTCGTGCTTGTGTAAAGCCGCGGCGGCGTCGGTCTGCGATGTACTCCGGGATGTCCGTTCGCTCGATTGCCGGCTCGTGTTGGCGGGGAAGGTGGCGGGCGAGATGTCTATGGATGGGGTGGATGTCGTCGGGGATGCCTGCTTTGGTGACTTGTCCAGCCCGGGTGCGATAGTATTTGGTGTCTTCGCAATGGTTGCTTGGCATACACATGGAATTGATTGGCAGACACGTTAGCTGTTCTGAGAGTCGTGATAGACCAAGATACGGCCCCGATTGGGACAAAGAGAGTGAGATCGAGGTTCCGCTTTCGTTGTAAGGGATTTCTCGTCGCTCATGGGTTGCCGGTGAGAGAGTGGATGCATGGGGATGGGTGGGCGTCAGGATTATGCGTGTTGAAGCGGAAGGAGTGAGCATGAGTAAAACCGCCGAGGCGGGCGACCGGGAGGATTCGGCTGGGGAGCCGGTCGTCGTGAGTGAGGAGGCGGCCGAGCGGGCGCTGGATCTGATCCGGGAGGAAGGCTATGATGCTGATCAGGCTGGGTTGCGGTTGTTCGTCCAGCAAGGCGGGTGTGCTGGGCTGTCGTATGGGCTCCGGTTTGATATTGAGCCGGATGACGATGATGCTGTGACCGAACATCATGGACTTCGGGTGTTTGTCGATCCGGCGAGTCAGAAGTATGTTGATGGGTCCGTTCTTGATTTTGAGGGTGGGCTCCAAGGGGCTGGATTTCACGTGGAGAATCCGAACGTGGAAAGCGAATGTGGCTGCGGTGAATCATTCAGGACCTAACGACCGGCGTGGGCGTGGACCCTGGTCGGAACAGGTCGATACGAGGCGAGTACGAGCCGGTGCGAGTGCGTGGTGAGGATTCGCTATTGTGTGGAGAGACCGGTCTTGTGGGTTGGCGATGGGGAGGTCCGTGAAGAGGAGATGGGGCGTAGTTGGGGTGGTGGGTTATTCGATTTGGAAGGCGACTTCGACTTCGGCTTGGTATTCGCGGCCTTCGACGGAGGCGAGTTCGACGCCCATCTCTTCGACTTCGATCCAGTAGATGTTATCGAGGGTGTTTTCGGCGCGGTTGACGGCGTCGTCGACGGCGTCGTCGAAACTGTCGGTGCTGGTTCCGATGAGCGTGATTTTCTTAAAAACCATTGATCCAGGTGTGAGTTCAGTCTACAGGGTAGTAAAACTAGCCTGACGGACACCAGGGGACGTGTGGGGTCAGGTGGTGTGGGTTTCGTACGGCTTTTGTGTCACCCAGTATAGGGACAGGTATGGACGCTGCCGATGAGGAGCTGCAGCCGCCAGATCGACTGTTGATGGGGCCCGGTCCAAGTGAGACCCATCCGCGAGTGTTACGTGCGTTTGGGACGCCGCCAATCGGACATCTTGATCCGGCGTTTATCGAGCTCATGGATGATACCCAGGAGTTGTTGCGAGCGACACTGTTGACAGATAATGAGTGGACGATCCCGGTGAGTGGGACGGGATC
>CAZSSY010000106.1:0-7338 GCA_964609565.1 uncultured Natronomonas sp.
GACGCTCAACCACACCTGGGACGTCGGTCGGCATGCCGATTTCATCTCCGAAACCGAAGAATTGCTCGAACTCGGCGAGGGGAATAAGTACTGCCAAGGGAGTGTCGTGTTACCCGCTGGATTCAAAAGTGTGACCGGCACCTACCATTCACGGTCCGCACAGATTGAAGGCTGTCGGTTCCTGGAAGAGAACGATATTAAACCGATTTTCCAGCTGTACGATACACACGTCATTAATGACCTCAAACACCACATCTTCGACCAAGATGAAGCCACCTGGGAACCGTACGTGTTGAACGCCCATCTTGGCAAACATCACTCCCATGCGATCAATAAGGATCCGTGGTCATACTTCAACACCCTCACGGCATTGAATAACATAAGTGCGACAATGGAAGGAGACGACCACATTATCGGGTGTTATCCCGGTGGGCGAAACTGGTTGCCGATCTACGTCATCGGCTTGCTCGCCGGAGCGACTGTCTTCCGGATCGGAATCGAAGACAAATACTGGAAATATCCGCATAAAGACGAGATCATCTCGCATAATACCGAAGTAATCGAGATGGCCGTCGACATCGCTGAATCACTCGGTCGAGAAGTCATCACCGATCCAGACGAAGCCCGTGACCACCTCGGCATGAAGTACACCTCACCACGGTAGACCCGACACCCTGCCCCACGTAACCCACACCGCTCATCCCGGGTCCAGGGCACGTTCATACGGTGGAGTCACTCTGTCGATACGTCCTGAGATGAACACTCGGCCAGATAACGCGAGAGGGTGATTGGTTAGTCGATGTGGAATTCGTCACGGACGTCCTCAACTGGTTTTGGTGTGCGGTTCATGGCGTCCCCGATGGCCAGGATTCGTTCGACCATCTGCATGTTATCGCGGACGTATTCGCCGCGATCGATGTAGGCGGCATCTTCCATCCCAGTGCGGGCGTTCCCGCCCACGGCGAGACTAATGGCCGCCGTTGGGATGGAGGCCCATGCCACGCCGCTTGCTTGCCACGAGGCGATTGGGACCGGGCAACTGGAGAGGTAGTGATTGACATGTTTGAGGTTGGCCGGGAGGCCGCCAGCTGGAATAACGAGGAAATTGGCATGAATTGGGTCATCAAGGAGACCCTCGTCGAAAAACTGCTCGATGTTATACAGTTGAGCGTGGTTCCATATTTCGAATTCAAGTTCGATGCCCCGGTCGTGGGCGCCGGTGATGAACTCGCGATTGAATGATTGGGAGTTCGGCGAGAGGACTTCCTCGACTTCGGGATCGTTTTGGACGTGGAATGTGCCAGCGTTGATGGTGATCATATCGGGAGCCGGATCCAGATCGAGTAACCGCATACGGTCTTCCAGGAATGACCCGAGTGGATCCTCACGCCGTGCTTCATATCGACCGATCAACCCACCTAACTGGGTGATCATATCCGGGCACCGGTCATTGATGAGGCCGATTAAATGTTCGTATCGCGCCGGGTCAGGGGTGGGATAGCCGTCGGGATTCCGTGCATGGATATGCGCGATTTGTGCACCCATGTCATAACAGGCCTCAATTTGATCAACGACGTCTTCGTGACTCACCGGGTGATTCGGATTGGCATCGTCACCATGGACACCACCCGTGGGACTGATCGTGAGGACATACTCACGGTCATATTTCCCAATACTATCATCAAGCACCATGATATCGAAAGGCACTGGCAGCGACATTATGCTTTTGGGTGACTTCCACGATACCGCGATATCCCCTGGATTGGCGCCGAGTCCGATAGCGAACTTGACCGATGCAGCGATGATAAGGTGAGTGGTTACAGAGACTGGTCTGCCACCCCTCTGCCAGCCACCTTTGTCGGGATAGGAGCATGAAACCCAGTAGTATTCCGACCGAGGAATTGGCGCGTATCCAATGCGTTGGAATTATCGAGAAACCCGGCGTGGATATATTCTCACGAGCGGAGCTGTCTCGCTGCGATGCGGCAACTGGTTTGGCTGCCTCGGGGGTGTGGAGGGGGCGAGAAACCAGTTGTTTTAGTGTGTGACTCGCGACCTACGAGGTATGGCCGATGAGATCACGCGAGAAACGATTCGGGAGTGGCTGGACGATGATTTGATCCAGTCGGTTGAACGGACTGATGACCCGGTCGCCGAGTTCAACTTCCTGTTGGAGATATCGAATCTGTCAATCCATGTGATTCGGCGTCGTCCGGCGGGCCCGATTCTGGTTGGGCAAGAAATCGCGTATGATGACGATATTCGACGGCAAATTCAGGAATTGACTGCATCCGATCGGGACGAGGTCGTTGCGCGGATTCGTGAAACCCTCACGGCTGTCCCAGTTGTGTATGGATTCACCGACACTGAGGGGGCGAACGTACAGTTCCAAGATCTGGAGCATATCTTTCTTGAATGCCGGATTTATCCTGATGACCTCACGCGAGGCCGGTTGATGGGGCGGTTGATTGATGTCTGGAAGGCAATGCGGTATCTCGACGATCTGGTTCGTCTCATCAATGCTGTTGAAGGACGATAAGGGGGTGACCGTTTGATCCGGATGGAATCATGCCTGTATCGGTGGAGTTGCTGGCGGTGATCCCTCCGGGTGGAGGCCTCATTTAGTTTGGTCGAGTACCCACCCGGAGTTCGGGGTCAAATGGGGTGTCTATCGGGGTAACTCGCTGAGTCTGGACGCGTGACGTGTCAGATGAGGTATAATCCGTGGATTTAACCAGGTTGCATCGAATGCCGCTAGTATGGCCAGTACTACGGACAGCAATGTGCTGGAAGACGAGACGATTGTTGACACTGATATCCATTTGACGACGCCACCAACGGAGATCGCCGCATATGCTGATGCACCCCACAGCGAGTATCTACAGGCGCCTGGCGTCCAGTTGAAATCACCCGGGTGGGATCCGACGTTAGGAGGGAAAATCGAAGAACGTGAGCTCCGCAGTCCAGAGCAAGTCGAAGCGGAGTTGGTCGAGGAATTCCACGTTGATTATCCGCTTTTGAACGCGTTCGTGAATCTCTCTCGGTTGTCGCAAACCGAGACGGCGGTTCATCTCCAACGCGCCTGTAATGATATGTTGTTGGACCGATATCTCGATGACTTTGATTTCAAAGGCCTCGCGACTGTGCAGACACAACGGCCGGCTGCCGCAGCCGACGAGCTCGACCGAATCGGGAATGAAGATGGTATTGTAGGGGTGTTCTTGACGTCGACCGGGCCCTCACCACCGCTCGGTGACCCCGAGTACGATATTATGTATGAAGCAATGGCCGATAATGACCTCACGCCCGTCTATCACGGGGCCACGAACAGCGGGTTCGACATCGGATTCCCGAAACAGAACGCTGAGTTCAACAAGTTCATCGAAGCGCATCTCAACGCCCATCTGTGGAGCCAGACGATGACGCTGACGAGCACACTCAGCCACGGGCTTCCGGAGAAATTCCCCGAGCTTGAGTTTGTCATGTTGGAAGCGGGGATTGGGTGGGTCCCCTATATGATGTTTCGGATGAACAAAGAGTTCGCGATGCGTCGTAGCGAAGTGTCGCTTTTGGACCAGCAACCTGAAGAATATATCCGTGAGAGGTATTATTTCGCGACACAGCCATTGGGGGAACCACGCGACCCAACGCATCTGCAACAATTGATCGAGATGGTGGGGGTTGACTCGCTGATGTTTGCCTCCGATTATCCTCATTGGGATTTCGATCATCCAACGGAACTTTCAACATATCTTCAAACGACGTTTTCACCGGAGGAACGAGCACAGGTATTGGCGGGGAATGCGAACGAGGTGTTTGGACTAGGGATATGACCGAATACATCGTCGCCAGCGATGACGAACTTGACCCTGGCGACCGATTGACCGTTACCCTTGATGGCCGCGAAATCGGTATCTTTTGTCTGGAGGATGGCTACCACGCGTATCGGAACTGGTGTCCCCACCAAGGTGGCCCGGTGTGTGATGGATCGATTACCGGGACGCAGGACACCTCATTTGACAGAGAAACCCTCCAGACAGAGGTCCACCAGACCCGACCGGATCAAGTGCTGAACTGTCCGTGGCATGGCTGGGAGTTCGATCTCACCTCCGGGAAGTGTCTCTCACGAGAAAACATTCAACTCCGGTCATATGAGGTCAGAGTGACCGACGGGAAGATCGTGGTGAGCGTGTAACACGATGGTTTCGTTCGGCTATGTCCTCCCGACCCGTGGTGTTGTCGTCCAGAGTACAGACCGCACTGAATTAACCGCCCGAACCGCGTCATCGGTCGTTGATCTCGCTGGGCGGGCTGAATCACTCGGCTACGAATCGGCCTGGGTAGGTGACAGCGTCCTCGCCAAACCCAGGTTGGAGCCGCTGACGACACTTGCAGCCGTCGCCACCACGACGGATGCAATCGATCTTGGCACGGCGGTTTATCTCCCCGCGCTCCGCCATCCGATCCATATCGCCCATATGACGGCAACGGTCGACCAGCTCAGTGGTGGGCGACTCACCCTCGGGGTCGGCGTCGGAGTTCGGCCCGCAGAACGCCGTGAAATGGAGCAACTCAATGTCGACTATGAGAATCGCGGTGTCATTCTCAATGAAAGCCTCGACATCATCACGCAGTTGTGGACTGGTACCTCGGTGACGTATGATGGAGGCTTCCACACAATCGACGATGCTAATCTCGGGTTCACCCCCGCGGCGGATCCATCGATCTATGTGGCATCGGCCGCGTTCAACCCAGAATCAGGGTTTCCGTCAACAGTCAGAGAACGGCTCCAGGCGCATGGAGACGGGTGGCTACCGATCGCGATGGAGCCAGACCGGTATCGCGCTGGCCTTGAGAACATTCGTGGATTTCTCGCGGATGCAGATACCGGATTCGTGCCAGGCTACTATATCGATGTCGTCGTTGGCTCATCGGAGACCGAGGCCCTTACTGAGGCGCACACGTTTCTTCAACAGTACTACGCTGACGAGCAGCTTGGTTACACCGAGAATGACAGCATCTCGGAGGAAATTATTCGTGAACGAGGCGTTTTCGGTCCGCCTGCAAGGGTAGCGAATCGTCTTGAAACATACATGGATGCAGGGGTGGAGCAGTTCATCGTTCGATTCACAGCCCGTGACCAATTCACGCAACTTCGTCGATTCAGTGATATCATAGACTCGTTATAATCGCGTGATCCGACGATACTGGAAATAGTGGCAATCAGGAGCACAGGACGTACGCGTGGGTGGAACATCGTGGCCATCGGGTGGCCGACAGTCGTGGCTAGAGGAGGTCAGGTAGTTCCTCGAGTGATTCGATTGTGGTATCTGGTGGGTCACCGAGGTGTTCTTCAGGATATGGTTTTGCCGGTCGATTTAGCCAGGCTGTCTGCATGCCGGCATGGTTTGCGCCCCAGATATCGCGCATCGTTCCGCCCGACACGTGGAGAATCTGGGCGATCGGTGTCCCGGTTCGGGCGGCTGCATGCTGATAGAGGGCTCGGTCGGGTTTGAATCGCTCAATTTCATCGGCACTTATTGTATCAGCCACGAGATCGTCGATCGCTGCATGGTCGACCATGTGGGCAAGCATGTCTGGGTCGCCGTTCGACAGGATGTATTGATCGTAGCCGCGGTCGTGGATGGTTTTCATTGCAGGCCGGACGTCGTCGAAGATAGCTATTTCGTCTTTGTAGACGGTGCGTCGAATCTCATCTTGGACTTCGGGCGGGACTTCGTAGTCGAATGTCTCGAGGGCGTATCGAAGGGAGAGTGCTTGCAGTTCGTAGAATGGTCGATAGGCGTCGATATCGTTGGCGATAACGGAGTACATCATATTTCGAGCGCGCCACACGCGGGAAATAGCAGCCGCGGTTGTGTTGTCTATTGTGTCAATGCGGTCTGCGATGATGGTTGCCTGGGAGTCGACATCGACTAGTGTTGTATAGGAATCGAATGTCACAGTGGAAATCTGGTCTCTGTCAGCCATACAGTATCCACGATAAGACCGGTTATAAAAGTGGGTTCCACTGTCTATCGGATCGGGAGTCCCCTCGCCATGCTGAGACTATGATGGCTGGCAGAGAGTGTAGTAGTGAGGAGGCACCCGGAGAAGTGGCACTGATATGAAGCACTAGAACTCAGAGGGCAGAAACGTCTGATATACAAAAATTGAATTGAATATTATAGTGTACTACAAAAATATGTTTTTCATCAATAGTTTTTATATATCCTCTCTCCTTGATTGTATTTGATGACTGGTCAGAGACACTGCTCGTGGTTCAAGACCACCACGAGAGAGGCAGATCGGGATACAGAAGAAATTACGCCACTCGTCCCGCCACTCCCTCCTACAGAAGTAAACCACCCCGCCACCTCGGCAGTTACATCATCCACATCCGACTCAAGTCCAACTCGTCGTCGGTGCGATCTGAGTTATACGAAACCATACACATGGGATACTGAACGAATCGTCCCGCTCGTTCCACAGCTCTAAGCAGGACAGCCCACGCCACCGGGTTTCCATACAGTTCTCTCAAGTTCACCACGTCGCATTCGATGGGACGGCATACCGAAATTCAAATCACAACGTTGGAATTGAGGCCAGAGGCAGCCCGTCGACCGCTACAGAGACCGACACTCAGTCTTGAATCACGCGTAAGGATTCACCGATGTCTGCATCGACAGCCACAGTATAGATATGATGCGCTGTCGCGATATCCTGAATGGCCAGTCCGGTCGAATCAAAAATCGTGGGTGCATCACGGGGCGCTGCTTTTTGTCCTGTCACGACCTCTCCTAACTCGGCATAGATATCATTCCGCGTCAATCGCCCTGCATTGACTGGGACGTTGATTTCTCCACTGTGGGAACATTGTTCCCAATCATCAACAATAATATTTGCTTTGGCGAGCACGTCAAATGTGAGTTCCTGTTTGCCTTCTGCGTCCGCTCCAATCGCATTGATATGGGTGTGTTCACCGATCCAGTCACCCTCAATGATTGGAGTCCGGGAGGGGGTCGTAGTCGAGACGATGTCTGCGCTGGCAACATCGTGTGCTGATCCTTTCACCAACTCGATGTTTCGATCCCGTTCCGCTTCGATGAACTGTTCGAGAACGTCGTCATCAAGGTCAGAGAGTACTACCCGATCAATATTTCTGACCTCACTGATTGCTTTAAGTTGGGTGTGCGCTTGCGCGCCGGCACCGAGCAATCCCAACGTAGATGCATCGGTGGGAGCCAAATATTTGGTGGCAACTGCCGCAGCTGCTCCGGTTCGATATCGCGTAAGGACTGTTCCGTCCATGATTGCGAGAGGATAGGCAGTGTCCGG
>CAZSSY010000107.1:0-7327 GCA_964609565.1 uncultured Natronomonas sp.
TCACACACCCGACAGTACGAATTTCGAAGTTCGCACATGTCCCTCCATCCCCACTGCGATTTTATATTTTTATATCCCTATTATGATATATTGTTTTTGCTTCTATACGTCTGGTACGGTTCCTCGAATACGTCCGAGGGTAGGATACCTCTTGTCTACCGTGAGAGGGTGGCGAGGACTTCGATGAAGGTGTGAATGGTTGGCCCTGGATGGTGTCAGAGGGAGAGGAATCTGTCAGTTGGTCCATTCGACACTCATATCATCGGCGACATTGTCTCGCCAGGCCTCAAATCGTTCGCAGCAACCGTCGTTTGTTTGGTGTTGGAGGTGATCGATGAATCTCGGGCTGCCATCAGCGAGGTGATGGCCACAAAACGGGTAAAAATCCGGGGTGTCCCAACCTGGTGAATCCTTTGGTGGATGTTCGCTGCCGCTCATGGAGAGGAATTGGTTCCTCGTCCGTATCAAGTGGTCGCCGATAGGGCGCGTGTACTGGTTGGGTTCAATCCAACCAATTGCATGGAGTTTCCGTGTATGGAGGCATGGGGAAGGCCGGTGAAATCTGGATGTGTGTCCACATGGTTGGGAGAAGCCAGTGGCTGGGGAGACATAGCTGGTTCTACGGTGGGTCGATTGTTTGTAAGCTGGGAGGTAGATAGTCGTCTAGTGGTGAAATCGAATCTTGTGTGGCTGGGTGTCTGAAGTAGCGTCCTTTTACGGGGAACACTTTACCCAAATTCTTTTGGAAGAGATGTCTTCCCGGATGGGCTATAACAGCTGAGACATGAGTTCGATCGAAAACAAACACCGTGTTCCGGGGCGTGAAAATCCTACATCGAACCAATCACTTAACGAAGTGTTGGACTATCTTACTGACAAACGGCGCCGGGTGCTTCGGGTGCTCATTGCGAATAACGGAGAGATGGACACCCGGACTCTCGCCAAAACAGTCAGCGGTACTCAACAGGGAGCCGCAGGCGAAGCCCCCTCGGAGGAGACGATAAAACAGGTGCTAATCGATCTCACGCATGTCCAACTCCCGGCGCTCGCTGAGGCGGGCCTCATTACACAAAACGAGGATGACGACCGGGTGCTGACAACGGATCATGCGGTGTATGATGACGGGCAATTCCAGAAGCTCGTTGCATCTGATGCGGACCTTGAGGCTGTCCTGTCGACCCTTGTCACCCTTGAACGCCGGCGAGTCTTTGCTATTCTGCAAGCCCATGATGGTGCGATGGATGAGAAATATCTAGCGGGTATGATCGCCGACGATCTCGATGTTTCACAACGGGAAATGTATCTTGCTCTCCATCATGTCCATCTGCCAAAACTCAATTCGGGTGGGATCATCGATTTTGACCCGGCAACCGATACCGGGGTTAAGTTGACCGTATCGGAAACGACACGCGAGTGGTTGAACTCGCTGCAAAATGTGTAGTCTGGGTGGGCGTTGGCCGCGATACTGCGGATGGGCGTCCTGTTGAATATTCTTCCGAGAGCGCTATTTTGTGTGCGCGGGATGAGTGAGAAGTGACGGCTGTTGGCGAGAAGCTGGGATTGATCTGGTATCAAAGATGATGCCCAGGGTTTGACTGGAGTGGCGGGCTCCTATATTATTAGGCATGACACACATCATGGATGATAACCTACTCATAGATGCGCTGGTATGATGACCGGTCGGGGCCTCATTGACATGGCAACTCTGAGACGGCTTCTTGGCAGCGCATACGCGGCAACTCCCCACCCCACCCCCACCCCCCATCTATCCCCACACCTGCTTTCTTAGCTTTTGTAGTCAGGGAGTGACCAACGGTACTGATCGCTCTAGGTGTGGCCCTCCTCGGAGTGTAGTCACTGCCAGGTATCTAAATCGAGGACGGTACCGACAGCCATCGCGAGCCAGGCATCCTCTTGAGCGATGTCGGCGACGACAAATACCGGTGTCTCATCGATGGCGTCATATGCCCCCATGATTTCTCCGTGTTCGACGGTTGAGTCCGCCTCTGGGAGGTCTGGTCGTTCTCCCTGCATGATTCGAAATACCACACCACACTACCTCCATGTTCGGAGTAACTCATCCCCTGTATCGACAAATGTAACCGCAACACCTCATCGAGCGGTACGCTGATCCACCTCCACCCGTCCCGCTCAGTTCATGGGACTCACCATCATTGCCGGGTTGCGTGAGGTCTCTGATGACCTGGATTTCTCAGGGGGTGTCGTGATGCGTACTGTCGGGAGTGCAGGCTGGGGTATACGGGCGGACGGAGAGAGAAACGTCGGGTGTCGGTGGATGGTGGAATCGCGTGAGTGGGTATCATCCCGCAAATACCTAGTTCGCTAGATAAGAATTATCTTCGTGCTCGCCCAACGTCCGATAACATGTTGAGCGTTCTACAAAAGGCCCGTGACCTCATGGCTCTCCACCGACCCACAGACACAAATCACCCTCCAGACACGGACCAATCTCCCCACCCAGACACCATCACCCACGACACTCACACCGACAAACGTACGTATATTCATGAATGCCCAGGCTGCGGCGAAGTCTACCTCAATGACAGCGAACACCGCTGTTCCACCTGCGGCGAAACCACCGTCTCACTCGCCGGCGGAAGCGACGATTAACCCCCACCCCAGACAATCCACCAATTGAATCATCGCCTAGACTACACACCCCCTCACGTTCAGCCGACACCACGAAGCCACACAAACACGCCGAAAGACCACCAAGATCCGGAAATCCCGACATCTACGCCAACCCATCTCAACTCACACACCCACTCAGGCGAACCAACAGTCTAGGGGGAAACCCACCGACCTTTCCGTCCGGTCACCGATCCACAGAGGCACGCGGAATCAAGCAGTGAAGCCCGGACTACGATTCCGTCGACGCCTCCACTACCTTTGAGACAAGCGACACCCCCGTCAACACGACGAACAGCACCGACGCTAATTCCAAGCCATGCACAAGCAAATGCGAATACCCAAACACCCCAACCCCGGTCACTACCAGCCCCCACGAGACGACTCCCCCAAGAAATGCAGCAACGGCAAACACTCCCACGCGACCCCAGCCACCACGCGAACATACGAACAGCAGCCCACCAAGGATGATCGCCAAAAGGACAATGAAACCGACTTCGGAGACTGGATGACCAGCGTGTAACGGGAACATATCCCTCCACTCATTGGGGATGATTACAACAGTTTCCCTTTCCGACTATCGACGGACCACCGACTGGCACCAATTTTATAGCCAGCTACCCTTATCGTGTGGCCATGGCCGACGACCGACAATTGAGCTTCTGGGCATGGGGGTACGAAGACCGCCTTCCCAGTGAATCAGACCGCCGGGAGCTTGCCACTCGCATCGAAGGAATGCTCGGCTTCCCCGACCGGCCACTCATGGACTATCCACAACTGGAAAACATCGAGTTACCAGCCCCACGGATCGATATGCCGGATGCTCTCACCGAGTGTACAACCCAACATCGGCGAGCACGAGCGAGCCATACCTACGGGAAGGCCTACCGTGATCTCGTCCGCGGCTTTCACGGTGATTTTTCATCGGCTCCCGACCTCGTCGCGACGCCACGCGATGAAGCTGACGTCGAAGCCGTCATTGCTTGGGCCACCACGAACAACGTTGCCATCGTCCCCTACGGGGGTGGGACCAGCGTTGTCGCTGGCGTGGAGTGTGCGGGCGACGGCTATGCTGGTGTTTGCTCGCTTGATTTACGGGAGATGGACCGCGTACTCGAAGTCGACAGCCAGTCCCGAAGCGCCCGCATCCAAGCTGGTGCCACCGGCCCAGAAATCCAAGAACAACTCGCCGCCCACGATCTCCAACTCAGACACTATCCGCAATCGTATGAATTCTCGACATTCGGCGGATGGATCGCCACCCGTGCCGGCGGCCACTTCGCGACCCGATATACCCATATCGATGATTTCGTCGAATCAGTCCGGGCTGTCACCCCCGCCGGAACCCTCGAGACACGACGACTGCCCGCGTCTGGCGCCGGGCCCGATCCAAACCGATTCCTCCTCGGGAGCGAAGGCGCATTCGGCGTGATCACCGAAGGCTGGACACGTGTCCAACCGCGCCCACCGCATCGAGCACGAGCGACCGTCCACTTCGACGAGTACTGGCAAGCCGTCGATGCCACCCGCGCCATCGTTCAAGCACGACTCTACCCGGCTAACTGCCGATTACTCGATAGCAACGAAGCCATGTTGAACGAACTCGCGTTCGACGGCAGCCACCTCCTGATCCTCGGCTTCGAATCGACAGACCATCCCGTCGAAGAGAACCTCAACCGCGCCCTCGAGATTGCGGCAACGTATGATGGAGAATGCCGCGACGGCCCCACCATAGAGGATCGAACCACAACCGATCCCGATACAACCCGAGACGACACGGCAGAAGGCTCGTGGCGAGATTCGTTTTTCGAGGCACCATACATGTTTAACGCGCTCGTATCGCTCGGGGTGCTTGTCGATACCTTCGAAACAGCGGTGACCTGGGATCAATTCCCAGCCCTCCATGACGCCCTCCAGGAAAACGTCGGTGCGGCCATGGACGACGCATGTGGCGCAGGATTCATGTCTTGCCGATTCACCCACGTCTACGAAGACGGACCGGCACCATACTACACGATTATTGCCCCCGCGTCACCAGGGAATGAGTTAGACCAATGGCGGACAATTAAACAGCGTGCCTCCGACACAATCCGGGAATACGGCGCGACAATCACCCACCACCACGCCATCGGGCGTGTCCATCGCGACCACTACCACCAGGAGATTCCAAGCGAATATCTCGACGCGCTCCGCTCGATGAAACGGACTCTCGACCCTGACGGCGTGATGAATCCCGGCGCACTCCTCTAGCCGGCCACCTATCACGTACAAAGGCATTTCGAGAGCCACATCATTTATCCAGTCTCCGGAATTCTCAGCGAGTGATGACACAGCTTATCCGAATGTTAAGCGGTCTTGCTCAAACTGTTGTCACGTTCCTTGTTTTGATCGTTCTTGCCATCCTCGCATTTTACGTTACGGTGTTCGTCGTCTCGACGGGCGCGTCGCTTGCAGGCTACGATCCAAGTGGCGATTTCGTTGTGCTTGCTGCTGCACTGCTCGTCATCGCCGCATTGTTCGGTGGTATCCCAATTGGTCGGCATCAACCCACTCCCGGCGATCAACGTGAAGTGAGTGCTGGCTTCGAATGAAGGAGACCGTCATTCAATGAGATCGCCGAGAGGGGTTCCCCTACTCTCACCTGGGAGAATGTCACCAAGGCCGGCGCCGAAGGCGCCCGCGGTCCACACGACGCTGATTTGACAGACCGCTACAAACGGGTCTGACCAGGCAAGTTGACCCCACAGCGACATGGTACCAGCGGCGACAAGGAAGGCGATGATGAGTACCGCTGTTAATCGTTGTGGGATAACCCCGAATAGATATGTGATTTCAACGTCACGAAATTCAGCGTAATACAACATCCCACTGGTGACAATGGTGACGAACACGATGTTCCCGATGAAGTAAATTGGGAGGCCATAGACCATCGTGGTCGCAAAATGGGTGCCGATTTCATAGACACCGCCTTCAACTAATAATGGCAGTGAGAAAATTGTCGCTCCGACGACGGTTTCGATGACATCCCGTGTCGTATACCGACTGATTTGTCCCTCTACACGTTCCAATTGGGCCTGTTCAAAGCGGTGCAGCTGTTCGCCGAGATGACGGATACGTTTGGCTTTCTGTTGGTCGGCGGCTGAATCTATCGACTCTTCGAGTGCCTCGAGATGTTCGACAACCTCGACGGGAGTCGGGTCATCCTCAGCCATCGTCGGTGGTATCGATGACTGTCGTTATATGGTTGATGGGTCACCACTGCCGTTCCGGCCAGGGGATTCCTCAAGGCAGCCAGCCAGCCGCAAAAGAGTCGAGTGGACCAGAAATTTTGATATGCCAGCGAATGAGGAGACGGGTATGCTACCTGGACTCGCGGGTGGACCCGTCGGTGGAATCGTCATTATCATTGGCCTCATCGTTCTCGGCGTCGTCGTGGTGCGTGATTCACAGATCGACCCGATCGGGTGGCATCCACCAGATCCGCCGGCCATGGAAGGAGCCCTCGAGCCGAACACGGCGTTGGCAGACGGGGAATTGGTCGTGCGGTGTGATGGGCCAGAAGATGTGGGGTTTGACGCCGATGGCCGCCTGTACACCGGTGTTGAAGACGGGGCTATCATTCGAACCGTCGAGCCGGTCGATCCGGACGATACAGAGGTTCCCACGGAGCCATTCGCGGAATCAGGTGGTCGGCCGCTTGGGATGACATTCCACGACGATGAACTCATTGTTGCCGCGCAGGATGCGGGCCTCATTTCGGTGTCTTCCTCCGGAGAGGTCACATCGTTGTCGACGCGGGCTGCTGGCCAAGATATCTCGTTCGCGGATGATGTCTATGTCACGGCGGATGGCACGGTATATTTCACGGACGCAACTGCCCATACCCTCTATCAACACGAATTATTTGAACTCCGTGACACCGGGCGACTCTTGGCCTATGACCCGGATTCGGGCGATACAA
Source organism: uncultured Natronomonas sp. (assembly GCA_964609565.1). GTDB lineage: Archaea > Halobacteriota > Halobacteria > Halobacteriales > Haloarculaceae > Natronomonas. The sequence continues at coordinate 6,611 of CAZSSY010000107.1, forward strand.
CTGTGGAACTCACCGGTCTTGGGTTCGCCAATGGCGTCTGCCCGCACGACGATGGGGAGTCGATCCTTATCACCGAAACCGCCAGATATCGCGTGACTCGATACTGGTATCGGGGTGACCGTGCAGGCGAATCGGAGCAGTTCACAGACAACCTCGTGGGCTACCCAGACAATATCGAAGCACCAGGTGATGGCACGTATTGGGTGGCAATTCCGGCGTTGAGAGAAAACTATTTCGACCGCCTCCAAGGCCGACCCTGGCTGAAGCGACAACTCGGGAAACTCCCAGAATCCGTGATCGAATCGATCAGTGGTGATCCCTATGGCCTGGTTCTCCATCTCGACGAAGACGGAGACGTTATCCAGAGTCTCCACGATCCTGACGGGAATGTATTCGGAGTGACGTCTGCCACCCCCCGCAATAATGCCTTATACTTGGGATCGCTATTCGGCGAACAGGTCACCCGCTACCCCCTCACTTGATTGAACACTTGTCTATGGAGCATGTCCCGGTGAGTGCGGCAAAAACGGGGCTGGTGGCCGTTCAGTTCTAGTTTCACTCCGCGGAAAGAAGCTTCTTACCAACCACGATACAAGGACCTGGTATGGCTCGGCTCCCGGGGATTGAGACACGGGACCAAATCGTGTGCCATGTGGATATGGACTGTTTTTATGCGGCCTGTGAACGGCTCCGTGAGCCGTCACTCCAAAACGAACC
>CAZSSY010000108.1:0-7255 GCA_964609565.1 uncultured Natronomonas sp.
CAGATATCCCGGTCAAATGACGACTACCAGAGCTAGGCAGTCGTTATTCGAGGGTATGGTAATCGGTGTCTGTCAAGGTGTGGAATGCCTCAAGGATGACCTGTTTGGCGACAGCACCCTGGGTGGTCCAATGGTGGGCGTAATCAAGCATATCATCGTAGATATCTGGTTTACAGCCAGCTGCTTTCGGGTGGCCACCACCGTTCACTTGGCCCGCAACTTCATGGCACCGCCGGAAGGTGTCCGTCCCGCGGATCGATGCTGACCCGGCGGGTTTCACGATGACGGACGCGTCGGCCCCGTCCCGACGCATCGCTTCGGCGACTTCGTTTTGGGAACAGCGGCCATACGTCACCCCGATCCGCCAGTCACCGATTTCTGTGAACTCCGCGCGGTCGACGGCTTTTTCGATGAGGGCTTCTTTCTCGATGCGTTGCTCGCTGAGAAAGTCCATAACCGATGGTGGCAGATCAGCGCCGTATTCGACGATCGTTTCGATGTATTCGTCGGCATCGGCCCAGTAGGCGTAATCGGCAAGGTCGTCACTCCGCGGGTCCTCCCGCAGCCACAGGTCGTGATCCCGGGTGACGGCGGCAAGCTCTCGATACGTGGCAGCAAAATCGTACTCAAGGGAATCGTAGACCACGTCAGTCGTACAGACCTCCTCAGAGTCCCCCACAATGAGGTCCGCATGCTCCCGGACACTCGCCGCAAGCGCGTCATCCCACTGATGGTGGTCGAACCATCGAACCACGTGTGCCTGGTCGGCAACCCGTGGAAGCGGCTCGATATCACGATCGCTGTCGGGACACAGATCACAGATATACAGCGTAAGGCCGTCCCGGCCATAGTCAGCGACCCACGTGAGCGCATCGTTAATCTCGTTTGGCCCGGCAGGGAGCAGTGCTGCCTCTCCGAACGCGACCCGACAGAGCGCTACACACCCTAAGCCGTCCGCATCCGGATCCGCCACAACGATGGTGTCTGCTGTCTGGAGTATCTCACGGGCTTCTTGTTCCGCCTGGGTCTCCTCGAAGGAATCCGGCGTGAAAAAGCCTTCACCAGGGAGGAGTGACCGGCGGTTGAGCGACAGCGTCTCCTCGGCGATGAGCGAATCGTCCATACCAACGCGACGGCACCCCACGCCAATAATCTCCCGTTCGCCGCCACACCCGCAGACAGCTCAGGAGGTGTCGGTGCCTGCATCCAGCTGACGGACCGTTAACACGGGCACTGGACAGGTTCGAACGACGCGTTCAGCGACACTCCCTAGTAAAAATGAATGCGAGCCACTCCGACCCCGTGTCCCCATAGCCACTCCATCAGCCTCGGTATCGCGGACGTAGCCAACAATCTGGCGTTCTGGCCGACCGACGCGGACCGCAGTGGTGAGGTCAACGGGCGCCTCGCGGGCATCATTCGCTGCAACAACATCATCCAGCGCCGTTTCACCCACGTCAGTGAGCGCCTGCCGAACATCCCCATGTAACGTCGATGGTAGCGAGTGAATCTGGCTTTCATCGATAATATAGAGGGCGTGGACGGCCGCCTCAAAGCGCGCCGCAAGATCGAGGCCACATTCGACCGCACGGGTGACACTGTCGGACCCGTCGGTCGCAATCACCAGCGTCTCGAACATACCGCATGCTCCGGCAGCGTCTGACATAAACATTACATCCCACTCCCGCCTCCTCCGCAGCGATACTCTGGCACCGACTCTCTCATTCCCTGATATCCCAACTGATCTCCCACCACAAACACAGCGGACATCTCGAATCCAGCCATGCCACTTACAGGTTGCCTCTCTGCGTTCACGGTACGTTGGTGTGAGGGCTCGTGTTGGGGTTCCGTGCGCGGGACGGGGGCTTTTTGCAGTGTGGTGTCCACAGTGTCCGTATGGAGGTTGAGACGGTCTTGGCCCCGATCGATGGGACGGAGGCAGCGATGGATGCCGTCGAGTACGCCATCTCCATCGCGGAGCGGTATGACGCTGGGGTTCATGCATTGTATCTCCTCGGTGAGAAAGCAGCTGATGCTATCGCGACCGGCGAGGTTGACGCCGCGGCGATCGCAGACCACGGCGAGGAGGTCATGACGGGCGTGCGGGAGGCAGCCGGCGACATCCCAGTCAATCATTCCTCAGCCTGTGGCTTTTCAGTCACCCGTCTCACCCAACACCCGGGAAGTGTGATTTTGGATGTCGCCGATCATCTTGACGCTGATTTTATTGTTGTGCCCCGACAACCGATTACGGGTGACCCGGAGGCCGTCATTGAGAAGGCTGCTGAGTATGTCCTGGCGCATGCTTCTCAACCGGTTTTGTCCGTTTAATCGGTGGCGTCGGGTGGCTGGAGTCGAGCGGTCATCTCGAGTTCGAATCCGCCGTTTTCACAGCGTTCAAACCCGACTTTTTCGTACACCGCGATCGCCGGCGTGTTCCACCGTTCAACTGTGAGCCACACATACTCGATGCCATCCTCACGGCCGGCGCCAAGCAAGCCTTTCATGAGGCGGGTGCCAATCCCTGCTGCTTGATACTCTCGTTGGACGAATATCGCAAGTTCGTAGGTCTCATTTCGGTCGGCGACGAGTAACGCGTGACCCACGAGATCATCGTGATGCCATGCAACGACGTTCGTGGCGTCTTCGCCGACTAACGTCTCAAGCCACTCCCTGATCGCCTCATCGTTCGTTGGGGGAATCCCTTGGGCGCGGTCCTCAGGATTGTACTTCCGATACATCTGCACGAGACTGTCGAACTCACCGTCGTATCGGGCAATTGATATCTCGCGGTCGTGCTGGTCGCGGAACTCACACGGCGGCGAATCGTACGGCCCAGCGACGTCGGCCGGATACGTGCGGTTCATCGGATGAGCGTCACCGTCGTTCTGGCGTTCAGTAACACGAACTCCGAGATGGCGCCCAACTGGACTTTCCCCAGTGGACTGGTCTCGCCACCTCCGAGCACGATTCGATCAAAGCCCTCTTGTTCACAATACTCGAGGAGTCGGCTCCCTGGATCACCGTTCAAAACGACGATGTCGGCCTCAACGTCGGCGGCTGCGAGTGTCTCTTCGACACGGGTCTGGACCGCGGTGGGATCGGGGTCTGACTCCGGATTCTCAAGCACCGCGATAGTGAGATCATCCCCTGTTTCTTGAACTCGGGCGACTGCCTGCTCGAGGGCGCGGAAGGAATCGTCGCTCCCACCGATCCCCAACAGGATCTTCATGTCTACTCCTTCGGTGCCTGGTGCAAAAGCCTCCCGCAACCGGCTGGCCCCCACTACAGCCAGCCGTCGAGCACCACTCCCTCGTCTGGAGCTGCAGTGATCCACCCAGCGAGATGTGTACGCCGTCTGTCAGACGCTGCCGATATCCTTTTTCGACGGCAGCACGCTACCATAGATATGGGAGGAGACCCGCAGGCTGCGGTCAACTGGGAGGACCTTCAACCGGCTGTCCGCCGGATTCCAGACGCCGACGCCACACACGACGAGACCGACGAGACGACCGAGGAGCGGGCCGTCCCGCGTGATGTCCGTGAATACGAACGGTTCCAAAAGATCGATGGCGCTACGTATACCCGCGCCAACGAGTTTCTCCGCGACCGGACATATATCACTGCCCGGGAATGGGCGATGGCTCGACTCTGTGCCGACTTCCGGACTGAAACCGGCGTTGAGATGACGAAAATCGGGCAAAACCTCCCGGAACTGGTGCCGTTCATGACTGATACATATAGTCCACAAGCGGTCAACCAAGCCCGAGCGTCCTTCGACGATAAAGTCCGGAAAGCTGGGGCCACATTCCTCTATGGCGCCATGTGTGACTTCTATACGGCCGAAGAACTCGATGACCTCATGTACGAAATCACGGAGGTCGCAAAGTTCCTCCTGGAAGTCGAAGGTGTGGAATTATCTGTCGATGAGGAACTCGAAACAGAAGAACGCATCTCAACCGTCATGCGAGAAGTCCGAGAATCATCGGCTGCACTCCGCCACGACGAGTTCAGCTGCCCGAACTGCGGCCACCACATGGACGCCGCAACAGACACCGACACCAACGTCGACGGCGATACCGATACTGATTCCGATACCGATACGGATCTAACAGCTGAGCCGGCTGCCGATGGCCCTGCTGATGACTAACTCCGTACGTTTTCGCCATCTACGTCGGTGAATTCTCCGTCTCGATAGACGACCTGTCCCCGCACCATCGTTAAATCCGGGAAGACGGCCGGCCATCCCTCGAACGGCGTCCAGCCACACTTACTGTGTAGGTTCTCTGCCTGAATCGTACCGGTTTTCTCAGGGGTGACAAGGACCAAGTCGGCGTCACACCCCGGCTGAATCCGGCCTTTCTGTGGCAGATTAAATCTCGCAGCCACGTTCGCCGCCGTCACATCCCGGACCCGCTGGTAACTAATAGTTCCACGCCGGGCTTCCTCCAGGAGTACGGGGAGTGCTGTCTCCACGCCCGGTACACCACTTGGCGCCTCCCAGATCGATGCGTCTTTCTCACCGCGGGTATGCGGAGCATGATCCGTTGCCACTATATCGACGGTTCCATCGATGAGGCGAGCAACCAACTTCTCGCGTCGAGCTTCACTCCGGAGTGGCGGATTCATCCGGCCAAACGTCCCGAGGTCCTCGAGGTCGTCGCGAGACAGCAACAAATGATGCGGTGTCACTTCACACGTCATCCCCGCGTTGACCGCGATATCAACGCCCTCCGGGGTGGAGGTATGCGCGATATGTATCTGGGTATCATGTTCGGTGGCGACCCGACAGGCATCCCGGATGGCATCGATCTCGGCGGTAGCCGGCCGGTAGTCACTCCACGCCGCTGCATCACTCCGGTGTCGAACATCGACGTCGAATTGACCCGCATCTTCGGCGTGCACTGTGACCGGGATGCCGTTGTCACTTGCTTGCGCCACCGCGTCGGCAAATTGATCGGTCTCGATCCCCATCTCTCCCGTCGAATCAGCGAGAAACACCTCTCCAAGCGCCGTGATCGGTTGCTCGAATAACTCCTGTGGCTGCCAGGCGTCCGTCACCCCGCCGTTAATCCCATAATCGACGATACACGCATCAGCTTGCTCAGCCTTCATCTGGAAACTCTGTCTGTCCACCGTCGGGGGATCCGTATTCGGCTGATCAACAACCGTCGTCACGCCACCAGCCGCCGCACTCCGTGAGCCAGTCGCCCACGTCTCCTTGGCGGGAAACCCGGGGTCTCGGAAGTGCACGTGGGCATCAATCATGCCCGGGAGGAGCCGGCGGTGCTCCGCCTCGATGACCTCCCCGTTCCCAGCGAGGTCCTCACCGACGGCCGCGATCGTCTCTCCGACGATGCGGACATCACGAATCCGGCCGTCGGCCAGCGTCGCGTCCCGAATAAGCATTACTCCTCCAGTCGACGGCCGCTGGTGTAAGCCTCACGACTCGCGTTCACTCGACCCATCTGGACGCGGCATACGCCGTTGTCGACCGACCAGTCGTGAACGTCGCGGTCAGCGTCTCGACGACAGCACCGGGAGTTGTAGGCCCGCCGGCTGCCTCCAGGCTCCCGACTGCCTCGGGACGAAACGGGATGTCGAGTGCGCCATATATCGGCGCGAGCACGTCAGCGAGAACGGCTTCATCTCGTTCCCGGACAACAATACATCCCCCAACGAGGACTGTGCCGCGGGTGACCCGTTGTGCCATCCCCACGATCTTCCCCTCGGCCTGCAGTGAATATTCACCGGGACAAAACGCCGCATCCGGCTCGCCACACGCCACCCCTGCGCCCGTCGCTTCAAGCGCGTGTTTGACCTGCGTTTGGACGTACGCATACCGGTCGTGGATTTTAGACGTGGCGGTCTCCGTGGGGACGCCATAGACGAACGCGACCATATCACCGGTATACGCAACGGCGTGCCCCCCGACCCGGCGTGTCACCGGTTCATACCCGTGCGTGTCGGCGATCTCACGGGCACCCGTATACCCCTCCCGGGCGGTGTCCCGCCGCCCGAACGCGAGATGCCGCGGCGGTACCCACGCCCGAATCACGGACTCACCAGTCTCGTCGGCGAGCGACGCAACCCGGGCGGTAACCGCTCGGTCTTGATCAACATCGGGTACCGCCCCATGGACAACATACATACGGTCCGTTCCATCCCCGCGTAAGCGTCGAGGCGGATAAAACACTGCGGCGACAATGCCATCGATACGATGGTCGTCGTTCCCGCGTCGGTGGTCCAGCGGTATGCCCGGTATTCCCGCTTTAATTCACCATATCCAGCCCACGAGCGTGGACATGCCCTTGATCTCTACCCGCCGCCTGCAACAACTCTGGCTCGATCACCGGTAGCCGGCACCGTGCTCGCGACGCGCCGCGTTCGGGCGCCGTCGCGGCCATATGCAGCCGACATGGACCATTTACTCCTCATCGAGTGCGACGACTCTATTGCCCGCATTCTCCATGTCGATCCGCGCGTGAGTGACGGCGACACGATCGATGTGGGCGATCGGCTTGGACCGTTTGTCCGGTCGGGGTATTTCGCCCCCTGGGTTGACAACCACCTCCACCTCGAGTTCCGAGAGCCGGGCGATAACCTCCAGCGGGCCACCGGGTCTCTCCCCATCGACGTTGAGACAGATGTAACGCCACTGGCGTGGGACGGGACTGGCCGCGTCGTCGACGTTGATTCGACGTTCATCCGGCTGGATTCACCAACCGCCACTACACAGGGATTCACGGCGCTCGCCAGTGATCGCGGAATTCCACTTGATGGCGGTCTCCGTCACTACACGGGCGGTGGAATCTTCACTGAGATGACTGGATCCATCTCTCTCTTGGGGACCCGTATCGGGCACGTAACTGACGGACTGGTCACATGGGCTGATGTCGCCATCGAGGCCAACGACCGTGTGTCAACGGGCTTGTCGCTGTTCGCGAGCCGTGACTCCGCTGGTGTGAAACTCATCTTCGATTCCGGACACCAGTTTACCGTGGGCGATGCGGTCACCGTCGCCATCACTCCTTCCGAGACACCGATCGAACTCGGCTAACTGCTGTCTCTGCACCACACGGAGCTATCCGAGGGCGGACACCAGTTCCAACCTAACGGCCGGGCCGTTCCTATGCATCATCGGGAGTCCGTAGTGGCTGGGCGGGGGGGGGGGGGGGGAGGGGGGGGTGGTGGGGGGGGCCGGGGGGGGGCCCCCCGGGGGGGCCGCCGGACCCGGGAGGGTACCGGTAAACCT
>CAZSSY010000109.1:0-7083 GCA_964609565.1 uncultured Natronomonas sp.
CTCTGGTAGTCGTCATTTGACCGGGATATCTGGTGTATTGCCGCCTGTTTTTCGGTGCCAGTAGCTATCGGGGATTCCTGTGGCTGGTCTCGGTCAATGAGTGGCTTCTTGAGGGTATCCAGGTCGTTAACTGGTCATAGTAGGTAAGTAACAATGTCGTGGGATAGATATCTGGTCAATATGGCAAGCAAGCCACAATTAACTGAGGAAGACCACCAGCAAATCAAGTCGTACCTGGATACAGCGCCATTCAACCGCTCACCGGAAGATCTCATCCCCGACCAACCCGACTGACCCAATCCCTGCCCGCCGTCACCGCCAGTCGCACAGTCGGCCTCTGCTTTTACGGGCTCAGCCCCTCGTGGTAATTGTCGGCGAGCGCCGCAGGCGCCGCCTGATGAAGGCTGACGTGTCAGTGGGCTCGGTCAGCTGTCAAGGTTGTCAGCGATGGATGCAAGGCTGTCGTCCGGGGCGTCAATGATCTCATAGACCGCGCGGTTGCCGGGGGCACGCAGGCCGTACTGCGTCCCCTCAAGGATGACATCGAGAAGCACTGAGCGATCGATATCGAGGCCGTGCCGTTCGACCCACGATGGGAAGTGGTTCGTGCCGTCCTGGGTTCGGGCGAGCCGAGCGTTCTCATAGAGGCCAGACAGCTCCAGGTCGCCAGAGAGCCCTCGGGTAATCGGTGCATGATACGTGGTTTCATCAGCGTCAACCCGGACCACCCCCTCGGAGATCGTCCCGTCTGGGAGGCTCACCGTCGGGCGATCGACCGCGCCAACCGCCACGATCGAGGCCCGAATCGTCTCCGTGCTCTCTGAGGTTACAGTCGGCATTACTGACGGGGGACGGATTGAGAGGGGTTACTCGTCGTCCTCATCGCCCAGGAGGTCATCAATAGCTGTATCTCCATGGCTCGCGATGCGCGCGTTAATCTGGCGGGTATCTTCCGAGATTTCTGCACCCCGTACGGTGATCCGTTTTCGTTCACCATCGACTGTTGGATTGAATCCCACGCCGCCTTCCGAAAGGATCCCAGCCGTCCCGGATCCCGCGATGTCTTCGCGCATGGGGCGGCCGGCATTATCGGATCCGCCCGTAATCTCTAGTTCATACCCGGAGAGTCCAACCGCGTCACCATCGACGGTTTCACCAATCGATCGGCCGACGAACCGGTTTGCATCCTGGCCGTCGACGTCAAATGCGTACGTGACTCCGTCGTCGTCCCCGACGACGACCTGAAAGTCTGCCATACCAGAGGACAGTCAATGCGTCGGCAAAAGGGTATTGAAACACCGCTACCCTCCCGACCACCGCCCAGAATCCACCACCTGCGAGCGAAACCCTGTCGTTGGATGACATTCCTTGCTATTCGTCGATCCACGTGGGGCCCGTCGAGTGACCGCTAAGAGAGGCGGTACTGGGTGTCAGTGAGTGAAAAGTAGGGGTGGGATCGACGCCCGGTCGGGGACTAGTGCGGTAGTTGAGCGAACCGGACGTTTCTTGTCTGGGTGCTACGTCTCCCTTGCCAAATGGACGAGACCGTGTTGCTCACCGGGGCCAAGGGTGCGGTCGGGACAGCCATCCGCGAGCGCCTCAGCGACACGTACGACTGGCGGTACCTCTTCCATAATCCACCGCCGTTCGAGCCAGAGCATCCACACCTCGTCGGCGATGTCACCGATACCGACCTGGTGCGTGAGGCCTGCCAGGATGTCAGGGCCCTCATCCATCTCGCCGGCGACCCCCGCCGAGACGCACCCTGGGACTCCGTCCTTCAGAACAACATCCACGGGACCAAAATCCTCTATGAGGCCGCGGTGGAAGCTGGTGTCGAGAAATTCGTGTATGCCTCGTCAAACCACGCTGTTGGCCACTATGAAACCGACCGGAAACCCGATCTCTATCGCACGGAATCTGACTTCCTGCTCGACGGTACCGAACTCCCCCGGCCTGGCAACCACTACGGGATTTCCAAAGCGACTGGGGAACTCATCGGCCGCTACTATCACGACGAATACGGGATCGCCGTCTGCAACATCCGTATCGGAAACCTCACGCGGAACCACCCACCGGAAGACTACGAGCGCGGGCAAGCCATGTGGTTGTCCTACCGCGACTGCGCTCACATCCACGAGTGCGCGCTCCAAGCCGACTACGACTACGAAATCGACTACGGCATTACAGACAACGACCGCAAATAATAATCCATCGACCGCGCCCGTGCCGTCATCGGATACGATCCCCAAGACAACTCCGCACACCACGCCTAAGCCACCCTGCTCCGGCACTATCCCGCGACTCCTAGATTGCGGACAAACCGTCGGGATGGGGCGCGTCAACGAGGGGAGTGATTACTCGAAGAGATCGTTGACATCTGTCTCCCGCGTTTGGCGACGGTCGACGTAATCTGCGATCCGTTGACGGACAGCCGGACTTTCGTCTGTGAGATATGCAAGGATCAGCGGGAAGAATGGGCTTGCTTCGTTACCGGCTTCGAGATCAGCCAAGGCATATTCACATGCTTGCTCGACGGGTTCATCGCCCCGGGTTTCTGCCAGTGCCTCGGCTGCATACGCCGCAGCTGGAAACTCTAGTGAGTCAACAGTGACCGCGTCCCCGTCGATGTGGAGTAGCGGTGGGCGCTCACGTTCTGCGAGTGCCGGATCATCTGCGAGGCGGTCGATCCACGACCGGAGGTCATCATACCCACAGCCGGCCAGATATGCCGTGCTACTTTCTGCTAACCCGACAGCCCCCGACCAATTCCCCGTCCGTGCCTTGTACGTGGCCGCTGTCGCCTGCACTAACCCTTGTATGCAGTCATCCCGCTCCCCTCGAGAATCCCGAAGCCACCGTTCTTCCCACGGTTCATGGGCCGCAAGATACTGGCCAGCATTAAAGAGAGCCCCGCCAGCACGCAAATACTCCATACAGCCTCTATGAGAGTGATCGGCTTAAGAACCACTCCAGACCACTCCCAACAGGCCCACACCTAAACCCCGAGGGTGATACAATCGTATTACTCGACAGGGATGAAAACTCTACGAACACCCTATATCGCCGGATGCAATGCTTGCGGACCACCCCCTAACGCAGAGCAGAAGCCTATTGGAAATCCAGTCCCGGGAGCGGCAATGTCGGACGCAGATCAATATCGGTATGATGCCACAAGAGAAATCGGGCGGGTGTCTCTGAAGAGCACTAATAACCTATTGAATGAATCAAAGGAACGGCAAGGCGGTGAAGTTATCGCTTTTGGGTGTTGGCGTTCTGTGTGACACATCTTTTTGCTGCTGTGGGAGTATGTCTCATTGTCCGTGTCAGTTCGACAATCCGTCCAAAGTAATCGCAGCGAGCCGGTGGAGGAGGTAGTATGAGGATTGCGTTCTGTATCTTTGAGGGGATGACGGCGCTGGATTTTGTGGGTGCATACGACCCGATTACTCGTCTTGATCGGATGGAGTTCACCTCGCTTGAGTGGGATATCTGTGCGCCAACCAAATCCGTCGAATCGAATCGATTGAACCTCCAGGTGGATTCCGTTACCCCCGATCTAGGGTCTTATGACCTCATTTTTGTCCCCGGTGGGTATGCAACCCGCCGCCTCCGGAATGATGAATCGTTCATCGAATGGCTCCAGACCGCTGCCAGCTGCGAATATCACACATCCGTGTGTACGGGCTCGCTACTCCTTGGCGCAGCCGGCTTTCTCGAGGGACGAACGGCAACCACGCACCCCAATGCCGTCGATATGTTATCAGAATACGCCACCGTCGTCGATGACCGCATCGTCCACGACGGCAACGTAATCACAGGGCGGGGCGTCTCCTCGGCCATCGACCTCGGCCTCTACATAGTTGAAGAACTATCGGACACCGACACCCGGGATGCAATTGCGAAACAAATGGACTACCCATACAACGTGACATCCTCCCCGTCGTAAACGGCGGGGCTTCCCACACGGTGGGAATGCCAGTCAATCGTCGCTGGCAGCGAGTTCTGACGCTTCGTACGTCGTGAGCGTCATCTGCGAGGATTCCTCGCTCTGCCCACGGTGAGTCGTGGCCGTGTCACGACGGCCCCCGTCCCATGGCGCGTCATCGCCTACCTGTTTCCACGACAGGCTCTCCCCGGGTTAACGCGACGTGCGGTGTTCGCACTCGCGTTGATGTCCGCGTGGAACGTCGATACGTGGCACTCCGGGTTCTGGCACTTGAACTCGGCTTGCCGAGGCCGATACCCGATGTGCTGGCATGCGTGGCATGTCTTCGAACTGTACTGCGGGATTCCCTCCTTGCAAGAAGATGGTTCGCTGGCCTGTCCGCGTTCTTTTCACTGGTCGCTGCTTCGTCAAGGAACTGGTGTATACAGCCTCTCCATGCAACACGGTCGGACACCCCAAATGCTGTCAGGAGCGGGCTGCTGACTACAGCCTCTGTAGTCAGCACGGAGAATTCACGTTGTGTAAAATACTCAGTGAGCGGCTAGTAATCCGTCAGTGACTGTTCTGGCGTATCGCTGGGGAGAGCGGGCTTTTTTGATTTGCCAGAATACCGTAGCAGATGAATCCTAAGAATCCAAGCGACACCCCACCCAGGAAGAACACAAACGGTACAGCGATCCACGTATATAAAATGGGACTCAGTGCCTCCAATGGGGCTTCAATGGTTGAATCACCGATAATCATGCGCGAATGTTGGCTCTGATAACGTTGTACGTACAGATACGCCGGCAAAACTGCGATTCCGAGAGCTAACAAGCCGGGAATCCACACGGGAAGTCTTGACTCGGACTCGCTACTATAATGAGCGAAGACCAGCGGCAGACAAATCCCAACGAATACGACACCTCCCAGGACTATTACACGGGGTGTGATGAACTGATGCATACGAGAACATTTAATTACTCCCTATTAGCTGTTTGTTCAACGCACAAGGGCAATTGATGAACGCTGACCCGATGTGCTGCCCGATACGAACACATTATGATCTATCGGAATCCGCGCTGCATGCCGCATATCCCCTCTGTCTGCAGGAGAATAGCTGCGTTAGACTGCCGTCCATAGTGACTGCGCGCTATCTACTCAATGATGTGTAGTTTCAGGACCATCGATGTAGACCCAGGGCCTCGAGTGGTGAGACAATACGATGGCAGGGGATTCTCCGACCCGCGCCACACGACCCTGATTACGTCCCCTGCAGCCAGTAGTCGACCACCGACGGTAGCATTCCGAATAGTGAATCGATCACCAGATGATACGGGGAACGCCTCGGGGGTGCCCGTCAGGGAATAGCTGGTTGTGTTGTCGCCGTCAGCCGCATGTATCGTAACGAATAATTCCTCTGTCCTCTCGGGTGTTAGCGGCTCTCCCTTTTGATAGGTTATAACGACAGCATTGGTCGTCTGCTGATGGACGATAGAGACGGTTGTGTTCGGGCCGGTAAACGCAAGATCATCGTCACAGGCTCCCGTGACAGTCCCTGCAGCGACGAGGAGTAAAACAACGAGTGTGAGGCACCCGAAACCCACGATGAGCAGACAGATACGGGGCGTGTTCCACCGCTGTAGAGGCCACGCAGCCATCAGGTAGTCATCTATCTGTGTACTAATAATATTGAGTGACAACTAATCGAATGTCCTGTGTCTCCAACTCCGTCAACAGGCGTCTGCAGAAGACAGAGGCTACATTCAAGCAAGGAGGGCCGTGATTGCTGCTTACTCGGTCGGGCTTGATTGGGAATTTCTACTGCGAGTGTCACAAGAGTGCCTTCATGGTCAAATTTCCAGTCGTCGGTGTCGCCACGGTAGTGTTCGTCGCTGTCACTGTTTTCGTGGATCGCCTCGTATGCGTCTTCTCTGATCCCAGTGCTAGCTGGCTCGCCGAGATGTTGGCTGGAATTCTCTCTGAAGTTTTCATGATCTTCAAACTCATGCCGATTTATAGCACGATCAATGGTGCTTTATCGGGGTAATTCTCATTATGCAAGGTGTTCCATTGGGGTATATGGTACAGAACCTCGATGACGTGGATCGGGGTATTCTTCACCTCCTCCAAGCGAATGCTCGTGAAGCGACGGCAGCCGAAATGGGTGAGATGGTTGATGTCTCACCCAGCACGATCCGGAATCGTATAGAAATCCTCGAAGAGAACGGGGTGATCCGTGGCTACCATCCCGAGATCGACTACGAGCAGGCGGGGTTTGATCTCCACCTGTTCGTTGTCGGCCGAACGTCGACTGCAAACCGGGCCAAGGTGGCGACCGAGGCGTTGGAAGTCCCTGGAGTAATCAATGTTCGGGAAATGGTCACCGGTGAACATAACCTACACTTCGAGGCCGTTGCCGTCGACTCCGACGCCGCTGACGAGACACTCTCTGGTATCGAAAAACTCGACATTGAAATCGTCTCCACACAGATCGTTAAGAATCTCCACGTCCAACCATTCAATCATTTTGGGACGGATATACTGGACGAATGATGTACTATACGTCGATTGGTTCCGAGCGGTATAGCCGAATGACGTTCCTGAAAGAAGGCCGGAAAACGAATGATAGAGCACGGAGACAGATTGTTAGATACTGGACATCTCGCCATGTAACTGTTTAATCCCCAGTCTCTTGAGCTTCGGATACCATAGTTGCCTTCCGTGTATGGGACGATATATCATACATGGTTGGGGAATCCCAAAATTTGAATATTAACGAGGTGGCTGCCTCGGCTGACCAAGAGCTTAATGCGGTTTTCGACGTTCTCTCCCATCACCGTCGTCGGTTCATCATTGTGTTCCTGGCAGATCACACCGGACCAATACCGCTGACGGATTTAGCTACGGAGGTGGCAATCCGCCAGCACGAGGCGCCGATTGAGGAGATTTCGAACGAGAAGCTCCAGTCGATTGCTCTCTCGCTCCATCACGCTCACCTACCGAAACTGGCCGATGTAGGTGCCGTCGAATACGACAAGGACCACAATCTGATACAGCAATCGAGTACCGCTACCCAATTCCAACGGATCCTCTCTCGCGTCGTAGATGGCGAAAAAGCAGGTCGGTAAATCTGAATGGCTCGACGTTCGCGT
>CAZSSY010000110.1:0-6937 GCA_964609565.1 uncultured Natronomonas sp.
GTATAAGAACGCCGTCATTGACAAATCTCTCCGTTGATTATGCTTGGTCCGTCCAGGACGGCTCCTCAACCGTTGTCTCGCCGACATTGGTGTAGCCAGCCGTATATCGGTACGCGGTTGGTTCCCCGCCAACAGAGGCGGTGAACTGATAGGAAACATACCTGACGACGCCGTCTGTATCGATGACGAATGTTGCCGCGCCATCAACATTTCCGAACCGATCGACACCGAAGGCGCCACCAGAGGTATCATATCGGATGACTTCCGCGCCTTCGGGTTCGCCGCTGCCGGTTTGATTCCAGGCGGATGTCTCGATGACGTCATGAGCAATCTGGCCGATTGTGTATGCAACCGTCGTATTCACCGGCTGTGGGTCAGACGCGGAATATGGTTCTTGGCCGGAATAATAGCTGGTTTCGGTGCCTTCGTCGGTCCGTTCGATCCGTCGTTCATACGTCCTGCCATCCGACGTATAGCGCGTGGTAGTCGGGAAGTCTTGGACGGTTCCGTCCTCGATAAAGGTGATGTTGGCAACGTTGAGCGCTGGCCCGTTGTACTCGACAGCGTATGTTCCATTGATATACCGGGTATGGGTTGAATTCTGGATGATAAGGGAACTCTGTGTGGTGAAGCTCCCGGCTTGTTCCAACCTCGAGGTATGCTCCGTATTGACGGCTGCAGCATTAAATGAGGTATATTGAGAATCAGGATCGGTGGATTCGACGACGGACGCAGGCGGCGTTGAATCCGACTCGCCCGTATCGGTGGGGGACGGTGTCGGTTCGGGTGCATCATCGGATGGGGTAGGTGTTGTCGGGACGGGGGTGGAGCCGGTGTCACCGTCGATGAGAACTGAACAGCCGGCTATAGCGGTCAGGAGGAGTACTGCAGCGATGGCAAGGGCTGGCGGGGCCCGGCCCATTAGATGTTCAGTAAGGCGTCGTAGTTGACAGGTAGGGCGTCGGTATTGACCGGCGGTTCATCGCCGCTTTGTTCGCTCACACCGCTAATGATGGCTACCGCTTCTTCCGGACCAAACAAGTCTGGAAGTCCAATAAGTTCATATCCACAGGGTCCGGTTGGATTTTCTTCTAATGTATCCATACTGATATCTGGTTCAACCTGATCGAGTTGTTGGCATTCCCACGCGATACCGGCGTCTTTCCCGAGGAGGATCGAGACCGCCTCGTACCGGGTCCGGTCTTCGTCGTATCGGAAGCGCGGCTCAAGCCCGTAGGTATTCCGACCATCACTGAGATACAATTGGTTTTCGCTATCTCCAAATGCTGGATTCGCTAACCCACCAGTCATTCCAGAGACACCCGGACCGTTGTCGGATTCACTCAGTGTGCCATCGAAATAGATGAGAGTTGAGGCACCTTGCTGACCCAGCCGTTCTTCCGGCCCAATTTTCGCGACATCAAGGTTCAAATCAGGGTCGTCCGGAAGATCAGCCGGGTTAATCTGAGGATCAGACGGATTAAAGACCTCACAAGGAGCCGGCATCATACCGAAGGCGATACTGAGAACGGCATCATTAGTCACGATCGTCGTTGGGACGCCTGGTGGAGCGAACTCTTCCGGAATATCGTCGGGGCCAGGAAGCGCATCCGCCGGGAGGTCACCGGCTTCAAGATCAGTTGGGTCGCAGATATTGGTGTCAGCCCGCTCATCGCCAACCGGGACGTTCTCTGGATCAAGTTCGTCCATCGCGGGCACCCCGCCCAATAGGTCGGAAAGGACCTGGCCATTCTGGGGGAGGTCATCCGTCCCAACCTCCATATCCTGTGATTCCGTTAACCCGTCAACTCCTTCGAGGGATTCTGTCCCCTCACCCAGGCTGTCGACACCAACATCCTCATCAGTGAGGCCTCCCACGGTGTCCTCCACACCAGCAAGCCCTCCCGATTCATCAGCCGTGGTAACGCCGTCGATATCGCCAAGGCCATCAAAGCCTGTATCATCAGGCCCGGCCTCAATGTCATCGACGGCCCCGCCTACGGAAACTCCGTCATTTGGACCTGCCCCGACTTCGAGGCCCTCCTCGCCGCCAACGCTCGTATCGACACCGTCGGTGCCAGCTCCAACAGACACGTCCTCACCAGCGTCGACGGCAACGCCTTCAGTATTGGCATCAATTGAGACGGTTCCATCGTCGCCGATCGAGATTCCGTCTGTCCCAATATCGATCTCATCACCACCAAGATCGAGAGTATCATCAAGAGTATCATTTGCCGCGACCGGTGCTGCTGAAATCGCGACAGCGAGAGTGACGGCAACTGTAATAACGAAGAGGTGGCGGAGCTGGAACA
Organism: uncultured Natronomonas sp.; assembly: GCA_964609565.1. Classification (GTDB taxonomy): domain Archaea; phylum Halobacteriota; class Halobacteria; order Halobacteriales; family Haloarculaceae; genus Natronomonas. The sequence goes on from CAZSSY010000110.1 coordinate 2,313, forward strand.
TATCCCATAACAATGAGTATTTAATAAAAACCATTGTGCCGTGGTGCATGGGCTCTTTATGTATACCTTACGTCGAGAACCACACTAGTAAGTTCATTCAAAACGGGGTTACATCTCTCTTAATGACCCCTTGGAAAGGCAGGACAGCGGCGGGTTTCAAAGCTCGATATGCATCCGTGTTTTATATGACTGAGTACCGACTTCTACGGGTATGACCGGTGCTGAAGTGCGCGGAGCGGCCATCGCGGCAATCACAACCGCCATCGTAGCCGGTGTGACAACAGGCACCATCATCACCACTCAAACGACCATCATCCCGCTTGCTGGAACGGTCATCGTCTGGATTGGCCTATTCGCTGGTGTCAACTTCGTTAACGTCGAAGCCACAGACCTCCCCCAGTTCGCCGTGGTCTTCTGTGGCTCACTTCTCGGCCTGACCCTCCTGTTCGGCACACTCGTGAACTACCACCTCCTCAACACCTACCTGACGAACCCGTATCTTGCAGACGCCACCCTCGCTGTCAACCCGGTAATGGCAATTCTCGTCGGCGGTGCCCTCGCCCTCGCCTACACCGCCGTCTTCGAATGGGGCACCACCACCCGCCACCATCCCTTCTAACCCCCTGGCATTGAGTCCCCCAGACAACACCGAGTCCATGCACGTCTGGACTCCGTGAGTGCCACTAAGTCACCGACATCGGCAACGTCATCGAAGTCACGGCGAGCCAATCGGCCCGGAACATAGTGCCGATCCAATGTCGTTCTGTCTCCTCCTCGGGCTCGGGTTAGTCGTGAGATATGTTTGTGGATACGGTGGGCCACGGCCACCGAGAATAGAGGCGGTGTGGGGCGGGCCGGGGCGGGGTGGGGTGGGGTGGGTTAGAAGTAGTCGACGCCGGCGGGGAGTTCGGTTTTCATGCCTTTCCGTTCGCGGATCTCGGTGATCACTTCGGGCTGGAGGTTGTCGGCTAACACGCGGAAGCCAGCGTTTTCGGTGTTCCATGAGGCGCGGCCTTCAGTGGCACTCCGGATATCTGATGAGAACCCGATCATTTCATCGACAGGCGCAATGCCCTCGACGACCATGAGGTCGCCTTCCTGGTACATATCGTCGACGCGCCCACGGCGGCCTTGAATTTCGCCGGATGCCGCCCCCATATGCTCGTTCGGGACATCGATTCGGACTTCTTGAATCGGTTCTAACAACCGGATGTCCGCGTCAATCAAGGCATTATGGGCAGCTTGCCGGACTGCCGGGATGACCTGTGCTGGGCCACGGTGGATGGCGTCTTCGTGCAGGCGGGCGTCCTGGAGCCGGATGAGGGCTCCTTCGACTGGTTCGGCGGCGAGGGGGCCTTCATCAAGGGCTTCTTCGATCCCTTCGACGACGAGTTCCATCGTCTCATTCAGATGCTGGATGCCTTTCGTGTCATCAATGAAGAGATTCGTGTTATGGATTTCCTCGAGATTCTGCGCTGTATCTTTCTCAACCCCGTTGTCCATCAGTTCTTCACGGCGTTCAAGTTCCGGCATATCCATCGAGACGTCACCGAGTTTGATCGCCTCCACCACGTCATCGGTGAGCGGTTCCACGGTGAGATAAAACCGGTTGTGATTGTTCGGTGACCGACCCTCAACCTCTCGACTCGGTGACTGTGGAGCTTCACGATAGACGACGATCGGTTCGCCCGTGTTCACCGGGATGCCCTGGTTGCGTTCAATCCGCTGGGTGATGACTTCCAGATGCAGTTCCCCTTGTCCTGACATGAGGTGTTCGCCGGTATCTTCGTTGATCTCGATTTGGATCGTTGGGTCCTCCTTGGCGACCTGTTGGAGGGTTTCGATGAGTTTCGGGAGGTCATCCATGCTTTGGGCTTCGACGGATTTCGTGATGACTGGCTCAGAGATGTGTTCGATCGTTTCGAACGGTGTCATCTCGATCGAGGAGACCGTCGAGCCGGCGATGGCATCCCGGAGGCCCGTGACGGCAGCGATATTCCCGGCGGGGACGCGGTCGACTTCTTCGCGTTCGCCGCCCATATAGATCCCGACGCTTTGGACGCGGTTGGTGCCGGCGGTCCCTGAGACATACAGCTCTTGGCCTTTCTCGATGGTGCCTGAGAAGACGCGGCCGGCGGCGATTTCGCCGGCGTGGGGATCGATCCCGATATCGGTGACCATCAAGACGAGTTCTCCGTCTTCATCGACCCGCCGCATCGTATCCGCGATCTCGCTGTCGGCGTCACCCCGCCAGATCCGGGGGATTCTCCGCGGCTGGGCGTCGATCGGGTTCGGGAAGTGTTCACACACCATGTCTAGGACGACATCTGCCAGTGGGGTCCGTTCGTGGAGTTCTTGGCGTTTATCGGCCCGTTCGAGGTCCATGATGTCGCCGAAGTCCATCCCGGTTTGTTGCATCGATGGCATTGATACGCCCCACTTGTAGAGCGCGGATCCGAAGCCGACTGTGCCTTCTTCGACGGAGACTGTCCAGTCTTCGTCGATGTCAGCCATCTCCTCGGTCATTCCGTGGATGAGTTCGTTCACGTCCCGAATAACGCCCATCAAGCGGTTCTGCATCTCGTCGGGGCCTTCTTGGAGCTCGGAGATCAAGCGGTCGACTTTGTTGATGAACAGGGTTGGTTTGACACCTTCACGGAGCGCCTGCCGTAGGACGGTTTCAGTCTGCGGCATCGCGCCTTCGACGGCGTCGACGACGACGAGAGCCCCGTCGACAGCCCGCATCGCCCGCGTGACGTCACCGCCGAAGTCGACGTGGCCCGGTGTATCGATGAGGTTAATCAGGTGGTTGGTGCCTTCGTATTCGTGGGTCATCGACACGTTTGCCGCGTCAATCGTGATCCCGCGTTCTTGTTCGTCTTCCTCGGTGTCCATCGCGAGTTGTTCGCCTGCCGTTTCATCGGAGATCATCCCGGCGCCCGCCAGGAGGTTATCCGTCAGAGTCGTGTTATGAACGACGAGGCCGTTGGCGACAAAATTCCGGTGGGTCTCGACACCGAAATCGTAGACGTACTCCCGGTCGACGTGGTCGATTGCGTCGACCCTGATGAACGATGTATCAGCTTTGGCCAGGTTCTCGAGTCGATCAAGCCGGATATCATCAACACCGAGTGAGGCAAAGTGGTCGACTGCAGTAGCTAGTTTGGGTTTGGTGATGCCGGCGTCGTTGCGTTCAACCCGGTCGTATCCATCAAACATGTCAGCTGAATCGATCCCGGCATCGTCACGGATAGCGTGGAGTGTCTCACCGTCGATGGGGACGTGGTCGATGGCCGCCGACGGTGCAGCCGCCAAGAGGTCGGTGAACTCCGTGTGTTTGTCGGGATGGCTGAACCCAATATCGGTGAAGTTTGACAGCGAGAGATCGCCCGTAATGGAGAGACGAGCGGTGTCGTGATCGAGTGTTGAGGCCACGTCAAATCGGTACAAGAGAAGTTGCAAGTCCGTCAGGACCTGAGTGCTGTCTGCGTCGACGATGATTGCCGATTCGTCGGCGGCGACGTGGCCAGCGAGATCAAGATAGCCACGGATGAACGCGGCAGTAAGGGAATCAGGGGCGGTGAAAACAATCTGAGGAAGCTGCCGGGTCGCCGATGAGGCTGCCGTCGGGTCCACAAAGACGGTCGCAATGACCGGTGGAATCGGGCCAGTCATCGCTGCCAGATCGAGACCGGCGTCACCCTCGTCGGCAAACGAGTCCAGTGTGGGGTCGAGGTCCGTTGCGGCCTCACGGAGAGGTGTCTGCGGAGCGTGCTCACCTGTCGGGAGAGTATCAGGTGAGGTCTCTGTGGCCAGGTAGCTGCCGGCGAGATAGAATAGAGAGTCGAGATTTGCTGGCAGGGTAAGTCCTCGCGGTGGTGACGTGGATGTGGCGGTGGATGGTCGGTAGATCAGTGTTTCGATGGCGTCATAGAGGTCCGCGAGGGCGATGTCGAGGGCACGACAGATTGTCACGAGGTCGGTGAGTCGAGACTGCCGTTGTGAGACGACGGTTTCGACATCGCTGCCGTCGTGGAGTGCGTCGGCCGCTGCTGGCGGGAGTTCGATATCGGGGGCAGTGAGACGATCGGTGAATCTGGGGGTGATGTCGCCGTAGAAATCCGGGTCTGCTGCCAGCGCGTCGAGGACGGCCGCGCGTGTCTCAGTCTCGGGGGTGCCGGCGGGGAGTTGCCGGGCGCCGACGATCGTGTCGCCCGCCTTGAGGGCATCTGCTCGTTCGAATTCCATGACACCATGGTCGGACAACACCAGATAGCGGTGTTCGGGTGTGGTCGCCAGGTCGGCGCCCGTTGACGTGGTGATCTCGACGAGTGGCTCAGTGGCGGCACGCCGCGTCGCAAAGGTGACTGGCTCGGCGACGGTTTCACCGGTCGTCCGATCCAGTGACACGACCTGGAGGTCATCGGTCGGCGCATACGCGTCACCATTCTGATCGACGGCTTCACCGGTCGCACGGATGGTTTCATACAGTTCCTCAGCGTCAAGGACGGCACCGTCGGCGAGAGATACCTGTGTCGACCCGGCGATACATTTACCGTGGTCAACGTGGGCGGCGATGGCGATGTTCCGGATGTTCTCCGGTTCGTCCATCAGCCGTTCGCACT
>CAZSSY010000111.1:0-6847 GCA_964609565.1 uncultured Natronomonas sp.
GATCACGTCTCGACTCGCTTGGACCGTCTTCGCCTCATCCTGGCGAAGATGGATGTCAGCTGTATGCAGAATTTTCACTATATCCACCCCGTCCCCATGTGGGCCTTCTCCATAGACCAATGATGGAAATCGTATTAAAATTTAACCACCCTGCCGCTCGTGTCTATGGCCACCCCAACTGGCCGCCGTCCCTGAAAATCCACATAGGTAAAGCCATGCCACTCCCATGCATGGAGTACTGCAGCGCTACCTCAATCTGCAGCGTCACCCCTGGGGGTTGTCCTCAAGCCACCGGATAACCTGCGCTGCATGTTCGTCCGGCGGAAAGACGGGATAGAACACGTTCTCGATGCATCCATCGAGGACCACCAGCGTAAGGCGCTTAATGAAGGTCTCACCACCGACTTCGAATGTGGGTAACTGTAACCCATCCGTGAAGACACGATCGATGTCGCTCAGGAATTCATACGGCGGATTGATCCGGCCGCGAGCATCCCGCTGGTGGTCGGTTGACTGCAATGACAGCCCAAATACCTCGGTGACACCGAGCTGTGTGAGTTCCTGATAGTGGTCACGAAACGAGCAGGATTCCTCGGTGCACCCGTATGCACCCGGGATCGATTTCCAACCATCTGGATCCGGTGCATCCGCCGTCCGACCCATCTTGGGGAAACAGTACACGACAACCCGGCCAGGAAGCGTCGAGACAGCAACGGAGTGGCCGTTCGTCGCAGCCAACTCAACGTCTGGAACAGCTTGACCATAGAGGTGGTCAGCACCACCATCATCCTGTGGCACTGGGAGCTTCTCCGACAGCAACTCGTCTCTGTCCATCATATCAATGAAACCAGGTACGATGATTCAGCCTATCCGTGTTACCCTCAACCGTTTGAGGCCTGCCCGGTGTATCTTCCGAGTTCATGCTGGGGAAACACTCCATTCATTCGGACCTTAGCCATCATCTTTCTCTTATATGAGGAATATAGCTCTTATTAGAAATTAATCACCTATTTGTTTATTCAAAACAAGAATATACCCATATTTGATTTAATATTGTGAAACTAATTGCGTCGGCCGCTGGCGGGCTTTTACCCATCTCGACGACGAACGAATCTCATGGAGGAGTTCGCGCCAGCTCCAGATGAGGGCACCATCGTTGCGACGGCGGGCGTAGACGAGGGAAGTCGAGGCCGGATCGACGTCGGGATTCTGGTCGCCCACACGCCACTGGGTGACCCAGGGCGCCTCCGCGCGTTCGTTGCACAGATGGCCATCGATGCGGCCGACGAGCTCGGTAGCACAACCGACGTCGCCTGGCGGTTTTACGCCGAGGAATCGGTGCCTCTCCCCGACGCCGCCGACCGCCGTCCCGCCGAATTCCTCGACGAGGCCACCGAGCGGATGGCCGAGGGGCCGTACGACGCCGTCGTCGTCCTCACGGACGCTCCCGTCAGATCGAGCCGTGACCGATTCGTTCCCGGCCTGGCATCCGAGGTCAGCCGGGTGGCCGTCGTCTCGACGCGCACCTTCCTGCGGACGCCACGCGGCGAACCCAAGCGCGTCCTCGACGCTCCGGCAGTTCGCTGGAACGCCGCGACGCTACTCCTCCACCTCATAGGACATATGCTCGGCGCCACCCATCGAACGACAGACGACAGCGTCATGGCACCGTTCCAGTTCGACCCCGACAGACGGAGCGTCCCGCAGTTCGATGCCGGCGTCACACGCCACCTCCACCGCATCGCAAGGGAGATTCCGGAGGAAACAGAGCAGTCTCGCAGCACTCACCGGCGATTCGCATTCTACGCCATCACCGCCGCCAGACACCCATCCCAGATCGCCCGGGCCCTCGTCCAGAGCCGAGCACCCCTGCTTCCACTGTCCCTCCCGAAACTGGCCACTGCAGCACTGACGCCAACGCTCGTCATCGTGTTCAGCGCTGAGGCATGGGACGTCGGCTTCCATATGAGCAACGGGACAGCTGCGCTGTTCACGGTCGCGAGCATCCTCGCCGCCTCGGTGTACCTGCTGTTCATCCAGAACCTCTCTTTCCCACGCAAGCGCCACCGGATCGTCACGGAACATATGGCACTCGTCAACGTCACAGTCTTCCTGGTCCTCGTCGTCGCGATGGTCGGCCTCTTCGTCCTCGTCGGAACCATCATCCTGGCCATCCAGTTGATCGTCTTCCCGCCGAACCTGATGTCGAACTGGCCGAGTCTCCAGGACCCGGCGGTGGGACTGTCGGACCTCGTACGGACCGGCGCATTCATCAGTACCATCGGCGTCCTCTCGGGCGCGCTCGCAGGCGGATTGGAGAACCGAGACTTCCTCCGCCACCTCACGCTATTCCGCGACGAACCCTGACGCTCAGTGGCCGCCCTCGAGAAGAACAAACTAGTTCTCACCACGTCGTGGTCACCGAACGGGTTCGGCCCTCGGTAGACCCACGACAAGCCAGTAATATTCCATATGTCGAGGGCAAATAACGCCGGTGGTCGCCATCGGTGTCGATGGCATCGAAGTCGCGGGAATGGTCAAACCCCTCGGCGGCGTCAAGGGCGGCGTCCTTCGCGGTGTCGGTATCATACGCCGGATTGTACTCGCCGGGTTTTGCGCTCGCGAGCAGTGGCGTGAGGTCGTTGCTCCCGCCCTAGAGATAGTCGTCGAAGTCGACTTTCTCCAGGTCGAGGTGCAGGAGGTCGCATTGCTGAGCCGGCCGAATAGTCACCCTGGACACCCGCTATCAGCAATATCGTCGGGGGTTGATGGTACAGACTCTCTTTTGCCGGTGGGAGGTAAACGAAAAGCCGGACGCCCGAGGCGGGATTTGAACCCGCGTCACGACCGTGACAGGGTCGTATGATAAGCCACTACACCACCCGGGCCGGTGCAGTTCATCGTAACCTGGTTTCGGTCTTAAGACTTTCCAAAAGGGAATCCCACACCGGCGGGATATTCATCTTGGCTTACCAGGAAAATCGCCTGCTGTAACGCCATATTGCGATTGCGAATCCGGACGGCCGTGTCTCGATGGACGCATACCGGGTGTCGTGATGTCTGCCAGATGGGTCGTGGATACGAGGGGTGGTGGCTGCGTATTCTGGGGGAAGAGTTTTGACTATTCCACACAGATACTGCATATCACGCAGTGTGCGTGCCGCCTTGAACGGCACGGGTAGCGGTGCTCATCCGATTTAGCAACTGTTAAACCGCTCCCCACATTACACCGCTGTAGTATCTCGTGACAGCTTTTGCCCCCGGCCAGCACTACACATGGTAGACGTAAGCCAACATAACCTGGTTCCGGAGCACACGATTCTTGAGGAAGAGGCCCTCGAGGACGTGCTCGCGGAATACGGCATCGATCGTACAGACCTTCCAAAAATCCAGCGGCGGGACCCGGCGCTCCCGGACGACGCCGACGTCGGTGACGTCGTCGAGATCGTCCGGGATTCACGAACGACCGACCGCGCTGTCGTCTATCGGTTGGTGGTAGAATGAATCGGCAGAAGCGTCGATCCATTTCACGCGAGTACTTCTCTCGCGACCGCCTCGCCGAGCACCACTTCCGGTCGTTCAATAATTTCTTAGAACGCGGCATGCAGCAGGTCGTCGACGAGAAGGAAAGCATCGACACCGATATCGGCGATAAAGAAGGCCAAGAACCGGTCCGCGTCGATTTGGGAAACGTCCGGATCGTGACTCCCCGCGTCCGTGAGGCCGATGGGTCCGAAGAACTCCTCTACCCACAAGAAGCCCGATTGCGGAACATCACGTATAGCGCGCCCGTCTTCATGGAGATGACGATCATCCGTGGTGGCGAGGACGAACCCGAACACATCGTCGATCAATCCGAGACGAAAGTCGGTCGGATGCCGATCATGGTCGGCTCCAACAAATGCAACATCGCGGATTTCAACCGCGACGAACTCATTGAGATCGGCGAAGACCCGGCCGACCCCGGGGGGTATTTCATTGTCAATGGCTCCGAGCGCGTCTTGATGACCAGTGAAGACCTCGCACCAAACAAGATTTTGGCCGAATACGACACGAAATACGGCGACCAAATCCAGATCGCGAAAACCTTCTCACAGCGCCGAGGCTATCGGGCTCTGGTCCTCTGTGAACGCAACCGGAACGGGATCCTCGAAGTCTCGTTCCCCTCGGTCAGCGGGAGCATCAATTTCGTGACGCTCGTCCGCGCACTCGGGTTGGAATCAGATGAAGAGATCGTCCACCGAGTGAGCGATGACCCTGAGATTGTGAAGTTCATGCTTGAGAACCTCGAAGCCGCCGAAGTCCAATCGACCAATGAGGCGATCGAGGAACTCGGGCAACGCGTCGCCTCCGGCCAAGGGAAAAACTACCAACTGAAACGAGCGAACTACGTGATCGACCGGTATCTCCTCCCGCATCTCCACGAAGAGGGCGTGCCAGATGAAGAAGTCCGGATGAACAAAGCCGTCTACCTCTGTCGGATGGCAGAAGCCTGCTTTGAACTTGCGTTAGAACGCCGCGAGGCCGACGACAAAGACCACTATGCGAACAAACGCCTCAAAGTCTCCGGCGACCTCATGCGCGATCTCTTCCGGACCGCCCTCAACAAACTTGCCCGGGACGTGAAATACCAGCTCGAACGGGCAAACATGCGGAACCGGCAACTCTCCGTCAACACCGTCGTCCGCTCCGACGTGTTGACCGAGCGGCTCGAACACCCGATCGCGACCGGGAACTGGGTCGGTGGTCGCTCCGGCGTCAGCCAACTCGTCGACCGAACCGACTACATGGGTGTGTTGAGCCACCTCCGCCGACTCCGATCGCCCTTATCGCGCTCCCAACCCCATTTCGAGGCGCGGGACCTCCACGCCACCCAGTGGGGCCGGATCTGTCCGTCCGAAACCCCCGAGGGCCCCAATTGTGGCCTCGTGAAAAACTTCGCACAGGCGATGGAACTATCCCAGAACGTCGAAGACGAACGCGGGTTAAAACGCGAACTCGCCAGCATGGGCGTAGAGGGCATTCCAGGAATCGAGACCGTCGAAACACACACCGCAGACGACTAACATGAGCCAGGGACGCAACGCCAAAGTCTACGTCAACGGGAGCCTCATCGGCACCCATCCAGAGCCGCATCAACTCGCAAACGAAATCCGTGAATCACGCCGCCGCGGCGAGATCGACGAGATGGTGAACGTCGCCGTCCGCAACCGCACCAACGAAGTCATCGTCAATGCCGACGCCGGCCGTGCCCGCCGCCCCCTCCTCGTTGTCGAAGACGGCGAACCACTCCTCTCCCCCGACGAGCTCGACGCCGTCGAAACCGGCGAGTTAACATTCGAAGACCTCGTCAACCGCGGATACGTCGAATTCATCGATGCCGAAGAGGAAGAAGACATCCTCGTCGCCGTCGACGAAGACGACCTCACCTCCGACCACACCCACCTCGAGGTCGACCCATCGCTGATGTTCGGGATCGGCGCCGGCATGATCCCCTACCCCGAACACAACGCCTCGCCCCGAATCACGATGGGGTCGGGGATGATCAAACAATCACTCGGCCTCCCCTCCGCCAACTACCGGATCCGGCCCGACACCCGCCAACACCTCCTACATTACCCCCAACTCTCCCTCGTCAAAACCCAGACAACCGAACAAATCGGGTATGACGACCGGCCAGCCGCCCAAAACTTCGTCGTCGCCGTCATGTCCTATGAAGGGTTCAACATCGAGGACGCCCTCGTGATGAACAAAGCCAGCGTCCAACGCGCACTCGCCCGCTCGCATTTCTTCCGGACCTACGAAGGCGAAGAACGCCGCTACCCCGGCGGGCAAGAAGACCGATTCGAAATCCCCGATGATGAAGTCCGCGGTGCCCGCGGCGAAGAAGCCTACACACACCTCGATGAAGACGGCCTCGTCAACCCCGAGACAACCGTCGGTGAAAACGACGTCCTCCTCGGGAAAACCTCCCCGCCCCGGTTCCTCGAAGAACCAGACGACATGGGCGGGCTCTCCCCACAGAAACGCCGCGAAACCTCTGTCACGATGCGGTCCGGGGAATCCGGCGTCGTCGACACCGTCACCCTGATGGAAGGCGAAGACGGCTCCAAACTCTCCAAAGTCAAAGTCAGAGACGAACGCGTCCCCGAACTCGGCGACAAATTCGCCTCCCGTCACGGCCAAAAAGGCGTCGTCGGCCACCTCGCCCCCCAAGAAGACATGCCGTTCACCCAAGACGGCGTCGTCCCCGACCTCATCCTCAACCCCCACGCCCTCCCCTCCCGGATGACCGTCGGCCACATCCTCGAGATGCTCGGCGGGAAAGTCGGCGCCCTCGAAGGCCGCCGCGTCGACGGCACCCCCTTCCAAGGCGAAAGCGAAGACGAACTTCGCGACGCCCTCATCGACCGCGGATTCAAATCAAACGGGAAAGAAATCATGTACTCCGGGATTAGCGGCGAGAAAATCGAAGCCGAGATCTTCGTCGGCGTGATCTTCTACCAGAAGCTCTACCACATGGTATCGAACAAGCTGCACGCCCGCTCGCGCGGGCCGGTGCAGGTGCTCACCCGCCAGCCGACCGAGGGCCGCGCCCGCGAGGGCGGCCTGCGCGTCGGCGAGATGGAACGCGACGTGCTCATCGGCCACGGCGCCGCGATGGCGCTCAAGGAGCGACTCCTGGACGAGTCCGACCGCGAGTACATCGACGTCTGTGGCAACTGTGGCATGACCGCCGTCGAGAACGTCGAGCAACGCCGCGTCTACTGTCCGAACTGCGAGGAGGAGACCGACGTCCACGAGGTCGAGATGAGCTACGCGTTCAAGCTCCTGCTCGACGAGATGA
>CAZSSY010000112.1:0-6682 GCA_964609565.1 uncultured Natronomonas sp.
CCAGCCAGATTTACGAAGAAGCCAAACACACCCAGTTTTTCGACCGATACTGGCGCGACGTCATCACCCCCGTCGCTGAAGCAAAAGGCTGGGAGGTTACGGCACCCACAGACCAACGGTATTTCCCCGATGGATATATCGAACTCTTCGACCGGACAGAGAAGGCCATGCTCCGCCTCCTCGAGGACAATACACCCACAGCTCGAGCGCGAGCCTACTGTCATTATCACCTCGTTGTTGAATCCGTGCTTGCGCAAACCGGATATTGGGGATTCCAGGCCACGTTTACTGATGGGCCGCCGGAGAATTGGAATCGAAGTGATGACGATGAAGAACTCTACCTTGATGGCCTCATTGAGGGAATCACACGCATACGCTCGGATGAAGGCCGCCACGTCGGGTTCGGGATGCGGAAAGTCCAGCGCCTGATCGCCGAAGAAGATGTGAATCCTGAAATTGTCCAAGAAACGCTTACTGAACTTCTCCCGTTAGTATCCGACACCGTCCAAACCGATTTTGACACCGATTCAGACCCGACACCACTCGTCGAATATGCACAAGAGAAACTCGCAAAACGGATTGAGATCATAACGAATGCCGAAGCGGAGTTGCCACCTGTTGAAGACCTTGTCAAGATAGAAGGCGCCGAAGACCTAGCCGCCAGTGATGACTGAAGGACGGAGGGCGGCGTCGAACGAGATTGTGTTGTCCGTGTGAATAGCAATGGAGTTCGTAGCCTTCTTGACTGATGAAATAGCCTGGTGAAAACCACGTGACAACAGGGGTAATGACCTGAAAAAGCAGGATTTATACGAGTCCCACGCCGACTCCGTATACGCGCTCGCTTGGTGTAGCCCGGCCAATCATATCGGCCTTTCGCCCGACATCGTTAGGGCCAGTCCCTTGTCGGAAGGACAGCCGATGACAGGGGTTCAAATCCCCTAGCGAGCATCCTTACAATTGTTCAAAATCCCGTAATATAACTATCCAGAAGGAAGCGATATGAACGTTTATTTGGACTTATGTTCATCGTGTGAGTGTTTCCTCGCGGAGAGAATTTAGGTGTGCTTCGTGGCGAGGACAGTTTCTCCGCCACGGACATGTTGACCTTGTGTGACACGGATATCACGCCGAGAGACGTCTGGCGGGAGGAGGACATCGGCTCGCGAGCTGAAGGTGATATGGCCGATGCGGTCGCCGCGATCCAAGGTATCACCAGGTTCGACATAAGGATGGATGCGTCGAGCGATAGTCCCAGCTATCAGTGTGACGTCATATGTCCCACAATCGATTTTCACCCGTTCGTTTCTGTCAGATTCCTTTGAAAATGCGGGGAGATGTCCCCCGGCAACATGGTCCACTGTGTGGACAGTACCTGGACTCGGAGCTCGATTGACGTGGACATCAGTCACATTCATGAAGATACCGATACGAATGCGGTCAGCTTCTTCACGGATGATGGCTACCCGACCGTCCGCTGGCGCGACGAAGCCCTCGGGGGGCGGAGATCGGGGTGGGTCACGGTGAAACCAGAGAATCAAGGCTGCGGTTAAGAGACAGGCCCCACCCAGCGGGATTGACAGAAATCCCAGTGGGATAGCCGCGATCAGCGGCAGTCGGACATACCGCCAAGTGCCGGGCGCGAATGACGGCAACTGGTTGAACACACTCACGTCTTTGCATGCATCGTCATGGAGATTTCGCTGTTCGGAAGTATGCCCGTCGTCAGGCAAGCATGGGTATATTAAATTCTCGGCGAGAGGTCATCTTCTTACTGAAATAACTGTTTTAATATGTGTGCGTCGTCACGCAGCGAACAGAAGGCATGTCCAGTAATATTGACGGCTGGTTGGAAGCAGAGCGGGAGTATTCTGATGAGGTCATCGGTGAAAACACGATACCTCGGCTGTTCGAGGACAGTGCTGCACGACATCGGAGTCGTGATGCGCAATGGTATAAAGGCGGGGTGTATGATCGGTCGTTGACCCCTGACATCGTGCCGTCCGCCCCCGATGGCGAGTACGCGGCGTTGAGTTATGCAGAAATGAAGGATATTGTACATAATCTCACTGCTGGGTTCCACGACATAGGCGTTGAGCCAGATACTCGAGTTGGGATTTTTGCAAACACGCGGATGGAATGGGCTCACACGGACTTCGCCATACTGGCTGCTGGTGGGGTTGTCACGACGGTCTACACGGAATCATCACCAGAACAAGTCAAGTTCTTGTTAGATGATCCGGGGGCAGAGGGTGTTGTTGTCGAAAATGAGGCGTTACTTGACAGGGTGCTTGATGCGGCAGGTGACCTCGAATTATCGTTTATTGTTGTTCTGGACGACATCGATGGATACGAGGACCACGACGAGGTGTATACGTTGGCTGAGATTTACTTCCGTGGGAAAGAGGCCTTCGACCGCGATGCATATGAAACGATGCTTGCGGAGCGTGATTTTGAGGACTTGGCGTCCCTGATTTATACGTCTGGGACAACCGGCAAACCGAAAGGCGTCAAGTTGACGCACAAGAATTTCCGTACGAATATCAATGGGATTCGGAAACGGTTCGGCCCGCGGCCAGATAAGGATCCTGCCATCCCGGTGTTTGACGAAACTGATCGATCGCTTTCATTTCTCCCGTTGGCTCACGTCTTCGAACGTGTGTCAGGCCATTTCCTCATGTTTGCAACCGGCGCGACAGTCGCGTATGCTGAATCAACGGATACCGTTGCTGAGGATCTGAAGCTTGTCGAGCCCACAGGTGCGTCGTCGGTACCCCGTGTCTACGAACGGATTTACGAGAATATCCGCGAGGAAGCGCCGGCTGCAATATTCGATCGTGCTGTCGCCATTGCCAGAGAGTTCGCCACGACGGACGACCCAGGTCTTCTGCTCCGTGTTCAGCATGGTGTGTTTGATCGGCTGGTGTATTCGAACGTCCGCGAGGAGTTAGGCGGTAACATCGAGGGTTTCATCAGCGGCGGTGGCAGTCTCTCACAGCGACTCGCCGAATTATTCGACGGGATGGGACTCCCAATCTACGAAGGTTATGGATTGACGGAAACATCACCGGTGGTGTCAGTGAATCTAGCTGAAGACTCACGAGCCGGGACACTCGGACCACCACTCGTGAATGTGGACGTCCGTCTTGATGATTCAATGATTTCTGAGGAACAACGAGCGGCTGCCGACGGACCGGTCGGGGAACTGCTCATTCAAGGCCCGAGCGTGACAGCCGGATATTGGAATCGGCCCGATGCCACAGCCGACGCGTTCACTGACGATGGGTGGTTCCGCTCCGGAGATATCATCGAACAAACGGATGATGGCTACTTAATCTATCATGACCGTCTGAAGCAACTCATCGTCCTTGACACGGGGAAAAATGTCGCCCCGCAACCGATTGAAGATGAGTTCGCCACAAAAGAACGCATAGACCAAGCAATGGTGGTTGGGGACAACCAAAAATTCATCGCGGCATTAGTCGTCCCGAATTTTACAGCTATCGAAAACTGGGCTTCCGGGGAGGGAATCGATCTCCCGTCGGACCCGGCAGCCATCTGTGCAGACGACCGGGTACACGAGTTCATCGGCGAGCCAGTCGCAGCCGTCAATGAGACCGTAGCGAAACACGAACAGATTAAAGAATTCCGAGTCGTGCCTGCGGAATGGACACCAGAAAACGATCTTCTCACACCGTCAATGAAGAAGAAACGCCGCAATATTCGAGACCGCTACGATGAGCAAATCCACGATATCTATAGCGATGCCGAAATTGATTCATAGCAACCCAGCGGAGACCTGTTGAATCGACACATTTTATACCAGTCTCTCATCTCTTATTGACACGAAAATGCCCGTTTGTCCCGCTGGTGGCTCGGGTGGTACTGGTCTACGAATAATCCGGGCTACTAGGTGGTGTGGCCGACGGAGGGTGTTCCGCCGTCGCACCCAGTGACGGCTGGAGGCCCGGTTGTTCGCACCAGCTGTTAACTCCATTCCCCTCCGATTGATAATGGTATTAGATCGTCTGAAGGAAGATATCCGTACCGCATTGGCAAAAGATCCGGCTGCGACGAGTGCGGTGACTGTGGCGTTACTCTACCCCGGCCTTCACGCTGTCTGGGGATACCGACTCGCGCATATATTCTGGACCAGCGGGTTCCGGTTTACAGCCCGATTCCTCTCTCAACTCATCCGGTTTCTGACTGGGGTCGAGATTCATCCCGCTGCCTCTATCGGTCGACGATTGTTCGTGGACCACGGAGCGGCGGTTGTTATCGGCGAAACCGCCGAGATCGGGGATGATGTCCTCATGTACCATGGCGTCACGCTTGGTGGCGCGTCTATGCGCCGCGAAAAACGTCATCCAACGGTGAAGGACGGTGTAACGGTGGGGGCGAATGCGACGCTTATCGGAGATATCACCGTTGGGGCGAACGCGACTGTCGGCGCCGGGAGTGTCGTCGTGGATGATATCCCGGCTGCGGCGACGGTTGCTGGGGTGCCCGCTGAACCGCTTGACAATCCTCGCCGTGATGATGCATTTTGCTCGAACGCGTCGGATGCATCCTCAACGCGAGGCGAATCCGAGTGACATATCACGAGTGGCTCTGTGTTTCTCCATATGCCAACCGCCCACACCCAACTCAGTGAGGATCACTATCTGGGCCCTCTCATCTCAAAGTACGGGGTGTTAGAACTGGACCCGGCAGATGACATGTTTCAGCGCCTCGTCGTCTCCGTTATTCGCCAGCAAATATCGATGGCTGCAGCCGCCGCTATCCAAGAGAACCTATTCACATCCATAGAGATTACGCCAGCGACTGTCTTGGCGACAGATCCAGAAACCTTCCGAAATGCGGGGCTCTCACAGGCAAAAACGAAGTATATCAAGAACGCTGCAGCGGCATTTCAGGATGGATTGAGTAAGAGTTACTTCGAAGACCTTGATGATGCCACTGTGATTGCTGAACTCACCGAAATCAAGGGCATCGGGGAGTGGACCGCGCATATGCAGCTGATGTTCTCACTGGGTCGGGAGGATGTTTTCCCGGTCGGCGATCTTGGAGTGCGGAACGGTATGAACGACCTCTTTAATCAGGACATGTCTCGCCAAGAGATGGTTGAGGAAGCCTCACAGTGGGCGCCGTATCGGAGTTATGCGACCCTCTATCTCTGGCGGCTCGAAGAAGATATCGCGGCAGCCGTCGCGGAAGTTCGCAGCGAACAATCCTCAATGAACCGATGACCACAATCCATTTGTCGTCGCCGACCGCCGTTTGAACATGGTTGAGCCAGATATGGTGATGGCAGTGTTGGCCCTGTTGACAGGGTTTCTTGCCGGTGCCATTTTTGCGTTCGTCGGCGTCCCAATTCCTGCACCACCGACCATCGCAGGAGTGTTAGGCATTGTAGGAATCTATCTCGGTTTCAAAATCGTCGAATAGCTCGATATGGGGTATGAAGTCAAGAATGCGTTAGGACTGTGACACACCCATCAATAGACCGGGGAGGTTTCACCTGCCCTCTCCGACCAGTGGGCGACGGGAGTGTATCCACCGAGGACGGTTGACCTGGCTGGACCTGTCTGGCTGCTCGCTCACTGGTACGATGGCGTGGATGTCTGTAGTGGTCGTCAGTCTGTACTGGCGAATTCGTGGTGGCTCGTCTCGATGTCTGGGCGGACGATATCGCGGTCGGTTGTCTCGCTATCGATATCGTAGGGATATTTTCCGGTCACACATCCGAGACAGAGGTCCTGGCGGGATGAATCGAGCGCTGCGGCGACAGCGTCGATCGAGAGGTATGCGAGTGAATCGGCGTTAATCTCGCTGCAGATGGTTTCGACATCACGTTCAGCAGCAATGAGTTCATCGCGGGAGGCCATGTCGATCCCCATATAGCACGGGGCGATAATGGGTGGTGCGCCGATCCGCAGGTGGACATCGTTGGCACCGGCATCTTTGAGGAGTTGGACAAGTTGCGTTGAGGTGGTGCCGCGGACAATCGAATCATCAATAACCGTGACTGTCTGGTCTTCGATGACGTCTTTGATCGGATTGATTTTGAGGCGGACGGCTCGTTCACGGGCGTCTTGGGTTGGCATGATGAATGTCCTGCCGACATACCGGTTTTTCATCAGGCCCTCGGCAAACTCTACGTCGGCGCCATCGTTATTGGCTGCTTCTGCGTATCCGGAGGCAAATGCGCGCCCGGAGTCGGGGACGGGCAGAACGACGTCGCTGGGGACACCGCTTTCTTCCCACAATTGTCGGCCGAGTTCCCGGCGAACATCATACACAAGATGCCCATCGATGCGGGAGTCTGGGCGGGCGAAATACACGTATTCGAAAAAGCAGTTGGCAGAATGGTCTCGTTGGACGAGGTGGTATGAATCGAAGCCTTGCCCGTTTTCATCAAGGATGATGAGTTCTCCGGGTTCGACATCGCGGATGAGGTCGCCATCGAGGACGTCGATTGCCGCCGATTCAGACGCTAATATGTAGCCATCTTCGAGTTCACCGATACAGAGTGGTCGATTTCCCTGTGGATCCCGGACGGCGAGCACTGTATCGTCGTGCATTATCGTCAAGGAATATGAACCATGGATACGGCTCATAGTCCGTTTGACAGCGCGGATAAGGTCTTCTTCGAGAAGGTTGCGAGCGAGGTCGTGAGCGA
>CAZSSY010000113.1:0-3967 GCA_964609565.1 uncultured Natronomonas sp.
GAGCGGTTGGTCACTGTCTGCGAGTATCTGGAGAATGCGCTGTTTCCGGCCCACGATACCACTGATGAGATGTTCTCACACCGACTTTTTATGTAATCACCTCCGCACACATCCACCGGAAATCGCAGATGTCTCCCAACCGATTCGCCCGATATAGACCGTGAAACCCGGCAAATCCGCGTTATCAAGGTTCTCACAAGTTATAAGTGAAACGGTGGAGAACAAATAGTTAATGAGCCTTTGGAGGGTCCAGCGCGAAAAAGAGACATACACGGACCTCAGCCGTAGTCTCAACCAGGCCCTCAAAGCCATCTCCATTATCCGCCACGACGCCATCGACCGATACGATTGGGAGCACCTCCAACAACAGCTTGCAAACACACAGGATATCATCGACCGCCTGCTCGAAATCTCCCACGACCCCTATTACACCGACGAAGAACTCCAACCTCTCTATACCGGTGTGAAAAACGTCTGGCACGACTCCGACGACACCATTCGCCCCGACCTGAAGACCATCAACACCTCCCTCCAGACGCTTCAGGACAGCTCCCAGCCCTCCGATACACTGTCGGACACCGAGTTCGACATTCTCAAAGACAAGTTAGAGGACATCCGCGACGTCGCCAACGAGACCGTCGAAGAGAACAAGCAGGCACTGCGAGGAAACTTTGCCTAACACGGTCGACCAGAAATTTACCGAACTCGAACGCCGCCGAGACTACATATCCACCCGTCTCGCTGACGGCGACGTTCCCACCCCAGACAACGTCTTCAATCCGCTGCTCGCCGATTTCGACGACCTACTTGACGAAATTCAGTACGACATCGAAACCCTCGCCGAACTCTCCAACGATACTGACGACTTCTACGAGGAGATCTGTAATGACCTCTGGGACGCCCACAGCAAACTTCAGAAAATCGAGAAGATCATCTCCTACTACGAACTCCACACCACCCAAGCAACCGACAGCACGGCGATCTTCGACAACGTCCGCACCGTCGTCGACGAACTCTGCCACCCGCTCGGCATTGACTTTGATATCATTCCCATCCATTGGAACCAGACAGCGCTCGTCCGAATCGTTCCGACAGCCGTATACGGTCTTTGGCTCCCTCGTAACATCCCCACAGCGTCGTTTACCGAGTTCGCCCCGCTGATCGGGCATGAGATCGGACACGTCACCATGGACTATCGGGACACCTACACTCTACCAGACGCCGTCAACCAGGAGCGAAGACGTATTGCCGGCGAATTCGACAACCGCGAACAAACCGTTGCCGACACCCTCGTCGACTGGTACGAAGAACTCTACTGCGACACCGTCGGAACACTCACCTTCGGCCCCGCATACGCAGTCAGCCTCACCCGGCGACTGTTCTCTGATAATCCTTACAAACTCACTCCCTCCATCCATAGAGAACACCAGCACCCGCCGGACGCCCTCCGCTACCGCCACGTCATGAACATCCTGGCCGACGACTACCCGGATGAACTCCACCGCCTCGCCCAAGAACATACCGCCACGTTCCGGGACCACCTCGACCAGCTCTCCTCCAAGCGTACCCCGACCTATACCGACTGGTGGAACGACCAGTTCCTCGACGCGATCATCGACGACGCCAAACAGTTCTTCACCCCCGATACCGAGCAGCTCGCCACGGCATTGACCCAACCGGACACGGACAAACCTGAGACCGTCACCAAGCGTACCCGCGTCAACCAAGACCTCCTCGAGACAGATTAAAAAGGCAGATATCGGATCTTGTTACACTTCTCGAACATCTTTGCCAGCTCAGTCGCCAGATCCGTCGAGATCGGTGGCCGCATATTCACACTGCCCGGCGATCCCCAGTTCAGGAAGGACAGCCGGAACACGTCCTGGGTTAATGCGGTGATATCCCAGTCACTGTTCGTCGCCGCCAACGTACAGCTCGTGGCACGAGGCGTGCCTTGCCACACATACGGATGACCGCCGTTCACCACGATCCCGGTCCGGTCACCGATCGTCGTATAGGCTCCGGTCGGCGCCTGTAGATCATAGTCCGGGTCGAAGATCCGGTGCGGCGTATCCGCATTCACCTCGATCACACCCCACCGCACGTCTTCGGGCAGCGTCCCCTCGTCCACGAGCGTCGGAATCAACTCCCGGATCGCCGACTCCTCGCTGTTCTTCAAAATCCCGCCCCGGTGGACGATGATCGAGGATACCCTGTCTTTCTCTTGGGCGGCTGCCTCGATCTGGCTCCGAAGCGCTGATTTCGCCTCGAATTCCGGCGCGGCCGTACTCTGTCCCGCGCTGAACCCGCTCGTTGTCTGCGTGATGACTTCGCCCGTGTCCCCATCGTGGGTGACGGCCCCGATCGAGGTTTGGTCGAACCCGTTCACGTCGAACCCGATCACGATATCGGTCTGCAACGGGTCGGCAAGGACGAACGGTCGAACACCCATCTTGGCCGCCAGCCCCATCGCGACGTTGAACAGGCTGCTATCCCGGTGATCCGACAAGGCGGACGAAGTCAGATGCTGGACCGGCGCCCCATCGACATCGTTGACCAGCGAATAATACCGGTTATCGGATCCCTCCGCTAACCCGGCAAGCAGTCCGTCAATCTGGTCTCCCTGTTGGTTCACCCACTCGTTCCAGACTCGCCGGTTCGTGTGCTCGATCGGGCCAACCGGGCCGGGCGCCGTGATCTGCGCATACTGCTGCAGATGCTCCTGGATATCCCGGTACGTCTCCTCAGGCGTTTCCGGATAGCTGTCTGGATACGCGAATGCGATATGCCGTTCCCCCCGCACCCTTGTGTACGGGCCATGCTCGTCAAGCAACCGTTGTATCTCGCTTTCCCATTCCCATTTGTCCGGCAGTTCGCCCAGCGTCTGCGGGTCGAACACGTGGCCGCCACCGAATGAGAGGGACGGGTACGGGAACCGATCGATATCGCCCGAGATCTCGGAATTACCGACCGTGAACTGCTGGCCGCCAACCTGGATATACGAGACATCCCGAGCGAGCGCTTGAATCTCCTGCCACCGTTCGGCCGGGGTAATGATCGCAGACTCATTCAAAACGTCGTTATCTCCCGGCGTACCATACAGCAGGGCTGGCGACACCGTGTACTCTTTCGGGTTATCTGAATACGTGACCCCGCACAGTGGATCCGTCTCTTCAACGTTGTCTGCCTGCGGTGCCGGAGCGTCGGCGTTGAGCTCATAGATCGTAGATCCATACACGGAATCGTCCATCACGGTCCGATCCTCGTAGACCGTCTCGAGCGTGGCGTAGCTGGTTCGTGAGCTAAACATGATGAACCGCTCGCCGGTGAACTGTTCCTGCACCGTCTCGATCCCGATCTGGTCGATCCAATCCTTCAGCGATTTCCGGGAGAGAAACTTGAACGTCGGATCGAGGAACAACTGGAACCCGTCCGCATACTCCACGGAGATCTTGTACCCGAGGTGCATATTGTAACTACCCTCGGACGAGTACGGTTCATACTGGAACACCCGGCTGTATCGTTCACCCCAGTACCCGCGATGCGTGGTGAGAAAGTCTTTGAGCCCGGTTTCGATGGCTTTCGAGATGACATCGGTATCACCATCCCGACCGGGCGTCCACACCGTGGACTCCGTGAGCGTGAGATCGCTGTCACTGTCACGTATCCGTGCCGGCGGATCGGAGACACCGCAGGCCACGATCTTCCAGGAGTCGCCGTCGTGGTATCGGACACCGATCCCACCAATATCGGACGTGACATCGTCTTCTAACCGATCCAGCCGGTTCCAAGCCGGTGTTGTCGGCTGGGGAGAAATGTCATAGATACCGACATCCATCTGGGAGACGTCAATGGGGAACGCGTTCAAGTAGCTGGGCATAGTTTTGAGGTGTTGGGCCACTGTCTAAATCATACCGGTCACAGGTTTGCTGAAGATGATTCGCAGACCGATCTAATCTACGGCTAC
>CAZSSY010000113.1:3977-6654 GCA_964609565.1 uncultured Natronomonas sp.
GTCTGCCGCTGCCCGTGTTCATCCAGAAACCGCTCCACATGTCCCACCAGCGACGCCACAAACCGGTCAAACCGCAACCGGTCATGTGGCGTCCGAAACACGCCATCCAACCCGTCCTCCTCCCCCGACAGCAAGAATGACGCCCCATCATACAGTTCGGTGTCCAGCAACCGGAGACACAGCTCCTCACACCGATCCGCATACGCCGCACCGACAAACGCGTCCGCCAACCCTGCCGCCGGCACCGAAATCGACTCACCCTCCATCGTTCCCTGTTCCCCCATCAAGTACATGTATCCTAGCCACGGCCGTACCGACGAATCGATTACACCCTGCTCCATCGCCGTCCGAAAATCCGTCGCACTCCCCACAACCTCTTCCACGCGGTTGTTCCAGTTGTTCCCGAAAGAGCTGGTCTGCGACTTGAACTCCACCGCCGCCACCGGATCCCCCTCCTGTAACACGACCAGATCCCATTGCTTTGACGGCCGGTAGTACCCTGGAAGCACTGCAGACTTACCCGTGTAAATTGCGGACTCCGGCAATCCCGTCTCCACCAACCGGTCGTACAGCAACGACTCAAACTCGGCCATATGCCCGCCGCTCGTCACCTCTTTCCGGCGTCCCTCCTGCGCATGGTCTATGTCGGCCCGGTCTTCCGCCCGTGACAACCGCTCCTGCCAGAAATACTCCACCGCCCTCTCGATATCCTCCTCCGCAACAGATGACACTGAAGTCATGACAGAAACCGGGACTCCATCCAATCAGCCATCTGCTGGACGAACGTCCGGTAGTGCGTCCGATCACCGGGTTGCGGTGCTGGCGGGTCCGTTACCAGGTCCGTGTCCGCGATATCCTCAACCAGGTTCGAATGCCCAACCACGACCACACCGGCCCCATCTAGGTTTGCGCTGATTTCCCCCTCGCTCCGGTTGATCGAATCGAACATCTCGATGATCTCCTTGACAATCCGGTTGATGTGGACGTGGTCGGTGATATCGTCAAGATCGCGTAACGGCGAATCAAACTGCTCGGCCACGTTCACCAGCAGTATCCCGGCTGTGAGTGCTTTCCCGTGGTGATGGTGCATAATGTCCGCGAAGGAGTTGATGTCCCGCTGGCGGTTGCGCCGGGCCTTCTGGTGTTCGGTCATAATCGACTTGGCGTCTCCCGCGAGATAGATCTCAGCCGGATCGCCCTGTGCCATCTCGCGGTCACCATCGAGGGGTACTTGCACGCTCCCTTCGGGCGGCCCGATCACGAGGTCGGTATTCCACGAGAGGCCGCCCTCACCGACCTCGTAGTCCTCTTGAAATACGAGGTCGCCGGCGGCAGCTGCCTCCCGGATGGCGTCGCTCTCGTAGAGGAGATCATCGACAAAATATCGGCACTGCGCGCCGCCGTGGGTGTCACTGCGCGGATGATAGGGAACGTTCCGGGGATAGCTCCACTCACGTTCCTGATTCAACCAGTCAACAATCCGTTCATCACCATATCGATGCTCCGACATTACCTTGCGGGTTCTTGAGGCTATTATATAAAGAGTAGCACATCGGTATCCCGCAACACCAGCCGTGGATCACGTAACTGGGCGGCGACAGTCCGTCAATCGGAGGCTATCGCGTCACGTCGACAGACAGGTTCTCGTAGTTGGTGAGGGTTCCACGCTCTGCCTGTATCCGCTCTTCAGCGATGTCGACGTATTCAGACTCGAGTTCGACGCTAATCGAGTTACGGCCACAGCGGCTCGCGCCGACGGCGGTGCTTCCGGTACCCGCGAATGGATCAAGCACAGTATCATTGACGAAGGAAAACATCCGAATCAGTCGTTCGGCCAGATCAGCCGGGTAGGGTGCGGGGTGGTCCGTCTGGCGCTCACCTTTGATATCGTCCCACAGCTGCCGGAACATCTTCTGGTGGGTGTCCGCCTCGATGGTCGAGAGGATTCGCTCCGTGATATCCGGGCTCCGATAGCCACCGGGTTTGCGGAATAATAGGATGTACTCGATGTCATTTTTGATGACCGCGCCTGGCTCGTAGGGCTTTCCAAGGAATCGGGCGTTGCCGCCGGCCTCCAGACTTGCGTTTCCGATCTTGTACCAGATAATAGGGGCGAGGTTGTCGAAGCCGATGTCGGTGGCGTGTTCCTGAATCGTTGCATGCAACGGGAGCACGCGGTGGCGGCCGTGGTCGCTACGAGAGCGAAGGACGTCCCCGACGACCACACAGAGCCGGCCGCCGGGCACGAGCTTCTCGTAGACGTTCTCCCAGACCTCGTCGACGAGTTCATTGAACTGCTCGTAATCGTCGATGTCCCCGAGCTGGCCCTCTGACCCACCGCCGTTCTCGATGTTGTAGTCCTTCAGATTGAAATACGGTGGCGAAGTGACCGCGAGATGCACCGACTCGTCATCGATCATCGAGAGATCGCGCGCATCACCGTGGTAGAGGTCGTGGTGACTCGGGAGCGATTTCACCGCCTGTTCAACTTCGCTCATCCGGCCTTTGTCGCGTGCCAGTGCCGGGATTTCCGACTTGAGCTCTTGATCGGACAGCTCGAGCAGGTCACGACAGGAATCGGGAATATGCTCGCGAAGATCCGCTGAATCAACCATCTTGTCTTGGTTTGGTAGCGCCATCGTTTATAGTGTTTGAGTTTGGGACTGCTCGGTTAGCG
>CAZSSY010000114.1:0-6526 GCA_964609565.1 uncultured Natronomonas sp.
TGGATATGGCTGAAATCAATTATGTATATTCGAACGACGCCGAGAAATCTAATACAACAAATTCAGGAGAATCTAATGAGGAGTATCTTGAACACCTTGGTCACAGTATTTTGCATGGCGATCCTTCACTTTACATGCGTTACACGATTTTGGCGACATTCTACCGGAATTTATGGCTTTCAATCAGATTTGGAGCACCCATTTTTGTTATTATATTGATTTTGAAGTATGGATTGCTAATTGAAACTGTTCCTCAAAAATTTATGACGGCTGTATTCTTGCTCTTATTCGCAATTGTCTATCTATGGGTCCTAGAATTGGTGAGTGTTCGATGGTTAGAATTTCGATATCGGCGTCTTCGAACACTCATTAATGAATTGTACCTCCATCTCGAAGGTTTAGATCTTGATAGATAGACTCGAATATGCTCGTTCGGCACCCGATGACTTGCCCCAAACGTAGTTGGAATTCAGGTACTCCCGAAGCTAACAGCGACACCGCACAACTGCCCGCATGGGGTTGCCAGACCGTTTCGAGAACGCGTTGTTGTTTTTAGTCTTGGCCTCAACCTGGGGATCAGCATTCGTCGGAATCAAGATCGGTCTAGAGTATTTTCCCCCGCTGTTGTTCGCAGCTGTCCGTTACGACATCGCCGCAACGGTCCTGTTCGCGCTCGTTATTTCAACGGCCGATCGAATCCTCCCAAAAACCAAGGGAGAAGTCTTCGACATCGCGGCTGGCGGACTGTTCCTCATCGGAGCGTTCCAAGGCTTGCTTTTCCTCGGCGAGCAATACACGACCAGTGCAATCGCCGCAATCATCGTCAGTACCAACCCCATCATCATCACCGGCCTCTCCCGCGTCGTGCTCCCGGACGAACGCCTCTCAAGGCTCGGTCTCGTCGGCCTCGCAACGGGGTTCGTCGGTGTCGGTATCGTCACTCGCCCCGACCCTGGACTACTGCTATCCGGTGAACTCCTCGGGGAGCTCCTGATCCTTGCCTCGATCACACTGTTTGGTGTCGGGACCGTCCTAACGCGCGTCGTGGCCGACGACGTCCACCTACCTGTTCAGGTCAGAGAAGCCTGGGCGATGGGTATCGGCGCGGTCGTTCTCCACTCCTCAAGTTTCATCATACAAGAACCATTTTCGGCCGTGCACGTCACCGCGCCAGGCGTCGGCGCGTTGTTCTATCTCGCACTCGTCCCGAGCGTCATCGGATACATGGTGTTCTTCGAACTGTTGGACCGCTTCGGCCCAATCGAGGTCAACCTGGTCTCTTACATCTCACCCGTCTTCGCCGCGCTAATCGGATTCGTACTGCTCGGCGAACGAATACAACTCATCACTGTTGCGGGTTTCCTTGTCATCTTCACGGGCTTCGCTATGATCAAATCTAATGAGATCGCCGACCGAGTCCATCGATTAACGTGACCATCAAGCAACAGTGGAGAACTAATCCCGGGCTACGAAACGGCGACAATCAGCCGAATATCTTTCAATTTACCTAGTTAGAAACGAGGTACTCTGGCGTTTAACTCATCCAAACTCTTAGTGTTTTTGCGGCCTCATGAATTGGTCCATTGGATCACTGGTCACTGGTGCGGCCGACCCCTGCCTCCGCCCTCTGTCGCGCTCATCGGGCGCTTTCCCGGTTGTCACCCGTGTCTCTCGGCCGCACTTAAACCACCAGTTTGCTGATCGACCGAAACGAATTCACGTAACCGAATACTACCCCACCAATTACGCAAAGAGTCAGAATCCCACGTGGTGAATCGAGCGCCAGACACCTCCCCAATGAAGGCTATTCGAGTCCACAAATTCGGTGACGAGGCGCAACTGCGCCACGAATCCGTCTCCACGCCTGACCCCGCAGCGAGAGAGGTGCTCGTCCGTGTCCACGCAGCGGGCGTCAACCCCTATGACTGGATGACCCGCGAGGGGGAGGGGGCAGAAGTGTCATTCCCGTGGACGCCCGGATGGGACCTCTCCGGGGTCGTCGAAGCGGTCGGCGATGACGTCACCGCGTACGACCCAGGGGATGAAGTGTTCGGAATGCTCGCCGACGAGCGCGGAACGTACGCAGAGTACGTCGCCATCCCGGCCTGGAACCTCGTACCCAAGCCGGCGACGCTCTCCCACGCCGAGGCCGCCGGCGCACCGATGGGGACGCTCACCGCATGGCAAGCGTTGTTCGACCACGGTGGTCTCCGCCCGAACCAACGCGTGTTGATTCACGCTGCCGCGGGGGGCGTGGGTCATGCCGCTGTGCAGCTCGCGGGATGGATCGGGGCCGAGACCGTTGGCACTGCATCGGAATCGAACCGCGCGTTCCTCGACCGTCTCGGACTTGACGAGTTCGTGAACTATGAGACAGAGCGGTACGAGGAGGCTGATCCGGTCGATGTGGTGATTGACGCCGTGGGTGGGGAGACGCTGAAGCGTTCACTCGCTTGCTTGCAATCCGGCGGTCACGTGTCGAAGCTTCCCAAGCCACTGACTGACACCGAGAAGCTGGCGCTCGACGACCACGGCGCGACCGGGTCCTACCCTGTCGTGCAGTGGAAACCAGAACAACTCCACACGGTCGCACACCTCCTCGACGAGGGGGTGCTGTCGGTCCACGTCGCCGAGACGTTCCCGCTCGACGCGGCGGCGGACGCACACGCACAAAGTCAGGCCGGTCACACGCGCGGAAAGATTGTGCTGGTACCCTGAGGAGAATATGGAGCGTTCGTCCCGGAAACCTTGCCCCTAGAATTCCGTGTCTACCCGTCTCTCAAGACCGACAAATTCGTACTTGGTCACGAAACGTTAACGTAGTAAAAACCGTGGTACTGCTTCATTTATCCCGCCGGAATCTGTGGATTTTCATGTGGGCCCACGAATTGGTGTACTGGTTTTGCGTCTGCTCCTGCCGCCACCAACGAGTGGATTCCCACCACCTGCCAAATCTAGGTCTGTCTGACAGCGTAACCGGTTAACCATCCCTGCACCCCTGGTTTGGTTAATCGGACCCGCTGACACCCCTCACGGTCAGACCGAACGAGAATTAAGAAGCGTATTCCTCCAAATAGTTAGCGGCAAAATAACCTGGTAATCGATTTTAACCATATTCTCAATCGACGTGAGAGCCACGTTTCATGGGCCAGTTCATCAGATTCAGCCGTTCGATTGCCAGGCAGCTCAGATTGCTCGATGTCGGCCCAAGGTTGTGGACGACGACCTTCGACTTCTTCAAAAACCGCGCTCTCGCCGCAATTCACACAGTCGTCTTCGGCTTCACTAGTTTGCGGGATGAATCGTTCCCGGCGAGCTGCAGTGAGCCTATTCGAAATCTACACCGATCTCTCAACAGTCCGGTCAGCCCTCGTTGAATCGATCCACCAGCCGCTCGCGTTCGTCAGTGGCGAACTGCTCCAACCAGAGCTCGGCCTCGCGCTCGTGAGCCGACTCAAGATCCGGGGCGTCCGCCGAGGCGTTGATGGCCTCCTTCGAGCGCTTGACGGCCTCCCGGCCGACGTCCCGGATGGCCCCCACGATGCTGTTGACCTCGTCGTCGAGGTCGTCGGCGGGGACGACGCGGTTGACGAGGCCGATTCGGTGGGCCTCCTGGGCGTCGATGAGCCCCGCGGTGTACACGAGCTCCTTCACCTTCGCCTCGCCGACTAGCTGGGTCGCCCGGTAGGTTGAGCCGCCACCGGGGATCTGGCCGATGTTGGCGGTGGGGACGCCGAATTTGGCGTGGTCGGCGGCGACCCGCAGGTCGCAGTATGTGGCGAGGATGAACCCGCCGCCGACGCAGTAGCCGTTGATCTTGGCGATGGTCGGGCAGTGGAGGTCCCGGGCGGCGGTGAAGACGTCCTCGAAGAACATGCGCTGGCGGTCCATCTGGTGGTCGTTCTCCTCGGCTGTCCCGGTGTATTGCTCTATGTCTGCCCCGGAGGAGAATGCGTCGTCACCCTCGCCCGTGATCACGACCGCATCGACCGACCGGTCCAGCTGAAGCTCGCCGAACGCCCGCCGGAGGTCGTGCATCGTCGCAGTGTTTATCGCGTTGTACACCTCGGGCCGGTGGAACGTCATCGTCGCCACCCCATCGTCGAGCTCCACCGTGAGGTGCTCGTAGGCGTCGTAGGCGACCATGTACCCTCCCTTCGGGCCCGCGGCATCAACATTTGGATGGGGCAAGCGTGCTGCTCTCGTCGCTGCTCGCCGCCGACAGAAGTCGATGGCCCGGAACCGCCGTCGGAGCCGCTTCGGACCGCCCGCGTCACCGTCAATGGCTGCCAGCGCACCGATCAGCTCGTTCACTACTCGGCAGGAGGTGTTCGCCAAATCGACGACGACCGTTGACCGTTCGACGTATTCCCTCAGCGCAGGACCGGCATCCTCTCTCAGATGACTACATAGCTTCAGTCACCAGTACTTAGGCTCAGCCCACATCGGAATTTACTTATTGCGATACTACGATTTACAGCCTGGTTAGACCAACACCGAGACTCCAACGCTCCTCACTTCCACAACTAACGAGAACACCTCAACGATCAGTCGCAATCTTACCAACCTGAAAATGACCGACAACCCGTTCCACATCGTAGACGTATTCACAACGAACCGGTACGCGGGAAACCAGCTCGCCGTCTTCCAAGACGGCGCATCGCTCACCGACGATCAGATGCAAACCCTCGCTCACGAACTACACTTCTCCGAAGTCACCTTCATCGAATCCAACACGCCGCGTGACGGTGGATACGACGTTCGCATCTTTGACCCCGTTGCTGAAATGGAATTCGCCGGTCACCCCACACTCGGCACCGCCTACGTCCTCCGGGAATTCATCCTCGATGACACCCCCGACGAGATCACACTCAATCTCAACGTCGGCCAAATCCCCGTCCACGTCGAAACTCAGGACCGACACGAACAATTTTGGATGCGTCAAATCCCGCCAACCTTCCAGGGTGAACTTGACCACTCGTTATTCGCGTCGGTACTCGGACTACCACAAGACGAAATCGACACGCGGTACCCGGTTCAAGTCGTCTCAACCGGGCTCCCAACCGTTGTGGTTCCGCTCGTGTCGCTGGAATCTGTTCAAGACATCCAAATCGACTACACCCATTATTACAACGACTTCATCGATGAGCACGGCGAGCTGATGCTGCTCTGTTTCGCACCTGAAGCCGTTGAGGACCAACACGACATTCACGCGAGAGTCTTCGCGGACTACTCCGAGGTGCCAGAAGACCCCGCAACCGGCTCGTCCAACGGCTGTCTCGCCTCGTATCTCGTCGAGAACGAATACTTCGGCTCCGACGAGATAGACGTGTCCGTCGAACAAGGCTACGAGATGGGCCGCCCGTCACAACTCCATCTGAAAGCGAACAAGACCGACGGGGAAATCGAAGTGAACGTAGGCGGGAGCGTCATGCCCGTCGCAGAAGGCAACTTGCTACCGTGAGAAGCTCACAATCTACCGATACAAAAAATCCATGTCGCATCCAATGACGGACGACATCCCGCAACCAGGGGTGACCGGTGAAACGACCTTCACCGTTACCGAGGAACACACCACGCACGTGTTCGGGAACCAGGAGCATCCGCCAGGACGTCCTGCGGCGACCGATGTCTCACCAGAGGAGCGCGTTCATGTCTTGGGGACTCCCCACCTTCTCGCCCGAGTGGAATTCGTCGGCCGAGAGTCAATTCGGGGCATGATTCCACCAGGGACTGGGATGGTCGGGGAACGCGCAGAAGTCACGCATCGCCGGGCTGCACCAGTCGGAACGACTGTCCGGCTGGAGACAGAGCTCGTTGAGGTCGATGGCCGGAGCTTGGTCTTCGAAGGGAACTGTTTCGAGATTGAACGGAACACACTTATTGGGTCAGTAACTGCCGTCTTGCGTATCGTTGAGCGGAGAAAATTCAGAGAGTCGCTTACAGATTGAGCGGATGCAAATGCGGCTGCATTCCCCTAAGTCTCGGTCGTAGTCGGCCTACAAATCGGCGAACGCGTCGTCGATCGACTCCAACCGCTGATCGCGGTCGTCGATTTTTCCTTCTACAAATGCTCGCGCGTTTTCCACCACGGTTTCCCTTACTAGGCCATTGTACGCGAGAACCCCCTCGTATTGGAGAAGATGGGCAAGGTTGCCACCGGCAGCTGTCTCGATAATCGTTTCTTTTTGCGCACGGACACCCTGTTGGGGAAGTTCGAGGATGAGTTCCGCGTACCGCTCGGCATAGTCGAGTGCTTGTCCCTCCGGAGCTACCCGGTTGACGATATTCATCTCCTTTGCCCGTTCAGCTGTGACGTGGCGGCCGGTCAAGGACAACTCTAGTGCATTCCCGAGGCCTGCAATCAGTGGTAGGCGAACCGATCCGCCGTCTGCGTTCGGCATGCCTGCCCTGACGTGATACAGCCCGAACTTTGCGGTCTCGCTTGCAACTCGGAGATCACACGCGAGAGCGGTTTCAAAGGCACCCGCAAGGCACCACCCCTCGATTGCTGCGATCACCGGTT
>CAZSSY010000115.1:0-3702 GCA_964609565.1 uncultured Natronomonas sp.
ATGGCGGCACGATGGTCCACAGGGCGGTGTGAACGCTCATGGCGAACATGCTGATACCGTAGGTAGCCATCCCGAAGACTATCAGCTGTTCATTCGAGAAATACCGCATGAGGCGCCCATTCTGTGAGGAGACTAACCCAGACATGACCGCATTAGTAGTGAGGACAAGACCGATTCCAGAGGAACTCAGCCCGTGGAGTTCGCGGAGGAGAAACGGAACTGTCGTAAGTAGGACGCCGTACACCGTGACGAATATTCCGAAGGCGAACCCGTAGAGAAATACGGCATCCCAGAACGAGACCTCGTTGATGGCACCCTGAAGATAGTCCAGACCTTGTGGCGCATCCCCAAGGACCGGATCACTGAGGAACCGGATCGCCACGATACCTAGGACAACACCGACGACTTGGGTGAAGAATGGAGCCTTCCATGAGATGTCAGCTAGAAATCCGCCGACGACCGGGAAAGTCGCAGTCCCAATCGCGAGCACCGCGCTGTTGATGCCCATCACAGCATTTCGCTGCCGTCCGTCAAAGAAGTCACCGATGAGCGTTATCGCAAGCGTGGTCAGACCACTTCCGCCGACACCCTGAAGTAGACGTAAGGCAACGATGAGCTCGTAATCATTGACAAACACAATGCCAACACCGGCCGTGCCGAAGAGGATCAGGCAGGGGACGAGCACGCGCTTGCGACCATGCCGATCAGAGAGGATGCCGACAAGCGGTGCCAATGCGATACCGGGTAAGGTGAAGACCGTGAGAATCAGGCCGGCCTGAGAGCCCGTGATACCGAGTGAGGTTCGGATAGTCGGTAATGCCGGCGTGATGATTGAGATGCCAAGGACTCCGGTGAGCATCGTCCCGAGAATGATCTGAAATGTCGGTTCACCCCACGGAACATCCGTGGCTCGCATTCGAGTCCGCAGCAGGCGAACTACCATCCTGAAACGTTACTCCTTGAAATCGCAAACGAATGGTTCTGGCGGAGCGTCCATACCATGTGATGTCACTCTCGTCCGTCGAGGATTTCGCAGTCACGGTGTGACGCCGTCACGGTAGAGCTATAAGCAGTAATCGTTTCGCCCTTAACGCTAAACTGCTTAATTACCATTATAGCTACCTTCTTCGCTTCGATCCAACGCATGAGACATTGATAATTGAGCAAATATAATCAGACTGTTGATAATAAATGTACCGGTGAGTCACACGACACCGAAACTGGAATTCAAGGATAGATATTTTCGCCTGGCCGACGTCCTCTATCTTATCGATAACGCGTTCTCCGAACAGACGATCTACTCCGAACCTTCTCCGCCCATCATCCGATAACACCATCCTGGCAGCGAACCAATAGTTGTCACCGAGCAATCCTGTCGCTCGTGGAGCCACCCACGGACCTCTTAGAACGTCTCGACGATGTATCCGTTCCCCCGCGTTTGGCCACCGAGTTTGTGAACATTCTGTGTCGCTGTTACTCGCTACCTGCAAGTTCCAAATATCTCTTCTGTCTACACAAACTGTTTCATCTCCTCCACGCGTCGTATTCTGAGACATACATGTAGCACCACTTGGCAACGAAAACACCATCGGTTCTGGAAACGTGGTTACAGATCACTTGTATTCTGGTCAATCTATTAAGGAGGTAAAACTGGGAATCGGTCGCCGAAGCCCACAACCTGTTCGATGGCAGAGGCCGTCGGGTTTTATCCAGATCAGTATAAAAATTTTGATCGGATTTCGGGTGCTGCGCGATGTCTCAATATGGTATACGTCGACCTTGATGACGAAGGATGTCGTTCGTCTCCATCTGGTTCGAAATAGACCGATTCTACGGGATTTCGGATACTTTGATTCTCTCCCAGCCGGTCGGGTCCGAATCTATATTTACCCGAACCTGTAAATGTGAGTTGTCATGTCACAGCAGACCGCAGGTTCCGCCCTCGTCGAGACGCTGATGGAGTTGGGTGTCGAACGAGTATGGGGACTTATCGGCAATCATGTTCTCGAGATATATGACCATCTTGGTGACTCATCGATCGAACACATCCAGGGTACACACGAGGAGGTCGTCGTCCGTGCTGCAGGCGGGGCCGCGCGAGTGTCTGCAGCGCCAGCTGTGGTCATCGTAAGCGCGGGCCCGGGAGCGACAAATACGATGACTGGAGTAGGCGAAGCAAGTGCCGCCTCCATCCCAATGGTCGTCATCGCGGGGAACGAACCGTCACGTGACGGGTGGCATGGTGTCGATGATCCAATGTCGATACCGTCGATGTACGCGGCCATCGCTAAGGACCATCGATACGTCGATCGACCAACAGAAGTTCCTGACGCAGTGACGTGGGCATTCGATGCTTCGACAAGTAACCGCCCAGGGCCAGTCGTCCTACAGATTCCGAAAGATGTCCTCACGAGGAGGGCGACGTTCGATGACATATCAAATATCAGACAAAACGACAGCTGTTCGTCCATCGACGAGGCCAAACTCGACACAATCCAAAAGAAGATCAACGCAGCTGAACGTCCTGTCTTGCTTGCGGGACAGGGAGCCTGTCGGGCGCAAGTGGCCAATGTACTTGACGCGGTCGCGGCGCGAATCGACATGCCGGTTGGGGTTACTCGTCGCGGTCTCGGGGCGTACACTGCGGCACCGCGATACGCAGGGGCCTACTCTCTTCAGACGCGCCATCTCCCAGCCAGTACAGTGGTGGAAGCTGCTGACCTAGTAGTCGGGGTCGGCGTCCGCGAACGGGAACGGCGCTTTCTTGCGGATGACTTCGAAGGCTCCATCGTCTATCTTCTCGAAAGCCCCGAGCGGCACGCACTTGCTACGGCCGACGCAATCAGTATCGGTGAACTTAGTTCAACACTTCGGATGCTCGCGTCGACTGCCGATTCGCGGACGAGGGACTGGTGGCATGACCCTGTCGAACGCGGATGGAGAGACGAGAGTGACGCTTCAGCAGACGAAATGAAGACGAGCTATGAACCGCCGAAACGGTTCGTGGACAGTGAGTCGACGGCAGAACGGTTCCTCCCGGATGATGCGCATCCAGTTCATCCGGCCGAAGTCGTTTCGATTGTCAACGAGATGAAAGCCCCCGACGGGATTGTCACCACCGACGTTGGTGTCCACAACGAGTATGCAATGCAGTATCTGAACGTGACCGAACCATACTCGTTCCTCTCACCGGACAACTGGGGCGGGATGGGACACGGCGTACCGGCTGCGATCGGGGCGAAGGTCGCCGCGCCGAACCGAGAAGTCATCGGAATCGTCGGCGATGGAAGTTTCCTCATGACGATGTCGTCATTCCTCACAGCCACTTCCCACCAGCTGGATGTCACTGTTCTGCTCTGTAACAACCACCAGCACAACGCAATAACTGCGCTTCAGGACCGCGACTACGGACGGGCCGGATTCGACCAGATCCGAGGGATTGACTACGCTGCGTTCGCCGAACAGTGCGGCGGCGTGGGATTTACTGTCGAGTCCCCGACGGCGCTTGATGACACCGTCAATCGAGCGCTTAAGTCTGACAAGCCAGCAATTGTTGATGTCCTCACGGCACCAAACGTCGATCTCTAGGGGCTCTAGCCAAGTGAGCCTCCATTGATTCTAAAGAGAACAGCGAGAGTTCCACGGGTCACCCGCCCCGTGGGTGAATCGCGTTCGCTACCTGTTAAAATCCATACATTCAAG
>CAZSSY010000115.1:3712-4184 GCA_964609565.1 uncultured Natronomonas sp.
TCAAGCTACGATGGTACTCTGTTTGAAGCACGGAAGCCACGTTATCTGCCTCACAACATCCGCGCACCCTGCAAAGAACGGGCGTAAGACGCGGTGAGTCTGGCTGTGTCGGGCGGTGGTGAAGCCGCCGACCTCCACGGACACAACGCGAGTGTTCGGGTGTTACTGCTTCCACGCGAGCCGTATGGCGAGTGCGGGGGGGATTAAAGACCGTGGCGTCGGCAATGCGAGACAAAACACGGACGCCACGGGTCACCCGACCCGTGGTACTTCACAATCGATGCCGCTTCCCGTTTCAAAACAGGTCTTTCAGTTGTTCACTACGTAAGATACGGTATCTGGAATAACTGAACCGTTTGCTTGTTGCCGGCGTTTATCACGCCAGATGGGTACGATCGAGGGCGTTCGCTTACGTGGTTGAGGGTAGTTCCTGTCGGAGTCGTTTTAATTAGTTTACAACCTGATTTAGGCT
>CAZSSY010000115.1:4194-6341 GCA_964609565.1 uncultured Natronomonas sp.
CGGCTTCGCCGTGTGTGTATTTGCGTGAATTGGAACTCGTCGCCGTCCAGTTCCGGCAACTTCACTGCCGGTTCTAGAGCCGGGTACGGAGGGCGGTACATGCCAGGATCCTGCTCAAATCGTCCACGACTCGTGTAGTCTATGGAGACGAGTCCTCGTGAGAGCAGTTTGATTCCGTCATTTGCGTCGGTTGTGTCAAGTTCACCCGAAGACGCGGCATCGTAGAATGTTTCGACATCAGTGTCGAGTTTCAGAAGCTGGTCGAGCACGGGTTCAAGGTCGAGGTGGTCACCCGCTCTTTCGTCGTACTCCTCGACGATTTCGATTCCATCGCGGATCGTGCGCCGATGATCGAGTGGGATCTGGTCGGATCGAAGCAATCGCGAGAGGACGGTCAGATACACTCGAAGGTCCCGCTGGAGAACTTCCGGATCCGCGTACTCAATCGTGTCGGTGGTCCGGTGCCACGCGGTCGAGTGCCCACCGCTTCCACCGATATCTACATACCCATACTCGTCGATGACCTCTTTCGGCAAGCTTGACTGTAACGACAACCCTGGGATACCGAGGTTGTTGAACGAGTAGTCCCCCGCGCGCGGTGGTCGGCGTGGTTCGACTTCTTTGCCGCAGACGTCGTCGATTGCATCGACACAGAAGTCGTGAGCGGCAGACATCCACATCGTTCGGCCGATGAATTCAGTGGCCTCGGCTGTTCCTGGACTGTCCATATTCACGTGAGCAACACAGTTGTCGTTGAGTTTGTTGGCAAATTCGTCAACGAACCACGCCGAACCCGCGTATCGTCCCCCCTCATGCGCCGGCCACCAACCAAGCCACAGATCGCGGTCCAACTTCTCACGGTGTTGATTCAGGAGGCGGGCTGCTTCGACCATTCCGACGTTACCCGTTCCGTTGTCGGTGACACCGTAGAACCAAGAGTCGAGGTGGCCGTGCAGCAAGACGAACTCGTCGCTTTCGGGGTCGCGCTCTCCCGGGATGTGGGCGACGACGACCGGACACTCGAACCATCCTTTGGTGAGGTCGGTGTCGATTTCCAGCTGCAATGGATCGTCCGATCGTATCCGTTCGAGGAGGCGGTCTCCGATTCGCCTGGACACGGTGATTACTGGCATCTCTGGGATTGATTCAGCTCGATCTGGATCCGGGGCTCCGCCCCAGATTCGGGTGATAGTTGTGTTTATCGGTTCGTCAAACGGCTGTGCCATAACGAGAGCTTCAGCCCCTGTGTTCTCGACGTCCTGGAAAAACTGTTTGGCAACTGTGACCGTTTCAGCGAAAACAATTTTCCCATCCAAGTCAGCGCCTGAGTCGTCAAGTGACATCTCCTCGAACGCCTCGCTTTGGTCCTCCGCAAGACCCTTGTCGATGTACTTGACCTTGCCGCTTACCGTCGTGGAAGGGGAAAACGCGAGTACTTTTACCTCCGGCTTTTCCCGTTCAAAGTTGTCGTCTGAGCCGTCGAACGCCTCCTCCTCGCCCGAGAGCGTGCGTAACTCAACTCCGTGCGGAACGCTCAAGAATAGTTCAGGATCATACCGTTCGTACGAGACGTTGTACCGAACTAGTTCCTCCTGAATGCGGTCGGCCGCCTGTCGTTCGTCTTCTGAAGGGGAAATGCGTCGTAACTGCGAAAACTCTTCGAGGAGTTCCCACGGCTTCTCTTTCGAAACAGAATCGTACAACGTGCGCTCGAACTCCGAAAGATTCGGATTCTCTCGCTCATACAGGGAATACTCTGGCGACGCCATACCTTTCGATGAATACTAGAGGTTATAATTCTATGGTCCATGCCACAGCCGTCGGGATTTCACAGAAATGCAAGGAGGAAGCCCACGACTTCAGTCGTGGGTTACTGACTCCCGTTCTTAACCTTTCGTCGACGGCTCGTAAGAGATCCATTTTCCGTTTTAATTCTCGGAAATTATTCTTTTTCAAAATTAGATCCCATCTCTATCCAGGACGTCCACCGAACGAGAATGTATCCACTGCTTCCAGCAAGTATCACTAATATCCCGGATACCAACAGGAGTACCTGATATCCTTCGTTCGGTGACAAAAAAGCGCTTTCTGCAATGAATGTGAACATCACTGGACCGATAGTCTGCCCCGTCCGAAGCATACTAGTT
>CAZSSY010000116.1:0-6263 GCA_964609565.1 uncultured Natronomonas sp.
GCGTGGGGCTACTTTTCGGAGTCGCGTAATTGGTCGGCGACATCCTCGAGCCGTCGTGATTGTTCGCGGTTGACTGAAACGATGATATCGGAGAGGACACCGAACATTAACAACTGGATCGAGAGCAGAATGAGAAATGCAGCCAACAGGGCGAGAATTTCGTGTGACACGCCATGGACCAGGTAATCATAGCCAACGTATCCACCCACGATAACGCCTAAGATCGTGCCAACGACAGCGACACTCCCGAAATAAAAAATCGGGTTGTTCCGCTTGGCCAACGTGTACAGCGTCAAGATAATGCGTCCACCATCCCGTAAGGGATGGAGGTTCGTCTCGGACGCACCCGGGCGCGGGCGGTACCGGATTGGGACAACGTCTGTCGAAACCCCTTGGCGAATACATTCAACTGCCAACTCGGTTTCAATACCGAATCCATCAGCCTCGAGATGAAACCGGTTGAATGACTCCTTCGTGAAGGCTCGATATCCAGACAGGATATCATCAAGTGAACGGCCGTGAACCGCCGAAAACAAGCGATTAATCAATCGATTCCCAACCCGATTTAACCGAGTCATCGCGTCAGGATCCATGTCGGCGAACCGATTCCCAATGACATGTTCTGCGCGGCCATCAAATATCGGGTCGAGTAGCCGGTCGGCATCAGCCGGCCGATACGTCCCATCGCCATCGGCCATAAGGACAATCGGTTGCGTGATGTGGGTAACGCCTTCGCGGACGGCCTGGCCTTTCCCGCGCCCTGATTGCGTGATCACCCGCGCGCCGTGTTCTTCTGCCACGGTCTGTGTCCCATCATTCGACCCGCCGTCAACGACGAGGATATGCTTGAAGCCTTCCTCTTGAAAGCCAGCGACGACCTCCCCGATCGTCTCGGCTTCATTTAACGTCGGCAAGAGGACGCAGACGTCCGCACGGTCGGGCATTGCCCGGGGTTGCGATACCGACACGTATAAAGACTGAGTTTCCCACACGGCATCCTACCCTTAGGGGCAATGGAAAAGGCTTATGCGCGTTTTGACAGTGGGTCAGGGCAATGAGTCAGCGGTGGGATCAAGTCGAAGAGCGACTCGACGAGTATGAGTCGCAACTCGACACCGTCTACCGATTGTACCATCTCCCCGTGCTCGCGGCACTCGTGGTCTTTATGCTCTGGATCCGGCTGCGACATTTCGGGCGACACATCGGTGAGGATGGCGGCGTCCTCTACCGCGGGAACGACCCATTCTACCATTATCGGTCGACGAACTACGTGATCGAAAACTATCCATATACCATGCCGTTCGACCCCTGGACCGGATTCGACGTCGGCCAACGCGTCGGCCAGTTCGGGACCATCCTTGATCAAACCGTCGCGACCATCGCGTTAATACTCGGGTTGGGTTCGCCGTCCGAGACAACCGTCATCATGACCACGTTGCTCGTCGCCCCGGTCGTCGCCGCACTCTGCGTCATCCCGATGTACTACATTGGGGCCCATCTCGGGGGGCGATTCGGCGGTATCATCGCGGTCCTGTTACTGGCGGTTACGCCCGGCCAGTTTCTCTCTGTGAGCGTCGCTGGCTTCTATGACCACCACATCGTGGAGGCATTCTTCAGCCTCCTCGTGTTGGCCGTCGGGATTAAAATGCTCACCGTTGCCCAAACCGAGCAACCTATCTACGAGTTACTGAAAGCCAAAGATTTTGAGCCACTCCGCACGCCCCTCATGTGGGCCGCTGCATTCGGCGTTGTCCTGACACTCGCGATTCTGACGTGGCCACCTGCAGTCTTCCTGCTCGGGCTCTACGCGATTTTCCTTTATTTCCAACTCTCTTTGGAATTCGTCCGCGGATATAGCCCAGACCATGTCGCGATCCCGAGTATCGTGGCCATGCTCGTATTCACCATCCTCTTTCTCCCGTTCATCACAACACTGGGATTTACGGTGACCGATTACTCCCTTGTCCAGCCGATCCTCGCATTAGCGGTGGCTGGTGGCGCCATCTTCATGGCCGCTGCTGCTCGTCTGTGGGAGCGGACCGATACCACCGAGACGGCATACCCGGTCACCATTACAGGCATCGGGCTTGTGGGTATCGCTCTTATCGCTCTCGTTTTACCCGAATTCTTTGATTTCTTCGTGAGCCAAATTGAGCGGGTTGCCGGCCTCGGTTCAACCGATACGGCTGCCACCATCGGTGAAGCCCAAGCACCGGATAACCCGAGTCAATTCTTCTTCCAGAGTTATGGCCTCGCGTTCTATACGGCACTGGCCGGGCTCGCCCTCATCGCCTACCGCCTCACCACCGGCGATCGCCCCCGTGGCGATTACCTCTTAGTCCTCGTCTTCACCGTCCTCTTGATCTTGTTTACGATGACCCAACGACGGTTTGACTATTATCTCGTCATCGGGATTGGGGCAGCCAACGCCTATCTCGTCGGACGCATCTATCAATTCGTTGACCTCCAGGATGTCCGCGAAGATATCACCAACATCCAAGGGTACCAAATCCTGATTGTTGTTGCCATTGTCTTTGTGATTGCCGGCCCGATGCTTGTGACCGGCTCGACTTTGGCGTCCGCTGACGCGAATTCGAATCCGGGGGAAATCCAACAGTGGAGTGAAAGCCTCGATTGGCTAGCTGAAGAAACCCCTGAACCCGGGAGCTATGGGACGGGGAATGAACCCCGCCTGGAATACTATGGACGCTATGACATCACGGATGACTTTGAGTATCGTGACGGCGAGTACGGCGTGCTCGCATGGTGGGACTACGGCCATTATATCACCACGCGAGGGGAACGCATCCCGGTCGCGAACCCCTTCCAGCAGCATGCAACGGAATCCGCTGACTTCCTCCTCGCCGATGAGGAAGACGAAGCTATCGCGGCACTTGAAGACGATAGTGGCGAAGCAGCCGGTGTCCAATACATTATGGTCGATTACCAACTCGGGTATGCTGGGACTCCGAAATACAGCGCACCAACGGCGTTTGACTCCCGGCATAATGTGGGGCGGGCTGATGTCGGGATTAATGTCGTCAACCCGCAATCGTTTCAGACTCTGTATGGCGTCCATACACAGCGAGCATACGAGAGCATGCGCGTCCGGCTCTACCAGTTTCACGGATCCGCGCGGAATCCGGCGCGATTCATTACGCGATTCGGTGAGTATAGCCCACAGGATGGGTTGGCGTCACCGCCGCAAGAAGCCAGCCCGATCGAAGAGTTTGAAACGGTCGCGGAGGCCAGAGAAGCCGCTGAGCAATCGCCGAATGCCATCCATGGCGGTGTGTTCGGACAGCCAGCGGAACGCGTTTCAGCGTTGCAACACTTCCGGTTAGTGCATGCCGGTGGCCCCCAGGCCGCGTCTCCCTTCCAGCGAGCCTACCAACTCCAAGGAACCACCGATTCGTGGGTGAAAACCTTCGAACGCCTCGACGGCGCGACGGTTGAAGGAACGGGGCCAGCCAACACGGAAGTGGAGGCAACTGTCGAAATGGAAATCGGGTCAACGGGAGAAACCTTCACCTATAGCCAGGTGGCCGAGACTGACGACGACGGGAACTTCGAAATGGTCGTCCCCTACTCGACAACCGGTTACGACGAGTATGGGACCGATGCCGGGTATACGAACGTCGATGTCCGCGCCAACGGATCCTACCAATTTTTCGCTATCGGCGAAGAGGCTCTCGTCGGCTGGACCGGCGAAACGGACGTCACCGAAGGCCAAGTCCTGGGCGAGGATGACACTGTCGTTGAGGTCGCCTTAGAAGCCAACGAGGACGCTGTCGAACCCACTAATACAACTACCGACACAGATGGCACAGCCACCGAATCAGCCGGAGACGCGCCAGCCAACGGTGACACGACAGGCGAGGAACCCGCCGCGAACGACACAGCTGACGGCGAACAGGCGACCCAGCCACGACAGCGACCGCTCGCTCCGTAGATGGCTCGATTCGTCGGTATCCGCCCATGGATTATTCTCTACCTGAAAGGCGCCTGCATGGGAGCAGCAGACACCGTCCCCGGCGTGTCCGGCGGGACACTCGCGGTGATCCTCGGTATCTACGAACGCCTCATCACCGCGCTAACCTCCCTCGATCCCACCGTTATCCGTTACCTTTCTCGCTTCCATCGTCCAGCAGCACGCGCCGATTTCACGCGCGCTCTTTATCGAATGGATGTTCCCTTCCTCGGTGTCCTCGGCCTTGGAGTTCTGTCCGCCGCTGCCACTGTCGCGTCTGCGATGCATATCGCGGTCGTTGAGTACCCGGCCCCCACCTATAGCTTCTTTTTTGGACTCATCGGGGCCTCGGCCATCGTTCTGTATCGATACATCGACGTCACCACCCCCGACCGGCTCATCGTCGGGGTTGCCGGCTTCCTCCTGGCAGTCCTCGTCACAGACCCATCCCTCCAAAGCGCGCTCCCTACGACCCCGACCATATTGTTCGTGGCCGGCGCAATCGCTATCTCAGCGATGGTCCTCCCCGGGGTCTCGGGGTCGTTCCTCCTTTTGGTTCTCGGCCAATATACGTTCATCAGCGGGCTTCCTCGTATGATCGCCGCCGGTATCATCGATGCATTCAATGGCGACTCGACGACACTGGTCGCCGCCCTCACCCCGTTCGCCGCGTTTCTCGCCGGCGCCCTCGTCGGTGTGTTCTCGATCGCATATGCGGTTCGGCTGGCACTTGACCGCTACCGCCATGCGACCCTCACCTTTTTAGTGAGTCTCATGGTTGGCGCCCTCCGCCTCCCACTCACAGAAATCATCACGAACCGCACCACAACCCCCAGCGCAACTATCGGGGTTGTCTTCATTCCACTCGCTGTTGGAGGTGTCGTCGTGTTCCTGTTAGATGCCTACACCGAAGACCTTGAATACTGATAGGCCCGGGCGTCCAACACCCAGTATGGGTCGCCCGACGTTGACAACGTTACTCCTTTTTGTCGTGGTCTTCA
Organism: uncultured Natronomonas sp.; assembly: GCA_964609565.1. Lineage (GTDB taxonomy): Archaea > Halobacteriota > Halobacteria > Halobacteriales > Haloarculaceae > Natronomonas. Next base: position 4,972 of record CAZSSY010000116.1, read on the forward strand.
TCTCCCAAGGGGCCGGCCAACTGGTTGGGATTACCCCGGCGTTTTTCATCTTGGCCGTCCCCTTAGACCACCAGCCGTGGACAATTATCCTCAGTATCTATGCCCACGCTGACGTAACGCATCTCGCAGCAAACTCCCTCGCACTCATCATTGTCGGGCCCTTGGTGGGATATATCACGACCTCTGTCCGCTATCACCTGTTCTTTATCTTTTCAGGCGCAATTGCTGGCGTCACCCAAGTGATTGCTACCGTGCCCACCGGTAGCACGCCCGTCGTCGGGGCAAGCGGCGCTATCTTCGCCTTCCTCGGGTATCTCTTAATCGGGAATCGCGCCTCTGAATGGGCGCTCTCCTGGCTCCCACTCGGCAGTACCGGCCGCATCATCTTGTTCATCATCATCGCCGGAGCTGTCACCATTACGACGGCAGCCCCAGGCGTGGCTCTCGTCTCACATTTCACCGGATTCTTCATCGGCGCACTCGCCGGTCAATTCCGCCTCCTCCACATCCCTCGCGAAACCCCTCAACCCCAATAACACCGGGCCATCACCCGGCATTCGCCACCACGCGACGAACAGGCGACACGTGTATGTAGTGACGGTAAAGGACGCCTGTCGGTCGTTTCAAACCCATCTGCCACACCGATGAATTCCATACCCGAGTGTCGAGAAGCCATAACGCCAAAGCATACCGGGGTCTCACAGGAAAGCATGTACGAGGGCGTCCACGCGTATCCGGACGGCGACAGCACGGTCGCCAGATTCGCAGCGACTGCTGCACGCTATGGCTATGATGGCATCGTCGTCCGGAACCATGGTGATGCTCAAGCAAACTACGACGCCCAACTGATCGAAGATGAGTACGGGATTGCTATTGGCACCGGGATTGAGATCCGGACAACTGACCGCGCCCAAGCAAGCGGCTTAATCGGGAACTATCGCGCGAAAGTCGATATCGTCTGTGTCCACGGCGGCCAACTCAATCGCTTTGCCGTCGAACAATCCCACGTCGATGTGTTGGCACACCCAATGCGCGATGGCGATATCAATCACGTTCTTGCCCGAACTGCAGCTGACAACGGCGTCCATCTTGAGGTTAACCTCGGACGCGTCCTTCGAGCTACCGGCGGCCAACGCGTCCAGGCTATCCAAAGCCTCCAGAAGCTCCAGACCCTCATCGATCAATATGACGTGCCATATGTCGTGACGGCGGACCCATCGTCTCATTTACAGCTCCGTGCACCACGGGAATTGTTCGCCGTCGGGAAGACGATCGGGTTTGACCGTGACCAC
>CAZSSY010000117.1:0-6162 GCA_964609565.1 uncultured Natronomonas sp.
ATTAACAACCCATAAGCCCGCTCCGAAAGGTCCGGGAGGCCAAATCCATCTAAGTTCGGGGCAAAAAACCCTAATTCCCCCATCTCGCCGATGAGTTCAACAGGAAACCGCCCATCAATCCATAGCTGACCAATGTCAGGCCGGACGCGGTCGTCCACAAAATCCCGAGCAGTCTCAAGCACCATGCGCTCTTCGTCGGTGATATCTGCCTCCAAATCGACAAAGTCGAGCATACCAGAGGTTCCACGGCCCCCGTCAAAAACGCTCCCCCTCAACGGGTGGCCACCAGTGGTGATATTGCCCGGGAAACCACCGGACAATCCCCAGCGTGTCGATCAGTACCTGTTTACTCGGCTGTACGATGAACTGAATTACTCGAGATGTCGAACCTCCGGACGTCGTCTTCAGACGTCGATCAGATCAGGTCGATCATCTTGCACTTCCTGTAAGAAATTATCGAATACCCTCGCAACCGGTTTCGCCTCTTCATATGCCGCAACCGTAATATCATCGCAAATGGATTGAATCCGGTCCTCAGACAACTGTTCTTTCCGTTGGACGACATCAATCGCTGTCTCTTGATCATATTCCGGATGGGATTGGAGCCCTACGACTGAATTGAACCGGAATCCATGGATACCGTAATCATTCTCTGCGATCACTGTTGCGTCCTCAGGGATGTCAACGACCCGATCTGAGTGGGTCGTGAATACGGTAAACGTCTCCGGGATATTCTCGAATATCGGGTCCCCGTTATGCTGGACCGTCCGATATCCCAACTCATATTCACCCATCGGTTCGACAGCCCCGTCAAGCGTGTCGGCCAGGAGTTGGTGGCCCCAACAGATCCCAAGCATTGGGAGACCGTGGTCGATAGCCTCATCCACCCACGACCGTGTTGATTCAATCCAGGGGTTATCCCAGTACACGGATGCTTGCGATCCCGTTATGACAACTGCGTCGTAATCAAACGTCTCAGGGAGCTCTTGGTCGACAACTGAGAATCGAGTGATGTCCGCGTCGACCACTCGCTGAAAATTCCGCCATGTATTCGGGTTGTTGGCGGAAGCATCTAGCAATGCCACACGGAGGTTCATCATCCTTCGGTATCATCTGAACAAACTTAAGCAAACCGACGTATCCCGTATCTGCTGGAACCACGGACAATAGGGCCAGTGCCGGAGTACACCATTGATCGCGACTTCGAGTACTGTCTTAAGGGGGCAAACTCGTGGTTCGTGGGATTCGACGAATGAGGAGTCATTCGTTGCGGGGTACAGTCAGATTGATTCTCCAGGGGTTGCAGGGCTACAGGATTGCACTCTTGTAACGGAATGTGACGTCACGTGTGACGGCAAACCGGGTGTTATGGTGAGTTACTGCTCCCTATGTTCTCAATAAAGTACTCAAGTCGGTCTGTCACGGCAGTCGAATGTTCGATGTAGCAACAGCGTTTGCCGTGAACTGCTTGGAATTCGCCAGCAGGCAGCCGATTTGCAAGCTCCTGGCCTGCGGTGACTGGGACGACTGGATCCGCACGTCCGTGAAAGAGTAATGCCGGTACTGTGAGTTCAGCCAACGGTCGAGGGTTGAACGAGGTGACGGCATCAAGGTGGTCATTCCGATCCGTCCCAGTTGCATCTTCGTCGCGCCGCCACGTGAGAATATCCGGACTGAAGCCGCTGGTTTCCCGGAATAATTCCGTGAATGCGACCGAAAGTGACTCGGGGAACTGATCAGCGTCTGGTGGATGTAACACTTGCAACGCCTCGATATCGATGGTTTCACCTGACGGTGGTATCCCGAACAGTGCGAGGGATCGAACTCGTCCATACGAGCGGGCATACCGAAGGGCAACCATTCCGCCGAGGCCCGCACCCACAAGGTGCACTCGTGGGACTTCCGCATCTGAGAGAACCGTTTCTAAGTGTTCTGTCAAGTGGTCAATTGTGCAGGGTGAGATTACCGGTGTTGAATACGTCCCTGGGGTGACGAATACGAGTGTTTGGTAGATGCCGGCCAGTGCTGACTGCTGCCACCCCCAGCTCCATGGCCCAAATGTGGCATCGGGGAGAAAAGCGATCGTTGGACGGTCAGCGGGGCCAGAAAGTCCGTAACGTAGGTCCGTTCCCTCCAGTGAAACCGTCGGCATTATCTGTACATTGACTGGGAACCCTTACCAGGGTTCGGATGATACAGCTGTTAAAACCCGCCTCGGAAGACCATGTTGGCCCAGTATTCCTCTCCGATTGTGGTCGTGGATAGTCTCCATCTGGTGGACTACCGTCAGCATTGGGGGCACCCATGTGCGAGGCGCCAGGAGTTGGCCGCTGCCTTGAGTATGAAGACTTTGCTGGACTTTTTCGAACGAGTAGCAGTCCTGTTTGGGCAGCTCGACAGTCAGCGTGTGCGGGTGGATTGAACCGGTGATGGGGAAATTCCTCTCTGTTAGCCGAGGAGGCTATCAAACACTATTATTATGTATGATAAGTTCCTGGATTTGTGTATGCCGGAATGCCAGAATTGTGGCGCGTTCGTGACGGCAGCGTACGCTCGGGTATTCACACCAAACAGTGTAGAAGATCCCCGCGTCTGTCCACAGTGTGAAGATAAAATCAGAGACGGTTCTGACGTCCGTGAGGCACGTTCCACGCGCCGTACATAATTGTATTGCGAACGCGACCTCCTGGCTGCACCTGTTTCTGGCGTTCAGTGGCAACCCCCAACGGGGTTATTGCCCCGCATTTTGGAGAAGCTGTTCTGCTTCATGGAGCAGGTCATTCGCTCGGTCATGGCCACGGGCTTCTGCAGTTATCCGGATGAGTGGTTGTGTGCCGCTGGCCCTGATAAGGAACCATCCATCCTGTGTTGAAACCCTAACGCCATCAAGGGTCGAAACCTGGTCATATCTCGTCGTTATTTCATCCGTGACGACAGCCATGACGGAGTGTTTATCATCTGTTGTGATATTTTCACGACGAATTGGGTATTCGGGGATTGATTGACACCGTTCAGTCAACGGGGAGTCGGCTGCGAGGGCAGCCAGTCGAACAGCAGCTAGTGGCCCATCGGGACACAACGATTCGCTGGGCCATATCCAGGCACCAGACGGTTCACCGCCAAAGACCACATCAGGATTCGTTGCGGCCTCAGCGACATACACATCGCCGACAGGAGTCCGGGTCACCTCAACACCCTGGTCGTTGAGAAAATCAACCACTGCGAGACTGGTATCAACCGGAACCGCGATTCGTTGCCCGGCATCAGCAGTATCTGCAGCAAACAATGCCAGGAGTTGATCGCCACTCATAAAGGTTCCATCCCCTGCGACCGCTCGGAGGCGGTCAGCATCCCCATCGTGAGCGATCCCCAGATCGTAATCGCCGTCTGTCACTAAATTCGTGAGTGCTCGACAATTATCAGCCGTCGGTTCAGATGGCCGACCAGGAAACCGACCATCCGGCTGCGCATTCAGTGTGTCAACTTCACAGCCAACCTCGATGAGTCCCTCGACACTGACGCGCCCGGTGCCATTCCCGAGGTCCACAGCCACGGAAAGATCCAACGATCGGTCAATCGACTCACCGATAGATGCAACGTGTTTTGGCTCGATATCTGTCGTTATCCGATCTCCAAACTCATTCCACGGCTTCAAAGACGGGTTACCGGCTTCTAGCCGATCCGTGATCCGTGCCCGGCCGTCGCTATCATACGCTTGTCCCGAAGCTTGCCAGAGTTTCAATCCATTATCAGATGGCGGATTATGGCTGGCCGTCACCGACACGCCCGCATCACCATCTAACCACCCGACTCCGCGAGCGATTGTTGGCGTTGAGGCAACGCCAACATCGATTACATCGGTCCCGACTTCTCGAAGCCCAGCTGTCAGGGCGGCAGTGAGTGGTTCTCCACTTTCGCGGACGTCTCGACCCACGACAACACGATCCGTTTCTGCACCGAGGGCCCGACCAACCCGAAGAGCGAGGAGGGCGGTGACGTCCGCGCCAACCGTCCCACGGATCCCGCTGGTTCCAAACATATATCGAACGTATACTCCCCGTGGGAAAACCTCGTCGGGCCATCTCGTCCAAGCGTCTTGGAAACCAACTATGAGACACCCACCGCTGTGGTAGGACACTGTTCATACCTCTGGCGACACCGCGCTCTAACCCGATCGATACATCGGCCTTCGTGGCATCACAGCGAAGATCTTGATTCGGAGTGTATATTTCAATCGGCTGGATCGAAATCGCGTCGTTTGAAAGGTAATCACTAGTGCTTTTCTGGACTCGGTTCCACGACCATGTATGACAGACGATGGGGGAATCGATGACAAGAAACGTCGAGCTGGGGAGAGTGCCGCCGAGATAGTCGAAGATGACATGACCGTTGGCCTTGGCACGGGATCAACTGCGGCTGCAGCGATCCGGGCGCTCGGACGGCGGGTTGATGCCGGTCTCGATATTGTCGGGATTCCCACATCCTATCATTCACGACATCTTGCTCGAGAAGTCGGTATCCCGCTGGGGACACTTGAGGAAGCCACTCCAGATGTTGCTGTCGATGGAGCCGATCAAGTGGCAGCGCGTACCTTAATCAAAGGCGGGGGTGGAGCCCATGCTCGGGAGAAAATCGTCGATACGGCTGCGGACCGATTCGTTGTCGTCGTGGATGAATCGAAACAGACTGACACTCTTGCGTTGCCCATTCCACTTGAGGTCCTCCCGGACGCCGTCCCCGTCATTGAACAAACATTGGTTGAACTGGAGGGGACTCCGGTTATTCGAGAGGCCACTCGGAAAGATGGACCGGTTATTACCGACAATGGCAATCTCCTCATCGATTGTGATTTCGGACCTATCACCGACCCCCACGCGATTGCAGACAAACTCGCAAATCTCCCGGGCGTTGTCGAACATGGCCTCTTCGTTGATGTTGCTGACGAAATCCATATCGGGGTGGTTGACGGGGTAGACGTCAGACGTCTATAGTGTCCACCGTGGCTGCTGTACCTGGATGTCTCAGAAATCAATTAGAATATCGATATAAACGGTTGACACCGTTCAGGAGGATAGCATCGATTGATTTGTGCCGAGAGGATTCACCCCTCGGTGTGCCAAATAGATGGCTATGATGGTCGGTGGTTTCGTGTCACTAGGGAGTGAGGCGTTCGGAGGAAAAGGTGGACGCGACTTTAGAGGTCGCGGGGTTGCACGGTTTTTCTATCGTTATCTTCAGCTCGTCGGGCGGCGTCATCCAAGAGTTCTGCGACCTCGTCGTCGAGGGCGTCATAGAAATCGGAGGCGACGTTCATATCATTGAGCGCTTCCTTAACAGCGGCTTTGACGATCAGGTCTGCCATACAGGCCGCGATTTACCCGGACTCCTTATAAAATTTCCCAATAGTGGGCGGTTTCGCCGCTTCTACCGGCAGTTTCCTCCAGTGAAGAGTCTGATTTGAATGACCGATAGGTGTATTTATAAACATTTTATGCCCATATCATTGTGTGAGTCTCTTGTGAGGTTGGCCGTGGGAATTTACCGGTCCTCGCGCGCACGACCATCACATGGCAGCCGTTAGTTTGGTAGTCACTGAGCCGGATTATCGGGCATGCGTGATATCTTAGAAGCCGTTGCCAACGGCGATCTTTCACCCTCTCAAGCCGAGGTCGAACTCCGGGGGTACGTCAGTACCGAGGCCGGTCGGTTCGATGCGGCCCGCCGTACGCGGACAGGGATTCCAGAAGCAATCTTGGCGGAGGGAAAAACACCGGATGAAACCGCGTCGTTAACATTGGGTGCCATCGAGACCACCGGCCGGGCGCTCGTGACACGTGTCGACACTGACACCGTTGACATCTGTCGACAACAAATCGGTGATACATTCCCTGAAGCGACTGTTTCCCATAATGAGCGGGCACGGACACTGGTTGTACACAGCAAGTCATACGAGCGGCCAGACCTCCAAGCGACAGTGGCAGTCGTCACAGCGGGTACAGCTGACGTGTCAGCGGCGGGTGAGGCGACAGTGGTCGTCGAAGAGATGGGCGCTGACGTTACACGATTTGATGACATCGGAGTCGCTGGGATCGCTCGGTTACTAGACCGATTAGACCAGATTCGAACGGCCGACGTGGTCATCGTCGCCGCTGGCCGGGAGGG
>CAZSSY010000118.1:0-5861 GCA_964609565.1 uncultured Natronomonas sp.
AGTCATAGAAATATTGATAGATTGCGGAGAATGCCTCATCCTACATCGTGGGAAATCCTTCACCGGAATCGGGAAGATACTCGACGATACTCCAGTGAGCACCGAATTCACTAATTATGGTCTGGAGAGCGTCGACGACGGTTGCAATGTCGCGGTTGAGTTCATGTTCCCGACACGTATCGCCACCTTGACTACGGTGTTCCTTATGGGAGAGGGTTAGATTGAGAATTTCGAAGTTGGAAAAGAAGCTCCGCATCCAACAGGCTGTGCGAAAATCCTGTTCCTGGAACTCTGCGAGTTCCTTGTATCGCTGGTAGACGGTGCGTGACCGCGCCCATCCACGATGGTGGTCAGTCGCGAGCGACGCGGAGGACGAAACGCGGCGAGCGGGGCTGCTATAACGAATCACCCGTTTACCCAAGCTCAACGCTCAGTGACCCAGCCGATATCCTGGCGGACTTAGGAAGGGCGAGACCGCTTCGGTCACCGGGAGAGCAAAGCTCTCCCGAACTCACAGCGCGAAGCGCCGTGAACGTCCTCCGCCCCACTGGTACCGCAGGCACGAGGAGCACTGCAGCGGTCACGGGGTGGCGAGCGGCCGAGGCTTTACCGCGGTTCCTGTTTGACACAGGTGAGAAAACGGTGTCTCTTGTTCGGCCGGTCGGAGCGATTCCGTCGGGATAAGCATTAATTCGCTATCCATAGAATATGTATTGTGATGTCAGCAGACAACCGAATTGCGGGTACGCAAACCGACCCCGAGAAAACGTTCAACGACTTCCTCACCTATGCAGAACTCCTGAACACGCCCCAGCTCGCCCGGCTGTACACCTTCATCCTCCGAGATAATCCGGTCGAAATTGAGAGAATCAAGACGGAACTTGACATGCCACATTCGACTACGTACAAGTATCTCGGGCGGCTCGAAGAGATGGACATCCTAACCCGGTATGACGACGAGACACCCACGACGGTGACGGTTGAGCCGATCCACCTTCAACTGGATACTGGGCATGGGGTCGTCGCCGCCACACCTGTCCTGATTGATGCAATCGGTCGGCAACGCGATACTGAGGACATCCGGGTGTTCGTCGACCGGCAGGGTATCGCCAAACTGGCTGCCACACTCCACTACACCCTTCGAATCATGGAGGAAGAGTTCACCCAGCGGACGGGCGCGAACAAGCTCGGCGTCCACCCTGTCGAGGGGATGACCGTGTTCACGGCCCTCCAAGATGTCATCGAAGAGGCTGGGGGATACGATCCGTATCTCGACCGAACCGACTAATGGCTCTGGAGTCAGAGATTCCACGCGATAGCACAATCATTATCGATAGTAGTGTTCTCATTGCAATGGGTGGGCCCGACAATGAACAGTATCGGGCATTCGAACAATTCGTGACGCGCAGAAACCTCTCCGTGTATATTCCGGGGTACGTTGCTGAGGAGATGGGCGAAAGTCCGGACGTGTACGCCTATCAGCGGGATCGACTGCGAGCGGCACAGGATGCCGGGTGACTTGAACCGGGCCGGATCGACTTTTCGACGCCCCGCGTCTCTGAAGTCGTCGATAAAACGCGGAAGCGCATGCTGAACCTCTCCGCCGAGGACGTCACCGAAGACGAAATCGAGAAAACGGATACCATTCTGGCAGGACTGGCCTATCAATTCACGATAGGTGATGCAACCCATGTCACCGTATTTGTGAGAGATGGAACATCTGAGCAGACCATTGATGACGTGCTTACCGCCGTCAATGTCGGAGATAGCACGACGATTATTGAGGGACGAGGCTTCATCAATGACCTTATTGCTGATCAGCCGGCTAAACGGTCCGAACGAAGGTCACTGAAGACGTGTCTCACTCTTGATCGATTGTACTATGGTTGATCTCTTATAAGACTCCAACGACCAGCTACGTTAGTCAAGCAGATCCTCAATGAAGCGGAAGCCGTTTACGTCTGTGACTGAGTTCGAGAGCGTTCGAACGTCGGTCGTACGGTCTATACTACCCTGGTGAAACGGATTCTTCGTGCGTGCAAGTCTGAAACCGTTACTGAACGTCTTGTTGACGACCTCCAACGGTTTACTGATGGAAGTACCCACGATGAGCTTGGGTGAAAGCCGATTCAGCTTCACGCTGTCAAGATTCTCAGTGCTCGGCGGAAGGTTGTCGTTTCGACCGTCGACGAGCAACGACGCAATCGGGACCTGCTCGACCATGCCCGTAGGGACGGGTATGACGTCGTGACGGTTCCTGATCGTATCCGTGATGAGCTTAGCTCAACAGATGATATCGATGGCAATACGATCCGCGGCATCAGCGTCTATCAGAACGAGTATGAAGACAGCTTCGAGTTCACGCGGGTCGCAGAGGCCGACCTCGGGAAGTGCGAACGGCAAATCTGGAAGCTTCGTCACGACCTCTTCAAGATTGTAAGCTGTTCAGATGACTATGAGTTCCGCATCGCTCGGCAGTTTAGAGCTATTGATGACAATTCAACGCAATGACTGCATCAGGGACATGACCGGCGTATTGTCGTCCATCGTGACGTTCTGAGTGAACCAAGCACATTCCTCGGGGTGCTTCTTCACGAGCTAGCTCACACTCGAACCTCCTTCCCGGATCAGACGAGAGAATTTGAGAACGTACTTACCGACCTTCTCGGCGAAGTTGGACAGGCAGCTGTAAACAAACGGTGACCTGCAGTCAAACCATTGGATAGACGCTACTGCGCTTTCAGCGGTATCCTTCCTTCTCGCTGAGGTATCTATCATATCCATGTGTCTAGACTGGCCTAGCAGAGGCAACGCGACGAACTCAGAGTGCTTGAAATAGATACTCAAGACACGACATATGACTAGCAATCGCTCAACTAACTGGGCTTATTCGAGGCTTGACTGAACGTCATGGAGACTTTTTTTGGCTACACGTTGGCGCTTCACCGTCGGAGAATCATCATGGTATACTGCGTGGTGAAGAGTTGATGATGTATAGTGTGGTGTTGAGGAAGGGTTTCAACTGGAGTATCGAGTGCCAATCTAAGATGTCGGTGGTTCTGGGACCAGTGGTGCCAGTATTGCCAATGATAGCGTTGTTTAAGTCCCTCTCTCACTCCACTGTTGCCAGTAATGATGAGAAAATAGATGATCCGTGCAACTAGTCTAGTTAGAGTAACTGTTTCACTAGTATAGCTGATTACGTTTTGGCTAGTGCGGATATTGTGTATTAAAAGTATCGTTTTATAAGAGAGGCGATAACCCCCTCCAATTGTTGTAAAGGTTTTACTGGCAATAGTGGAGTGTGTGTGTTTTATAAATAGACCCATAACTGGCACTACTGGCAAGTTCGGTGGATTAGTGGTGATACTGGAACCTATGGTTTTATGAGGATTCTTCGTATTGCGTCCGCACATGGGCCGATTCAATCGGGAATCGTTCATCATCCAAGACAAAGATGTCCTCCGGGATGATTATCAGCCAGAGACGCTCGAAGAACGGGACGAAGAACTCGACGAATACGCTACCGCTCTCCGTCCCATCATCCAAGGCTGGCAACCGAACAACGTCTTCCTCTACGGCGTTATAGGTGTTGGAAAGACCGCTGCTACCCACGACCTCCTTGAAGAGCTACAAGAATCCGCTGAAGAGTACGATGACGTAGACCTCAACGTTATCGAACTCAACTGCACTGGTTGCACCACGTCCTATCAGGTCGCAGTTAATCTCGTAAACGAAATCCGCTCACCATCGTATCCTCTCACAACTGTCTCGTCCACTCAAGAACCGATGAGCGAGACTGGATATCAACAAAAACGTATTTTTAACGAACTCTATAACGACTTCGAGTCGATTGGTGGAACGATCCTCGTTGTGCTGGACGAGATCGATAACATCGGCTCAGATGACGACATCTTGTACGAACTCCCGCGAGCGCGGTCGCAACTGGATCTCGATGTGAAAATCGGTGTGATCGGAATTTCGAATGATTTCAAGTTTCGGGAAAATCTGTCACCGAAAGTCAAGGATACACTGTGTGAGGAGGAAATCCTGTTCCCACCGTACGATGCGACTGAACTGCAGAATATTCTCCAGCAGCGTGCCGATATCGCGTTTCATACCGATGTGCTTGAGACGGATGTAATTCCGTTGTGTGCGGCGTTCTCGGCGCAGGACTCGGGATCAGCTCGGCAGGCACTTCGTTTGTTGCGGAAGGCTGCTGATATTGCTGAGAATGAGGCAATGGCTGATGGGGAACGCTGGTTCGCAGGTCGGCCTCAAGCGTCTCGCCGAGGCGTTCGATCACCGCAAGAAATTCCTCGATATTGTCAGTGGTAGTGGTGGTGTTTTGGTTATTGCCAGTCCCGCCCGCCGCGTAGGCGAACACACTGACAATATAGCCATTGAGGGCCGTCACACCAGCATCGACGAGGGCAGTGCCACTCCGTCGGCGCTAGGGCGTCTCCTCAGGGCTATCCTCAGCGAGTGCGCGGGCAACAGCGGTCATGATCGTCGCGAGGGTCTCGCGATTGCCGGTCTCGTCGAACAACTGTTGCCAGGCGTTGGGTGGGACTGCCGTCGAGCTGGATCCGGAGGTCGGGATGAATATGTCCCGTGTCGGTATAGGTGATCGAGCCACTGGTCGATGGATCAGCATCGCCGGGCGAATAGCCGTCTGCTCGGTCGGCATCGATTTTCGCCTCGACGAGTTCACTGTATCGATTATCAAGACCGTCAATTCCGGTTTCGAGGATGCGCTCGGCCTGGAGGGCATAGCGATCTCGCTTGACCGTGGTAGAGTTGGCGAGACCATCACCGTCTTGGGCGGACTGGTGGGACGATTGCGTGTAATCGTTGCCAGCCTCAACGAGGCTGGTGTCGACACTCGCGGTTGCGGGAGAGAACTGATCGTCCTGTCCGCACTGGTTATCGGCCTGCGCCTGCGCGTGGGTAGCGAGATAGCCGACGTCCTCGGCGTCGGCGTTCGCGTCGGACTGTTGGATGAGGAGACGACTCCAGAGTTCTCGCGCTTCGTGCCACTCCTCAGCAGTCGCAAACGACCGGATTCGAGTAGTATCGTGGAGTTTTGAGGAGAGCGTTTCTGATTCTGTAACTGGATAAAAGTCTATATACCAAATAGCTGTAATAAGCAATTTATTAGATTAGAGTGAAGTAATCCATCTTTCAGTCCGAACCACTGGATGTTGTTTCCGTATCAGTTCCTGCTGCATTGACAACCCCGTCTTCGTTGGCAACACGGGCTATCCTTGGTTGGAACACCCACGCCGTCAACAGTATAATCGGAATCATCGAGACTGCGACGACGGCGTATCCAGTATGCAGATTCGGCAGCAACGGCGCGGCGTAGACGAGCGGATAGACGATTCCACCAATGGTGCCGATACCCCCGACGATACCCGCGGCTGCCCCGGAATTGTTCGGAAACATCGCCGGTACCTGGGCGAAGATCGCACCTTCGGAGAACGCACAACTCATACCGACGAGGAAACCGGCCCCGACCGCGAGCAGGATCTGCCCTGACAGGCCCGCGAGCGTCATGCCAATCATCGTCGCCACGACGAAACACAGCGCGAGAAACGTCCACTGCTCACGGTACCGCCCAGTGAACACGGGGAGGATGTTCCGCTCCTCCCGGGCGAGGCGGTCGCTGACGTAGCCGCCGACGGGCCGCAGGAGGCCCGCCGCGACCGAGAACGTGGCCGCGAAGGTGCTCGCGAGCACGAGGTTGTTCGTGTCGAATCCCTCGCGGTAGTAGGTCGCGAGCCATCCGTTCATCGAGAGTTCGAGCCCGAACGTCATCACGTACGCGAGCGCGAGCACGACGGTGCCGTACCGCGTCG
>CAZSSY010000119.1:0-4056 GCA_964609565.1 uncultured Natronomonas sp.
TCTCCTCGGGGCGGGCCGTCGAGGTGATGGTGTAGACGGCCTCCTCGTCGACGGTTTCGCCCATGACGGCGGCGGCTTGCAGCCCGTTGATGGCCTTCCGCATGTCGCCGTCGGCGGCGTAGACGAGCGCGTCAACGCCGTCGTCGGTAATCTCGATGCCCTCCGCCTCGGCGATGATGCGGACCTGTTCCTCGACAGCCTCGTCCGAGAGCGGCGAGAACCGGAAGACGGCACACCGCGACTGGATGGGGTCGATGATCTGGCTGGAGTAGTTACACGAGAGGATGAACCGGGTGTTGTCGGAGAACTGCTCCATCGTCCGGCGGAGCGCCGACTGGGCGTCGCTGGTGTTGTGGGTCAGGATCCCGTTGGCGAGCATGAAGTTCGGCGTCCCCTCCATGCTGATGTTGTAGGCCCTCCCACGATGACTGTACTCAATGCGGCACACTTCGACCGTTTCAACCGTCCGGACACCCCCGTCCGAGACGAGCGTAGGATCGAATTCGTCCCACTCGTAGTGCTCGTGATGGGGGAGTTCATCGTCTCCAACGACGACGAACTTGTCATCGTCGCCGTAGGTCTCCAGGAACTCCTCGACCTTCTCCGTTTGGTCCCAGAGCGAGGCGGCTCCCTGGACTTCGACGACCGTATCGTCGACGATCCGTTCGCATCGCTCTTCTGACCACTCCGTCCCATGTATCGGGTTGTCCTCGCCCTGCATCTCCAGGCTATGCCCCTCGTGTTTGCAGTCGAGAGAGCAGTATCTGCCCGCCGTCCACTCTCTACAGCCTTCACACTGCGAGACTCCGATATCCTCCCTGAAATCCGCGATTTCATCGCCTGGCTTCAGTTCTCGCAACTCCTTCTCGGCGAGCTTCCCGTCGTCTCCGACCACGAAGAACGGGTGTGAGAGGCTCGCGAGGACCGTCCTCCCATCCGCCAGTTCGAGTTCGAAGAAGTCGGCGACACCGGAGTCGACCAGTTTGCCTTTATCCGACTGGACCTCGTTGGTCTGGAAGTCGACTGACGGAATCGGCTCGCCGTCCTCTGCTACGGCTTCGATCCTCTTCACTTCCGGAGACGAAGGGTACCCGGTCACGACTTCGGTTCCTGGTGGGATACACAGCGCATCGGCCTCGTCGAGGAAGATCAGGCGGTGGTCGTAGCCGCCGAAGGACGCACGCGCGAAGTCCTTGATGCGCTCGCGGACGACGTCAATGCCGCGCTGATCCGAGGCGTTGAGTTCGAGGAAGTTCTCCTGCCAGTCGTCTCCGTAGATCTCCTTCGCAATGGTCAATGCACTGGTAGTTTTCCCGACGCCGGCCGGCCCGGCGAACATGAGGTGCGGCAGATCGTCCTGCTCGATGTAGTGCTTCAGCCGGTCAATGATGGACTCGTGGCCGACGATGTCGTCGAGCGTCTGCGGGCGGTACTTCTCGATCCAGATCTCGCGCCCGCGGTCCCCGGCAGCGGCCTCGCTCATGCACAGGAGGTCACACCCGGGCAGCCATAAACCCCCCGAGACCAATACTTCGCTCCACCCCACTACACCACACGGCAGTGCTATGACTGTCCTGTGTTCCCATCTGATTATCTGATTGACTCATCGGCACGCTGAAATCACTCCCGGCGCTAGACCACCCAACGAGACATGCGTGTACACTGCCATGTCGTCGGTGCGGATTCCCACCACCTCGAATTGGCCGCCGATGCGACCTATGGAGACATCCTTACAGCCCTTGAGTTCACGAGCCACGAAGCCACGGTTCTCGTGGATGGCCAACCCGTTCCGGACGATGCACCGGTCGATACGGACACTGTCGAAGTATTACGGCTCATCAAAGGCGGATGACAACGATCCGAGAAGCAACACCGGCCGAAATCCCCCAAGCCCGCGGCATCCTTGAGGCAGCACTCCTCGTTGTGACCGATGAAATCATCGACCAAGCGACCGTCTTCATCGCCGCCGAAAACCAACGAATCCTGGGAGCCCTGGTAGTGCATGACGGGACCGTTCACGCAATTGCGGTCCGTCCCGGCCGGCGTGGACAAGGCATTGGATCGGCCCTCATCCAGACTGCGGTAACTCGGCGGGAGACCTTAGTCGCCTCGTTCGACCGGCACGTCCGGCCGTTCTACGAATCACTCGACTTCGAAATCACATGTGGAGAAAACCGATGCCTCGGCCGATTATCGTAGTGGGTTAGGGTTGCGGCGTACTTTGCCAGATTCGGACACCCAGCAGGCTCAAGAGCAACGAACCAACTAATGCAATAAGCAGGAATTGAACGCTGCCGAACCCAGCAGCTTCCCGTTGTGGCGTATCAGTCTGCGCGGGAGTCTCCTCACCAGCCGGAGTTGGTGACGCTGTCGGTGTCTCATCACCACTCACCAGTACACGGTCGGTCCCCAGAGTATTGAGACCAATCCGATAGCTCCCCGGCGAATCGAATGCATGGTCAAACGTCACATCAACGGATTCCTCTCCAGGCACTCGGGCAATTCCACGAGTCACCGATTCCCCATCGATAAGCAATTCCAGCTCCATGTTCTGTCCGGCCCAGTGTGGATTCCGTAACGTCGCCCCCACCGTGACAGATTCATTCACCTCCACTTCATTCGGCTCCACCCACCAGTCATCCACCTTCACTGGCGGCGGTGTGTCGCTGGAACTACTTCCAGACCCACCTGACGAAGCACCTGAGCCACCCATCCCATTGTCCCCATTCTGATTTTCTTCAGGGGGTGTCTCGGTAGGGGTTTCTGTCTCTGTTGGTGTTTCTGTTTGGGTAGGGGTTTCTGTCTCTGTTGGTGTTTCTGTTTGGGTAGGGGTTTCTGTTGGTGTGGGTGTAGTGTCGCCAGGCGATGTGCCTCCGTCATTCTCACTGCAATCGTCAACCGAGACGTGGACTCCTGAATTGTGTTCGAGTCCTGCATCCACGTCGATGCCTGTCTCAAGTTTGAGTATGAGGATACAGAGATCCAAGTCGAGATCGAGATTCGCACTGGCGTCACTTGATGTCTGCTCAGAGAGGTTCTCAATTTCAGACGTGGATGCGGTAATGGGTGTAACGCCGACTGTGACAATGAGGATCACAACTAAGAGTAGCGTTGTGAGCCGTCGGCCTTTTGGTGTATTTGATCCCCACATCCCCGGTTAAATGGTCACGATTAATTTAAAATAAGGCTTCTTCCCGGGTCACAAGGTCTTTTATAAGCAAATCACGGGTAATTCAACTTATTTCACAACTGATTCAAGGAGGATCTGCCCGCTGTGCAGCAATTCCCCAACCCGGTTTTGAGTACTTGCTTCGGCGTATATCCGTAATTTCGGTTCGGTCCCGCTCGGCCGAATGAGGACCCACGACCCATCAGTCAGGATGAGTTTAAATCCATCCTTGGTGATGACGTCCTCAACCACCGTGTCGGCGATGGTCTCGGGGATTTCTTCTTCTAGTTTCGCCATAGTCGCAGCTTTGCGGTCATCTCGACAGTCAACACTCATCCGGTCTTGGACAATATCGCCATAGGTGTCGCGTAATCTATCGAGCCGGGCATCCAGGGGCTCTTCGCTGTGGGCGATGGCAAGCATGAGTGCGACAATGATCCCGTCTTTATTCCGGAGATGTCCGGTGATCCCGAAGCCACCGGATTCTTCTCCCCCGATGAGTGCGTTCTCCTCGACCATTGCCCGCGCGACCCATTTGAAGCCAACCGGTGTCTCATGGACAGCATGTCCATTGGCCTCTGCAATCTTGTCAATGAGATATGTCGTTGACACGGTGCGGACGGCATTCCCAGTCGGGGTGGTCACATCCTGGCCATCCTCTGTCGGTGGCGGGGCTTGTTGATAGTTGGACTTCAGGAAATAATCGTACAATGCCACGTACACCCAGTTGGGATCGACATATCCGCGTTCTGGGGTGACGACGCCGATCCGGTCTGCATCTCCATCGTTGGCGAATCCAATATCAGGGCGACTGTCCTGGACCTGGTTGATGAGCGTGGTGAGTCGGGCCGAAGAGGGTTCTGGAGGGGTCCCGCCAAATTCCGGGT
>CAZSSY010000119.1:4066-5841 GCA_964609565.1 uncultured Natronomonas sp.
ATATCATGGCGGAGTCGGATGACGTCGGCACCAGCACGTTCCAAGAGTGCAGCGGTGACGCCACGGGCACTGCCATGCATTGCATCATGGGCAACCGTAATCGCGGCCAGCGGGGTTGGATTACTTTCATCGGTTGTAAATGCCAGTGCGTGTTTGACATATGGTTCTATCACGTCGGTTTCGGTCAGTGTGCCGTGTTCGTCAGGCGCCAACGGGCTTGCGGTCCGGAGATGAGCGGTGAGCCAGTTCGTGATTTCGGGTCCAGCTGGTGCGCCGTCGCTGGGGATAAATTTGATCCCGTTGTACGTGGGTGGATTGTGGCTTGCGGTTACTTGCAATGCGCCACTGAGTCTTTCCCTGGTGACCGTCCAGGCCACGATAGGTGTGGGCGTATCTCGTGGTGGGATGATGGCATCAAACCCGTTGCTACAAAGAACTCGACAGAGTTCTTCAGCAGCTTGCCGCGACGTTCCACGGGGGTCGTATCCAACAATGACCGGGTGTTCTTCCCCCTGGTCGTGGAGATAGTCGGCGACAGTTTGCCCAACGGCTCGGACACGTTGGCGGGTGAAGTCGTCGGTTGTCGTCCGCCATCCGTCTGTCCCGAACTCGATATTCATGGTGTGTCAACGCATGGAGCGGTGAAAAAGCCAAGCGACACGCGTCAGGCCCTCAGAGAGGAGGGCTTTTGCCGGCGTGGCTCTCACCCCCTGATATGGAGCCGCCGCTGTGGGCCGAAAAGCATACACCGAGCCTGGATGACCTCCCGCAGCCGGAAGCCCGTGATCTTCTCGAACGCACCGTAGAGGAGCCTATGAACCTCGTTATTTTTGGGCCGCGCGGTGCTGGCAAGACTGCGGCCGCGCGGGCAGTCGCCGACCAGCTTCACGATGATCCTGGCAATGATTTCGTCGTGCTCAATGTGGCCGATTTCTTCGATCGAACGAAAAAGGAGATTCGGAACGACCCCCGATTCGCACAGTTTCTCACGGGACGTTCACGGCTATCGAAACGAGATATGATCAATCGCGTGCTCACGGAACATGCATCGTATCAACCAGTCTCCGGGGATTTCCGCACAATTCTGCTCGACAATGCTGAAGCAATTCGTGAGGACTTCCAGCAGGCACTTCGGCGAGTCATGGAACAACATTACGAAGCGACGCAATTCATCATCGCAACGCGACAACCGTCAAAACTCATTCCACCGATCGAATCGCGATGTTTCCCCATCCCAATGCGTGCGCCGACACACCACGAAACAGTTGATATCCTCACACGTATTGTGGAACGGGAGGACGTTGAGTGGGAAGCAGACGGGCTGGAATACGTTGCCGGGTATGGTGATGGAGACCTGCGGAAGGCAATTCTCGGTATCCAGACGACATACGAGGAGGCTGAAGCTGTCACGATGCAATCCGCATATGATGCACTCGGTGATGTAGGGATGCAAGACGAAGTGACAACACTACTAGAGGATGCAACGGCGGGTGACTTCGAGGCTGCACGGGAGGGGCTTGATGACTTGCTGTACAATGCCGGCTATGAGGGTGAGGAGATACTTCGTGAGATACTCGCGGTGACCCGCACCCAGTTTGAAGGCGCAGAACTCGCCAGCATCCATGAACTCGCGGGCGACATCGACTATGAGATGTCCTCGGGTACCTCGAATCGCGTTCATCTCAACCGACTCCTAGCCGAACTCGGCCGGTAACGTAGCCTATCTTCTTAAGGCGAGAGAATCCTGTCGTTCACGGCGGGCGTGCATTGGCGCG
>CAZSSY010000120.1:0-5772 GCA_964609565.1 uncultured Natronomonas sp.
TCCAAGCACCCGACTTGTAATCGGGAGTTCGTGGGTTCAAATCCCACCCCTGGCTATCATCAAATTACCCACATGCCTGTACAAAAACACCCAGTAGCAATAGCACCGGACACGTCAGTCTACTGAGTGGAAAATCCGGAGATGCCCGGGGATTTCACAGCATGAGCCCCCAAACCGTTCATTCTCCTGAAACGCGACTGAAAGATCTGGACGATCACCTCGGGAGCAATTTCCCGGTAACGGCCGAGAACGAGAGTAAAGAATCCACCCGCGGTGGGTCATCAGCGCTTATTTGACCCGTTTGGCCATCACCCTGTAAGCAGTCTCAGGTAAATCGACGGCTACGATGATTTCCTCAGCCTACTAGGGAGGCGTTCCTGGATCACAGTCACGTGGCGCGATTCGAGACAACTGGAGTGAGGTGGAAGTATCTGCATACCAAGCAGCTAAGATTCGTTTACAGATGCGATGGGTGATTTCTGTGTCTGACTATCATTTCGCCTGTAGTCGTTATGGTATGTATTGTTAAACAGTATCAGAGTGTACCAATGCGGACATATGAGTGATGAAACAGACGAGTTGAGGGATATCTTCCTCTCCATCTCTGATGATGGGAAACTGACCGAACAGCAGCAAGAAGGGCCGTCACATGCCGCCTTTGACGCGGAGAACACCGAGGAAGACAATGACGTAATGCCTCAGGATGGCCTCCAAGACGCCGTCGATGTATCGGTCGACCCGTCTGACATGGAGTGACATCCTCCGCGCCGTGAACGGCGCGGCTTCCCGAGCGGTGGGATATTTGCCGGTTTACGAGACGACCTGTTCTCGACCGGCTACCCTGCCGGTGGATTTGTCGAACAGGCGTACCGAAGGCTGTGCCAGACAGCCGTTACTCCTATCCCCGTCGGGATTCGGAGTTACCGTCGCTCGCATATTCTCCGCCGCGTTCAGATCACTATTCGCGACCACCCCACACGCCTCACACACGTACAACCCACGCTCAACACGGTTCAAGTTGGCTTCCACGCCACACCCACAACACGACTTCGACGTTTTCAACCCGGCTTCATCAACCCGTTCGACGTCAATCCCACGTTCCGCTGCTTTGTACTCGATGTACTGAATGAGCGTTTCAAACGCCCAGTCGTGCAACCGCTTGTTCCCGTGTCGACCCCAATCTTGGTCATCCCGGATGGTCTTCGGATGCCCGCGGCGATCGTTCCCACCTCGCGGCGAGCACACTGCTCGACGATGTCTTTCGACAGGGCATGGAGGACGTGGTCTTGACGATGCGATTTCTTCGTTCAGGCCCACGCCGCACGACTGCTGGGACCGTCTTCACCCGCCGTCCGATATTCGACCTGTCGGAAATAGTGGGCGTCTTCCTTCAGCGAGTTCCCGGGATATAACAGCGTCTCATCACCAAAGGAGACAGCGGCAGTGTTGCTGATACCGAGATCGATACCGGCTGTCGTCTCGCCAGTGGTCTCGGTTGCACCGATGGCGACTTTGCAAACGAAGTGCAGTTCCCAGTGGCCGTCGGTCCAGACGGCACGGACTTGCTGGACGCGTTCCACGTCGGATAAGTCTACATCCGGGCCGGTATCGTATTCACAGAGGGTGAAGTCGGCCCACCCGTCTTTCAGGTTCGTGCCCTTCGAGAGGCGAACCTGTTGGTGCGTCGTGTCGAGTTTGAAGCCGTCTTCTTTGCACGTGACCGTGCTACGTGGGCCGGTGATCGCCGTGTTTCCGGTAGCCCGGTGGGTTCGCATCCGGATCGTCGTGCTCGTACCACGACTGGAAAGCGCCAGACAATTCTTCGACGATTGCCTGACTGGATTGGGCATTCAGGTCTTTCCAGACGGGCTTTGTTTTGAGGTAGGATTTCAGGGTTGCTTCATCGGGGATTTCGCCGGTTTCGTTCCAGATGCGGTCGATCGTCCACTGGGCGACATTCCAGAGTTTGCTGGCGGAGTCTGCAAGCGAATCGAGGTCACGGACGACGCCGTCACGGTCGTTGGTGAGTGTGGCCGTGATGGTGCGCGTCGTGACCAGATCCGCCATGCATAGGCTATGTCAATTATTTGTCTTAATATCTGTGGTGCCCGTTGAATAGCCGGGCCGGCGGGAGAACGGTGGTCGATCGGGGGAGCGGACGCAATTCACACCCGCCGTGAACGACGGGATGCTCCCGCTGATTAAAGATAGAAAGCGCGACCCGCCATCTCGAAACCGGCACCCCATATTCCGTGGCCAGTGGCCGTGTTATCGACCGATATTGCTGCAAGCGACGGAAGTGGAGGAGTTGGAGGCGGCTGCTCCGAGTTGGCTGTTATTCATCGGGGCTTTCTCCGAATATGCGTTCTCGAAGGGTTGTCTCGTGGCGTTTTTCGGCGATCAGTACCGAGCAATCGACGTCATCGAGGATATCGAGGACGAGGGAGCCGCGTGCAAGTCGGGAGATTACTCCGCGGCCGGCGGCACCGATGACGAGGAGTGTTGCGTGTTCAGCGGCCGACGCGATAGCGGGCTCTACGGGGCCTTCTGCAGGGCGGAGGTCCGCATCCTCGAGGTCGTGGTCAGTGGCCCATGTCTCTAGGAATGTGCGTGCCTGTGAGCGTGAGTCTGCCGCATGGAAAAGCGAGATGTCTGTATTGAATTCCTCGCGGAGAGCTCGAGCGACAGCCGCGGATAGATCGGCATTCGGGCCGCCAGCGGTTGGGAGTAAAATCTGGGATGGGTCGAAGCCGCGGTCTCGGTAGACGAGGAAATCACAAGGTAAGGAGGTTGCTAGCTCTTCGATTAAGCCTTCAGCTCGGTGGGGCGCGCCATGTGACCGCGGCCCCCAGCCGATGATCGTCATGTCCGCATCAAACCGGCGAGCCGCATCAAAAATTTCCTCGAATGAGCGATGCGAGAAGACCGTGTGGGTCTCGATGTCGACCCCGAATGTCTCGGCGTCCGTTCGTGCTGCATCGAAGAGGTCCA
The DNA here is from genome assembly GCA_964609565.1 of uncultured Natronomonas sp. Taxonomy (GTDB): domain Archaea; phylum Halobacteriota; class Halobacteria; order Halobacteriales; family Haloarculaceae; genus Natronomonas. The sequence continues at coordinate 2,992 of CAZSSY010000120.1, forward strand.
TGGTGGTATCGTCTTCAAAGTCGACTTGGGCGGCTGCCAGGGAGGTTTGGTCTGGAACTTGATGGATGTGAACAGCGACGACTGTGCCGTCGCGTTGATTGGCGATAGCGCTGGCTAATGTGATTAATTCCGTTTCGTGTTCGGGGTTGGCGAGTGGCACCATGACTCGGAATCGGTCTGCGTCTGGTTGAACAGTTGTGGCCATCGAGATAGCGGCATCCGGAAACTCGGATGACCGGTCGAGGATGAGGTCTGTCAGAAGGCCGCCGCGAGAGATTTTGGATCGGGCATACAGGCCATACCAGGCCATAGCGAAGAGGACGAACAGGGCGCACAGGAGGATGACGACTGGCTCGATGAATGCGATGAGGCCGAACGAGAGTAGCGCCCCGGCGATGGGGACGAGAGGATACAGCGGGATTGTGTACGTTGGCGTATACCAGTCTGGGTCGGTCTCTCTGAAGACGATGAGGGTGATGTTCAGGAGGCCGTAAATAAGGAGATGAAGCACGCTGCCGGCTGTTGCGAGGAGTTCTAGATTCCCTACAATAATGAAGATGAGGATGAGTCCACCTGTGACTGCGATAGACCGATAGGGGGTGCCGAAGCGGGTGTGGATAGTGTTGAGTCCAGGACTCACGAGTTTATCGCGTCCCATGGCGAAATTAATGCGGGATGACGCGAGGATCGATGCGTTCGCTGATGACGCGGTCGCGAGTAGTCCGCCGACTAATAGGACGACGCCGCCGGCGAGTGTGAGGTTGAATCCCAGGATATCGTAGCGGCCGAACAGGATGTGGGCGGCTTCGACGACGGCGGTTTCGTTGCCCGCGATGAACTCTGTTTCGACGGCGGCCAGCATCACGATGAGGACGAGTGCATAGATGATGGTGACAATCACGACACTCCCGATGATCGCGCGTGGGAGGTTTCGGCCTGGGTCTTGGATTTCTTCGGCGACTGACGTGATTTGGACGAAGCCCAAAAAGGACACAAAGATGATGCCGGTCACTGGGAGGAGAGGGGACCACCCGTTGGGATCGATCGGGCGGAGTGTGCTGAGATCGGCATTCGCTAATCCGACAATGGTGAAGGCTGTTAAGATCACTACGAGTGTGATTACGATGATGTTCTGGAGTCGCCCGGTTTCTTTTGCACCGATATAATTGATTGCGATGAAGAAGATGGCTCCACCGAGCCCGATGACTTGTGCCGGTTCCAACGAGAGGATGACGAGGTTGACGGCTGGTGCGCCGAGAAAAACGTTGACGTATTCTCCAAGCCCGTACATGTAGAATGCTGACGCGAAGGCTAGGCCGACCCAATTCCCCCAGCCTGCGATGGAGCCGAACAGCGGGCCGAGGCCGCGGTTGATATAATAGTACGCGCCGCCGGATCGTGGCATTGCAGTGCCCAGTTCACTGGCTGACAGTGCTGTCAATAACGCAATCCCGCCACCGAGGATGAAGGCGAGTGCTGCCAATGGACCGGCTCGGAGGACGGCCGGGCCCGGGAGGACAAAAATCCCGGCGCCGATCATCGTTCCAACGCCAATCGTTAATGCAGCCAACGGACCGAGGTCCTTCGCAAGTTCTTCACTACTCATCGGCTATTTCGACGAGAGAGTCCACTCAGCGAAACGATACATAGCGGGATGTACATAGTCGGGACCAATTCTTTCAGGGAATTTATAACCCGTGTGCGTGTGGACGTCATCGGGTGGACTGTGTGGTCGCGTCAGTCGACTTTTGCGAGTACTTGGATGCCCGTGATTTCAAATCGAGCACCACCTGATTGCCCGTCCGTTACTGTAATCTTCCAGCCGTGGGCTTCGGCGATGCTCTGAACAATGGGGAGGCCGAGCCCGGTTCCCTCATCTCCCGTCGTAAATCCGGCATCGAAGACGTCGTCGTGTTTATGGGTGGGGATGCCGGGTCCGTCGTCCTCGATGTAGAAGCCCTCGGTGTCGGCGAGCATACCCACGGTAATGGCGACATCCTCGCCACCGTGCTCGATGGCATTCCGGAAGATATTTTCGAATAAGCGACGGAGTCGTTCGCCGTCGGCCGCAACTGCCGGGAGGTCATCGTAGGAGAGTTCTGCCCACATTTCGTCCACGCTACTCCAGGCCAGTTGGACGGTTTCTTCGAGGTCCACCCGATCGAATTCTTCGACGTCTCTCCCTTGTCGCGCTAATGTGAGGACATCTTCGATCAACTGTTCCATTCGTTCGAGTGCTTCCTCTGTTGATTTGAGTTTGTCTTCGTTGTCATCCAGTTGCCGTGCCATGCCGATATTGCCAATAGCGACATTGAGCGGATTCCGGAGGTCATGGCTGACCACGCTCGCAAATGCTTCGAGTTGCTCGTTGCGACGTTCAAGGTTCTTGCGGTGGGCCTGTTCTTCCGTGTGATCAGCAAGAATGAGAAGATAGCCCAAGAGCCCACTATCGTGTTCGACAGCAGTCAACGTGCCCGTCCCGAAGAACGACCCACCACTGGCATGGTTAAATTCTCCGTTGACGTCCACGTGTGTGGTTCGGAGCGCTCGTTGAAGGTGATGCTTCGGTTCATTCTCGGCGTCGTCCGGATACAACATCTCAAGATGCGTGCCTATGACCTCGTCGGCAGAATACCCGGTGAGTTGTTCAGCACCCTGACTCCACTCATCGATGTAGCCTTCCGGGTTGAGGCGGGCGACCAGAAATCCGCTTGCTTGTGTGAGCATGCCTTCTGCCCTCGCCAATCGTGGCTGGAGGTCGCTGACGGTATTCCGACGTCG
>CAZSSY010000121.1:0-5678 GCA_964609565.1 uncultured Natronomonas sp.
TGGGGCTTCGCCAAGGAATACGAAGACGCCACGTACACGGGGGTCCGCCGGTGACGCCAGACGACCTTCGTCGGCTGCTCGATGAAGAGCGGTCACGCGACCGCATGGATGTCGTTGAGTTGACGCTTGCCGACCGGCTCGACGAGGATGAGGACGACCGCCGGCTCCTCGGGAGGCTACTGTGATAGGCCTCAGCGACCGCCAGCGGAAGGCTATCGTCATCGTCGCGGTGTTGTTGGTAGTCACCAGCCCCGTAACGCTCGTTGCCGCAGAGACCTTTCTGAGCAGTTACTACCCGACACAAGGCCCGATTCACGTCCAGGCCGACAACGGCCTTGAGGTAGTCATCGCGGGTAACTACAACCTCCAAAGCGGGAACCCATTCACGCCGAGTTCCTTCAACCTGAGCACCGAGAACAACGGCCACATGAACATCTCTTCGACGGGGTCGGGCTCGGTGACTATCGACAACATCGAAGGCACGTGGTCGAACGCAAGTAGCATCAGCACTATCGGAACGACAATCACGATGAACCCGATCGATAAGCCACCAGCCTCGGTGTCCGGCGACATCACCAGCATCGAATGGCGCTCTGGCATGGTCGCAGACGACGGGGCCACTGACTTTACATACGCCAGCTCGCTCGGCTCGGGGAGTGTGACGCTCAATGGACTGTCGGCCTCCACCGAGTACGCCGCTATCGACTCCAGCAACAACGCCGTCCTTGACGTCGCAACAAGCGACGGCGCGGGACAGGTGACCTTCAACGGGCTAGACTCGGGGAGCCACGACGCCGAGCTGCAAACCTCAGACGGCGGCCCGACCGTGTCAAATCGCGACCCTGCCGACGGGGCGAACCTTGATTCGGCTGACGTGACGCTCTCGGCGGACATCAACGACCCCGATCTACCAGCCGACAACGTGAGTGTTGAGTGGTACGTCGACAACTCGCTCGAAGCCACGGAATACATCCAATCCAATCAAACCGTCAACCACCAGACGTCGCTCAGCCTCGGCGGGACGCACACATGGCGTCTCGAACTTGAAGATGCCTACGGAAACACGCTTGTCACCTCACAGTTCAGCCTAGAGACGCCAGCGAATCTAAGTATCCGAAAAGAGACGGCTCCAGACCAGCTCGTCGACGACGCCGAGATAGAGATAACCGCCTACTATTCTGGCGAGATACAACGGCGCACGACGACGAACGGCAACGTCAGCCTCGAAAACTTCCCCATCGACGAACCCATCATCGTCCGGGCGAACGCGTCAGGCTACTACACCCGAACAGCCGTCATCGAGGACGTGTTTGCGCAGAACTCGATGTACCTCCTGAACTCCTCGAATGCCACGTATCTGGTCCGCTTCGACCTCCGTGACCCGACGGGGAGCTTTCCACGCGACGACACCGTGCTGTTCGTCGAGCGCGACCTCAACCGGAGTGGGAACGTGACATGGCAGGTCATCGCCGGTGACAACTTCGGCGTCCAAGGCATCCCAACGAATCTCGTCCAGGGCGAACGATATCGGCTTCGGATCAAAAACCTCGAAACCGGGCAAGCAAACGTCATTGGGTCATACACGGCGATCCAATCCGAGACGGTCGTCATCGAAGCTGGTGAGTCCAGCATCAATGTGCCGACTGGCGACGTCGATTACACGTGGGACGTGACGAAAAACCGGACAGGCCAGTACATTCTCGTGGAGTATCTGGACACCGCCAACCAGACAGAAGAAATCAAGGTGACCGTCCATGAACGTTACAATAGTTCAAACGTTCTTGTCGACAACGACACCTTCACCAACACGAACGAACTCATGTACCAAATCCCACTCACCAACGACGAGGCGAACACCACCTGGACAGCCGTGCTATACATCGACCGTGGGGATGGCTTCACGCGATTCTCCCAGCCGGTTTCGGGAGGCGTGCAAAGTCTCATCCCAAGTGAACTTGATGAATTGTGGGTCACCGCCATCGGTGTGTTTATCCTACTTATCTCAGCCATGGCGTTCAGCCAACTAAACACGGGCACCGGCGCCGTGGCAACATCACTCGTCGGTGGGGCGCTGTACCTGCTCGGCGTACTGGCACCGACGACGACCGCGGCTGCTGTGGTCATCGCTCTATTCGTTAGTTTGGTATTCAAGTACAGGGAGGGGACCTAATGCGCGTCTCCTTCATTCTGCTGCTGTTCCTGATCCTGCTAAACAGTTGGGCGGGCCTGCTTCAGGCATACGATATCGACGACCACCTTGGCATTAGCGCCGAGGTGGGAGAGCACGAAGAACTTGAGCAGGCGCAATCTGATGCCGAAGGACTTCAGATCGGTACTGGCGGCGTCATTAGTTCATTGGCCGGAGTCATCGCGTCGGGCGCAAGGACACTAAGTAATATCTTCCAGGGGCTGAACCCCGCAGCTCAAATACTCGCCAACGTCGTCCCATCTGGAATTGCTAAGGACCTTATCGCATGGGCGTTCGGCATTCTTGAGATAATCATTGCCATTGATCTCATCAACTACGCGCGGGGGCTCCAGTAATGGCCTGTCCTGAGGGAACGCGGTTCACGGGTGAGATGTTCAGGACAGCGATGGAGGACTTCGACCTCTGGGAGGCCATCTTCTGTGCCTACGGTACGCCACTCACTGAGCTGGCCGTCGGGACCATCGTGTACGCGGCTTTCGCGATGAACATCTGGATTCGGACAAACTCGACGATAATCCCGTTCGTGCTAACGATGATATACGGCGGGACGGTGCTCGGGCAGATGTTCGGCGTGATCAACGCCTTTGCGACGGTCATCATCCTCATCGTCGCACCAGCCATTATCACATTGTTTGTGCTCTTGTTGAGCTCAAGATTCCGATGACCGTGCTTCAATGGTTTGCGTATGTTGGTGCGATAGCCACCGGAGTGGTCTGTCACGAACTCGCCCACTGGGTAGTATGGGCCGTGACCGGTCGGCAGCCAGTTTTCGGGCTTACAAGCGTTCGACCGCGAGCAGGGCCACCTCGAACGTTACCAAGTGACCGAATGGCAGCCGCCGCGCCATACGCACTCGGCGCAGTGGCTATTCTAATTGGAGGATATCACACCAGCATACTGTGGTTTGGTCTAGGGCTCGGGCTCATCAAAATCCCTTCAAAGAGCGACATCGAAGCCATGCGCGGACGAGTCAAGTGGAACATCGATGGGGAGTGATATTTATTTTACCGGGGCGTGAACTGGCGTGATAGAATGGCAACAAGACGGGGGTTAGTGGGGCTCATCATCGGGTTCGTCTTTGGAGCGGCGACCGTCTCAGTCTCCGAGTGGAACGGCCTAATAGACCTCGAACGAATGGGCGCCGAAGCCCGGGCGGCCGATGAAGAAACAACCTGGGAAACTCGTGTCGGACGCGACTGCGTCGACGGGTACTCGTGGGTCGACGGAGCATCAGTGATGCGCGTTTGGATTTTCGAAGACCACAGTATCGAACAGCTGCAATTGTATCACGAATATGACGAGCTGGAGGATTCAGCCATTTGGGCATCCGATAGATCCGACATCCCGGAGTACGGCGGTACGGTCGATGTTCCGATTGAAAATGAGTTATCCGATACGCAATATCCCACGCGGTGGTTTCGAATCATCGGCGCCCGAGGGAGTATGTTGAGTGGCGAAGTCGTCGCGTCGTTTAATTTTGAATTGCCTGACAATCTTGGCGACCGGCTGGGGATACCTGAGTAGCACCGAACCGCTGTTTCTCTGAAGCCTAGGTTTAAATCAAACGGACAAGAGCAACGGGCATGACCGTCGGTATCGCGGCCATCGCCGAAAACGGTGGTGACCCATACGTGATTACCGCGGCCGACCGAATGGTTACGGTCGGGGATGAGGGAGGTATCGAGTACGAGGACACTGAGAGCAAGATCGAGCCATTCCTCCAAACAGAGAACGCATCGGCGGTAATCGTCGGCGCCGGGAGAACGATGTTGATTGACGAAATTGTTGACAATCTTCATAGCATCGTCGCCGGAAACCAGCAGGATATTACGACCGCCCGCACGGCGATGCACTACGTGAATGCCGCCTACCAGCAGACGCTCAAGATTACCATAGACAACCAAGCGTTCCGGCCGCTCGGATATGAATTGGCCGACCTAAAGGACGAAGACACGTTCATACCGCTCGAAGTTCAACGGACGCTTGCTGAGCAAGCTCAGAACATGCGAGCTCAATACGGCGAGGCGGTCCGGTTTATCGTCGCTGCTGTTGGCGAAAACGGCCCCGGAATCTACTACATTGCAGGCTCTGACTTTACGAACGCGTCCCACATGGGATACGCAGCCATCGGGACAGGAGGGGACTCGGCACAACTCACGTTCATTAGACGGGAGTACGACCGAGAATCGTCCTACAAGGAAGGCGTGTTTACCGTGCTCGAAGCAAAAAGCCACTCTGAAGAGCGTCAAGGTGTCGGACAGAAAATGGACATGGCGTTGGTTCAGTCCGACCGCATCAACCGAGTGCAAGATACGGACGATCTTCGGAGCAAGCTCGGCGACATCAAATCTGCCGAGCAAGACGCTCGGGCAAGTGTTATGAGGGATTGGGAACTATAACCCATTACGATGCCACACATCGGGGCGCCGGTTGGCGATTTCAACCCTGGAGGAGATGATAGTGGTGACGAGAGTGAACCGCGGAGGCCGGCCGATAGAGAGCTTTCTGACGAAGACGTCGATGAAATTCTCAAACGGATTAGCGAGCCCGAAGTCCCAGAGTAACTCGCGGCTGAGTGTTTAGTGCGAAGTCTCGTATCCGGCCTCGTCTGCCAATCTCCAGATCACATCTTCGTATGACTCGCCACGATTTTTTAGGTCAAATAGATAGTCAGCCGCCTCGTCTGAGATGCTTACGGTTGTTCTACCCATGAGTGTATAGTTGTGTGTCGTTGTATAAATACATTACCTTATAGTTTTTTATGGCGAGTGGGCAAGCGGGTTAGAATAAAGCTATATCGCTGTAAAATCTCTACACCAGTTTCACTTACGGCCCGGTACCTTGGCATAAATTTATGAACAATCCACATCAACCAACCTGCGCATGGTCGGGGTCACAGAGGTCCGATTACGACGGACGATAAAGGAGGAATTGAACAACAGCGAACCGGCGATATCATTCGATGAGTTACTGGATAAGCTTGATGTGAGTGAGGATCAAGCGGTACCGGTAATTGAGGCGATGCTCGTCGAAGGGGAATTGAACGACGACATTTTTCTGTGGCGTGGGGGCGCGGGTCACTCCTCACGTTCCACTTCGTAACCGGCTTCCTCAATCATACGCCATATAACGTCCTCGTTCGACTCGGTCCGATTTTGCTTGAGCTCCCAGATTTTATCCAACAACTCCTGCGAAGCCCTGATGGATGTCTTATCGGACAACGTGTGGCATCCTTCTATCGGCTTATAAAAAATGTATCCGTATGCCCCGATTAACCGTATGCGTATGAGTAATGGATAGGTTTAATATCTGCATGCGTGTGGTGAGGGTAGAGCTAACACACGCTCCGCTATGTGGCGGGGTAACGACCCGGGCCGGAAAGGAGCCGGCCGGGCCAGTGTGGCTCTGAGATAGGCAGAACCACAATGACGCACAAAGCGCCTGGGGCATTAAGCCCTACCGACGAATC
>CAZSSY010000122.1:0-5483 GCA_964609565.1 uncultured Natronomonas sp.
CTCGCCGTCATCGTCATGCTCGATGCCAGCTACCTCACCCCCATCGGCGACCTCTCGACGGAAGCCAGCCAAAACGTCGCCCAAGAAAACGTCGGCGGCGGTGCCGCCGGACTCCTCAACGTCGGCGAAGTCCCCGTCGAGATCTACCGGACCGTGTTCTTCCACTCCGCCCTCATCCAAGGCATCGGGAGCGGCCTCCTCGCCGGCAAACTCGCCGAAAACAACACCCTCGCCGGCCTCAAATACAGCATCGTCCTCGTCGCAATCACCCTCGCCGTCTTCATCTTCCTATAAAACCATGCAATTCACCACAGACACCAGAGCCGTATCGGAAGTCATCGGCGCCATCCTCGTGTTCGGCCTCCTCATCGCCCTCTTGGCAATCATGCAAACTCAAGCCGTCCCCGCCGCCAACGAACGCGTCGAATTCGAACATAGCCAAGGGGTCCAGAGCGACCTCACGAAATTCCACGAAGCCGCCTCCCGTGTTGCCGCCACCGGGACACCAGAATCAGCCCGCGTCCAAATGGGCACCACCTACCCCACAAGGCTGTTATTTTTCAACCCCAGAAATCCATCCGGCGAACTCCGCGTCGCTGGCAACCAGACGGCAACCATCCACAACATACGGGCAGTGGACAGCCATATCGACGATTATATCAACAACAATATAACTGGTCTACAGACCAAACGGCTGGAATATCGACCGAACTATAACGAATACGATCACCCGCCCGTAATGGTCCTTGAGTATGGCGCCGTATATCGCGATTATGGTGATCAGGTCACAATTGATGACCCCGGGCAGGTCATCAGTGGGAATTCCATCTCATTGACCTTCTTCAACGGAGACATGGCGCGAACAACAGGCGGATCCATGTCCCTAGAGGCTCAAGCAACGAGTTCACCTGCTCGCACAGTCACGGTTGAACCAAATGATAATGACGAGCCGATAATACTCGAAATCCCCTCGAACCTCAACGCCTCTCAATGGGAAGATATCCTCGAGGACGAATCCAACGTCGAAGCGGTCGGTGAAACCACCGATGGCATGGTCGGAATCGCATTAAATGAAACCGAGACCTATACGCTCCGCATGGCCCAAATCGGCATCGGCTCAGGCGTCCCAACTCCCGAGGCAACATATGTTGCTCGCGCCGATAATCGCCAACTCCAATTCGGCGAAGCCACCCGGCTCCCCATCGAAGTCCGTGACCGATACAACAATCCCGTGAGTGGTGAGTCAATCAATCTCAGCGTGAGCAATGGTGGATTCGAAAACGGTACTCAAACTATTGAGTCGACAACCACTGAAGACGGACAACCAAGTGCTTTGTACTCCGGATCGGACGAAGGTGTCGTGGAACTTGAAGCCAGTTTCGTGCGGGAACCCAGCGACCCCAGTTTCGACCCGGATGACAATAAGGAAGACATCCGATTCAACGTAACCTTCGACCCCCGGTCCGATCAAATCGATCCAGTCATCCGACAAGCAGACCTGAGCGAAGACGATTACTCCGTGTGTGGGAACTTCGGAGATGAATCACTTCCTGTTGTAGGTGATCTTTTGAGGTGTTTAAACACAACATCTGCATCCCAGTTGATTGTAGACTATAACGTGACAGATACTGGGGGTGCTGGGTTGGATTATATTGAGTTAACGCTTATAGGATCGGATGGCGATGTCTTGTTGATGACGACTGAAAGCCTTCGGGGTTCTCAGGATGATGGGGTTTTCCGCTCCCCACAAATTCGTGCGGACGAAACCGGGGTACCGGAATCAGTGGAACTAACCGTGTTTGACCGCAACGGAAATGCCGATTCAGCGAGCGGCAATATATAACAGATATTTGATATTTCATTATACCTATCAGAGGATAGCTGGTTTTGTTCCCACTCCAGCGCCGGTTTCCACTCGCCGTACACCCGGGGGGTAATAACCGGTACTTCAAGGAAAGGAAAGTGCCGGAATACATATCACCCCGTCGGTTGAACGTCTAATACGAGAATGGTTGAGGGTGTTGAGCAGCCTACGGTCCTGGTTGTGGAGGACGAACGGGCGCTCATTGAGTTATATGTTCGATGGTTGGAGGATGAGTATACCGTGCGGACTGCAGAGGGTGGTGAGGAGGCCCTCGATGAGTTGGATGCGGATGTTGATGTGGTGTTGTTGGATCGGTTGATGCCGGGGATGAGTGGGGATGAGGTGTTGGCGGAGTTGCATGAGGAGGCGCCGGAGTGTAAGGTGGCGATGGTGACGGCGGTTGAACCTGATTTTGATGTCATCCGGATGGGGTTTGATGATTATTTGACGAAGCCGGTTGAACGGGAGGAGCTCCTTGAGACGGTCCAGCGGTTACTTGCGCGCTCGGAATTTGCGGATCTTGAACAGGAGTTGTATGCGCTGGTGTCGAAGCAAGCGGCGCTCCGGTCGTCGAAACCGGACGAAGCACTCGCAGAGAATGAGGAGTATCAGGCGTTGGAAGCGGAGATCTCGGAGCTTCGCTCGGAGATTGATGGGGCGCTCCCGGGGATGGAGAGTGATGAGTTTGTCGCGATGGTCCGAGATATCGAGGGGGAGGAAGACACAGATGGAGAGGATGATGTCCCGGCGGGAGGGGACGAGACGTGAGTTACACCGTCGGTGGGTTGGATGGCTCAGCGATGTTTGATGATGGGACGAGCTTGTTACTGACTGGGCCGTCCCCCGAGTTGGATCCGCGGTTGTTTGAGGCGATCACGCCGGGTGATGATGAACGGGCGATTGTTATTACGATGAATCTCGGGGCGGCACGCGTGGTGGATGAACTCCAAGACCGTGGGGCTGATCCGGGCCAAATCGGGGTGATTGACTGTACGAATCAGTCCGAATCTGGTGGAGATGCGCGTGTGCGACAGTTGTCGTCGCCGGGTGATTTGACAGGGATTAGTTTGGAGTTCGCGAAACTGTTGGATGATGTGGAGGGTGAACCGGTCCGGATCGGGTTTGCATCGATCTCGACCGGGTTGATGTACGCGGAATTGCGGACGATGTTCCGCTTCCTGCATGTCTTTACGGCACGGATCCGGTCGGGCGATATGTTCGGGCTGTTCACGATGGATCCCTCGATGCACGAAGAACAATCGTATAATACGATTCGTGCGGTCTTCGATTGTGAAGCTGTCATCGACGACGACTCCCTCGACCTTCGGGGGACCGGCTTCGAACGCGACTAACCGATCGACTCTCACGCTCACTCTGTCGGCGGGTTCGATTCGATGGCTACTCGGTCTGTCTCTATGTCGGGGGTGGCCAGGCAGATGGTTGGTTAGAGTTCGATGCGTTCGACGATGTTTTCGTCGGTGGTTGAGGCGGTGACGGCGACGATGCGGACGTGGTCTTCGATGCGGGAGTGGCGGAGTTTTTGTTTGAGGAGGTGGTCGACTTGGTAGACGCCAGCGGCGTCGACCATCTCGATTTCGACGAGGACGGGGGTATCGTCGCCGGGTTGGAGGGAGACTTGGCGGATGGCTTGACTGGAGAGGGTGTTGATGCCGCGGCCGCCTTGTTCGTAGGGGATGCGGGAGCGGCCGCGTTCCATGTCGAGGGCGTCGGCGACACGGACGACGCCGGCTTCGTGGGTTAATGGTTGTTCGTCGGTGTGATGACAGAGGATGGCATGCAGGACTTCGCCTTTCAGTTTGACGGCGGTTGCGGTGGTGTAGTAATCGAGGGTGGGGAGGATACGGTCGAGAATGTCTGCGGCGAGGGGGATGGAGTAGTAGGCGTGGCGGTGGCGGTGGACGACGTGGCCGATGTCGTGGAGGGTCGCGGCGAGGACGATGATCACCGCTTCGTCTGCTTCGTGGAGGTCGTGGTCGCGTGCGCCGTTGAAAGTGATATCGCCGCGTTTGAGGAGGTCATACAGGCAGAGTGCGCGGTTCCGGACGATCTCGATGTGTTTGCGGCCGTGGTCGTTGTATTCCTTCCGCGCCACCGGGTTGATGTTTTGGGCTTCGAGGTAGCTCCCGATCTCCGTGTCGTTTTCGATAACGTCAAGCACGGTGTTGACCCGGTCGTCCGGGAAGGCGTGGCTCGCCTGTGGGTCATAGACACGGCCCGTGTGCCCGGCTGGGGGATCGTCGTCGCTCATGTCCAGGGTGAGGGTGCGGCTGGGAGTAAACCCGTCGTCTTGTGTTAGACGTCAGCGGCGGCTGCTTCGACCGCTGGATACTCGGGTTCGTTTGTCGGGTCATTCGCGATCCAGGCATACGTGATTGTGCCGGTTTCATCAATCACGAAGACTGCGCGGTTGGCGAGTGCAGAGACGCCGAGGGCGTTAAACCCGGTTGTGACACCATACGCGTCGATAATCTCTTTTTCGGTGTCGCTGATGAGCGGGAAGGTGAGGTTGAGTTGGTCGGCGAATTCTTGCAGGGCAAACGGGGTATCGATACTGACACCGTAGAGGGCGGCCCCGGTGGCCTCGATGTCGTCGTGTCGGTCACGGAATTCTTCCATTTCGCTGGTACAGACGCGCGTGAACGCTCCGGGGAAAAACGCCAGGATAACCGGGCCGTCTGCAAGGATGTCGTCGAATGATTGTTCGGTAATCTCGCCGTCTGGCCGGGCGAGCGGTGCCGTAAACTCGGGTGCGGTGTCGCCTTCAGCGACCATACCAAAGACAGTGACACCGCCGCCATAAAAGTGGATTGACACACCGGACGCAATACGCCCAGACAACGCCAGTCTCCCTCCACGGGTGAAACCATCCCCTCAGACCAGCAACCACGATGCCTGGATCAAGGGACGAGTCCCGTCAGCCGCGGGTCTCAATTCACCTATTCCAGAGTGGTGACGCGGTCGATCGAGAGTGGTCTCCCAGCGCCGCTGCACCGTGATTGGCGGGCGTCGATGTGATCTGGTCCTCCGTGTTCGGCCAGTCGATGCGGTAGATGGACTGGGTTGTTCGTGCGAGTGGTGTGGTGAGGGGCCGTTTCAACGGTTGACGGGAGTGTTTGTCCGGTGTGACGAGGAAAAAACCTATAATCGCGTCTGGGCTAGGCTCAGGTAGCGATGGTAGACTTAGTACCCCTGCAGCTTGGGATTCCTGGTGGTCCCGAGTTGCTGGTCATCCTACTGATTGCAGTGTTGCTGTTCGGCGCCAACAAAATCCCGAAACTTGCCCGGTCGACCGGTGAAGCGATGGGTGAGTTCCAGAAAGGCCGGGAAGAAGTCGAACAAGAACTCGAACAAATGCGTGAAGGTGCCGCAAGCGCCGCGTCGGGGGCAGAGGAACCAACCGCTGACACGGCGGCAGCCCCAACGGCTGAGGGCGCTGACGCCCCATCGTCGCCGGATGCCGAGCCATCTGCTGGGGACGACACGGACGATGTCGAGATCGCCGACGCAGAAACCGAAACCGTCAGTGAAACACCGACAACGAGTGACGACGTCGAACCTGAGGAAGACACAAGCTAACCATCTGCTTTTGCGACGGCTG
>CAZSSY010000123.1:0-4270 GCA_964609565.1 uncultured Natronomonas sp.
TCCTTTTGATTATATCTTTCCTGAGTTATCCTGTCGCTGGGTTTAGCCCGGATTCCCCTCAAAACCAAAAGCAACCGGCGGTCATTTCCTCCGGATCTTCTGGAATGTCGAATGAGGTCTCGCAGGTAACGGGAGCCAACGATAGCTTCAATGAAGTCAGACGTGTTTTCCAGTTCAGCCGTCTTCTGGACCAGCCAGGAAAGGTTCAGGTCAAACTAATTGTCGAATTACCTGACCAGATAACGAAACTGGTTCTCATCACCCCCGAGTCAGCCGAAATCCGTGAACTCAATGGTTTCAAGCCTTCGAATGAATCCGAGTACGATTGGGAATGGACGGGGGACTCTCAGACACCCAGTATCACCTATATCTCCTCTGTTAATTCAACACATCCGCCCTTTACCGGCCCCGGTGAGTTGGAAACTGTGGACACAGGTGAATGGGCGTTTTTCCATAGATTCCAGGAATCAATTCACACGCGCATCGGTTTTTGGCGGCCAGCAGACACGGAACCAGTATCCCATTCTATTAGAACCAAAGTAGACGATACAGGTTTCGCTGGCCCTTATTTCGTGTATCTTGGGGAGTACGATTTGTACGAGCATGAAGCGTATAACCAACGGTTTCGCCTAATCGTTCCTGAAGCAGCATCGGCTTCGCAATCAGATCGGGAATATTTGTTCAGTGCGCTAACTTGGGCATCTACGGATTTGCGAGTTGGTGATCGAAACGAAGTAACCAATATTTTTGCCACTACTGATCCGATTCGAATGGGTGGTCGAGCTGCGGGGCAGAAACGTGGAGTGACGGATATCTCCATGCATGATACTGGTTTGTTGAATATCCATGAGTACGTGCACGCGCGGCAGAATTACCGTGAATCAGAGGAGATGGCTTGGTTCACCGAGGGCAGTGCCGACTACTTCTCATTGTTGACAAAATACAAGCGGGATGAACTTTCGTATCGAACTTTCCACAAAATCATCACGAACGAAATTGGGTCAAAGGATACCGATCCGGACGCAGTCTTAACTGATCGAGATACGTGGGATACCCCCTATGCTGAATACACGAAAGGTCACCGGGTAGCAGCGGCACTTGATGTACAAATCAGACAGACAAGTGGAGGTGAGAGAAACATTCAAAATATGAACTTGGTATAGATGCCAAATATCGGAGGGTACAGGTGTTCTGGCCAACTTCCCGGACTTCTGTTCAGAAATGTGTTGAGATGAGTCACTCCGTTCACGTCGTCAATTTAGCTAATGACATCGGTTCGTGAACCGGATCCGGCTCTTGGTCCACCTCATTTTGCGACGGTGTCCGAACGCCTAATCAGAAGAAAAGCCCTCGGCCGCCTGTTTCTGGGCGTCTCACGAAGGCCCGATTTTTTGGGAACATTCATGCCTTGTAGGTACCACGCTAATATCCATTTATCAATAATATAGAGAATATTATTTTAATTGTAATGGGTGCCTCAGAGGTTCAAATTTTGGTGCACTCGCGCGTTTAGTGCCTCAGCGAAGAGTGCCTGCTCTTCTAAGGATTACAGCGTTGATTGACGACCTTCCGTTACGAGTACCAACGGGACGATGAGAACCAACCCAATCCAACGGACCGATAATGCAGCCAGCCATCCCCAAGGAATACCACCTCGGCATACCCACCAAGACGCGCTTTCAGAGCGCGAATTCGAGCGCCTCCTCGACGCCTGCGACTAACTGAGCGAACCCCATCGCTTCGAAGTCAAGCTCATCTGTTTACTGGGCGGCCGACTCGGGCTCCGTCGTGGAGAAATCACCCACTTCTCGGTGGCATGGTTGGATTGGGATCGAAAATTGCTTCGAATCCCGCCATTCGACCCGTGTGGCTGCGGGTACTGTCGCCGTCAGGCTCGTTGCGAGGCACGAACCAGTGACGAAATCAGTTATACGAGCGCCCTGGCGGGTCGCTGGCACCCAAAAACCGCGGCCTCGGCGCGGGTTATTCCCTTCGATATCTCATTGCGAGTTGAACTGTGTATCGAGGAGTTCACTGAACGCTATGAGACATTCCCGAAGTCGACGGCGACTATCAACAGACGTCTTCAGGAAGCCGTCGAGCAGTCCGATCTCACTGGTCGCGTGTATCCCCACTGTCTCCGGGCAACCGCCGCCAGCTATCATTCATATCGTGGCGTCGCGCCGGTTCCACTCCAGGGAATGATGGGATGGAGCGACTTAACCACTGCTCAAAAGTACATCCGTATATCCGGAACAGCTACGGCCCGGGCAATTCGCAAAGCCCACCGCACCTAACGGATTCTATTGTCGAACTGTTAGTTGACCACTGAGGCACAGAACGCGCGAGTGCACCATGTCGAAGGACCCTGAAATCGAGATTGCAAGACCTCCATCCATCATATGGTATCCGATAGTTAGGTTGAGGAGTGATCCATACAGGGCATTATGCCCCAACCATATGGAAAGTGCCCATGAGAATTCCGATCAACATCATACCGGAATTCTGTGAGAGATGCTTTTCATCACCTTTCTAAAGAAGACGACTATCGAACTGGCCCTGCAGTCCGTCCAACCGTGATATCCTGGAAAATTCGCTTACTCGTCCTGCCGGTTACGCAGCATACCAACCACTTTTGCCAGGATTAGGGCGAGCAGTGCGGCGCTTATGCCGAACCCAGGCTGCCCTTCAGCCTCGGTCGTTGTTGGACTTCTTGTCGGATTTTCGGCTTGCCCATCGGTCTCCGTCCCTGCGGCCGCCGCTTCGGCGGTCGTTTGGGCTGCGGTTGGCGATGACGTGGGTGATGGTGTCGACGTGGGTGATGGTGTCGGCGAGGGCGTTGGAGATGGTGTCGGTGTTGGAGTCGGAGTCCGGAACTGTTCGCCTGCCCAGTCATGGTGATGGCCAAGGGTGCCAAGTTTGACCCGGGAACCCTCGCTTGAGCCATCGACGCCCGAGTCAAAGGCATATAGGAAGTCGCCGATTCCGATTAACACCATTCCGTTGACCACGGTGGGCGAGGAAGAAGCCGCGTTCCCCTTTTTCGAAATGGACCATTGCTCCTCTCCTGAAGCGGCGTCCAACGCGTAGAGGTTATCCTCGTGGTTGCACCCGACAAACACGGTCCCGCCCGCCACGGTTGGCGAAGAGGCAACCCCGCTCTTTGTATCGAACGTCCACTCTTGATTGCCTGAATTGGCGTTCAGCGCGAAGACGGTGTCGGTAAAGTTGCCAAAGTAAACCGTCCCATTCAGCACAGTCGGCGAGGACGTGATCGCCGCGCCAGTGACCGTGCCCCATTCCGGTTCCCCGTCACTTGCGTCCAGCGCATAGAACGTGTTGTTTTTGCTGCCTACGTAGACGGTTCCGTCGGCCACCGTCGGTGATGATGCCACACCCCCGTCGGTCTCGTACACCCATTCTTTCTCACCAGTTCCCGCATCCAACGCGTAGACGTTTCCGTTTTCGCTCCCCACGTAGACGGTCCCCTCGACAACTGTGGGTGATGTATTGACCCCTGCACCGGGTTCATACGTCCATTGCTCCTCCCCCGAAGCCGCATCCAACGCGTAGAGGGTTTCGTCACTGCTTCCGACGTACACGGTCCCATCAGTCACTGTTGGTGAGGAGGCCACCGGACCGCCAGTTTCGACAGCCCATTCCTGTTGCCCCGAGTGGGCATCAACCGCGTATATGCTATCGTCGTAACTGCCAAAGTAGACCGTACCGCTAACCACGTTCGGGGATGAGAGAATCGAATCACCGGTTCCAAAGTTCCACTCCCGATTCCCGGTCTGGAGATTGAGGGAGTACAGGTTCCAGTCCTGACTCGTGAGGTAAACGCTCCCACCAACAACCGTTGCAGACGAACCAATGGTCCGCCCTTGGCTCTCGAATTTCCACACGACATCCCCAGGGTCTGCTGTCACCGGGCTACTGGCACCCACTAACCCGATGCTGCCAATGCCAACACCCAATGCACCTCTCAGAAATCGACGCCGGTCGAAATGTTTCTCAACCATAAATATTCCTTTCCAAGCATGTCGTTATAAAAATTGAGGATGGGTGGGCACCATGAGTTGGCCGAAGTCGACCAACGCCAGCCGGGACTATATGATCGAGTGTCTACCGGCTTGGACTAGCCGGTGTTTAGAGATAGCGTATGAACATCAATACCCTGAGTGCACCGACCGATTGTTCCACGGGAACTGATACGATCATCGAGCTGCTCTCAACGCGCGAGTGCATCACTAGAGGTATGATGCAGATG
>CAZSSY010000123.1:4280-5304 GCA_964609565.1 uncultured Natronomonas sp.
TCTCGGGGAATGACACGATCAACGTGCGGTACTAAACGCGCGAATGCATCGATAGAGGCAGATGCAGATGCCGAAACGAGGACATGGTTCTGGGGAAAGGGCGTCTCTTAAGAAGCGATTGCGTTACCCTATTCTAGGTGTCATCAATCCCCAGCCGCTTCCATTTTCTTTCGCATCGTCCGGAACAGATTGTAATGAATCAGGCCGCCGATAACGAACGCAACCACCAGTTCAAAGACCGAAATCTGGCCGGTCGTGTAGAATCGGTAGCCGGCGTATGATGTCAAGGGGAGATAAAGGACCAGGCTCGTTACCGTCCCTGGCGAGTAGGTATCCGTCACTGAGTACGTGATGTGGAACCAGGCATTGTGCAGCGATCCCATGATTCCGATAAACGGGATGACGATGAGTGCTCCTCCCCAATTGCTCCCGATGAGAGCCATAATCGTATACGGAATCCAGCCTCCAGCGATGTTCACCTTGGCGGAGGTGGTCCAGTCCAGCGGGAAATTTTCGTTGCCCGACCCCCAGAGGTGGAGATTCCACCACTCTTTAAAGCCGCCTGGATAGCCGTATTCCTCGAACTGATGCAGCATTAACACGGGAACGTGGACCCAAAACACCCAATCGGCGTTCCTGAAGAACCATCCCCGATGGAGAAACAAGAGGCTCCCGAGGAGAACGGCGAGTCCCAGGGCTGCCTTCGGCCAGTGTTTCAACTTCGATTCCATCGTTGATTGGTCGTTTGTTACCTAATCCGTAGTAATCACGGTGATGGTCGGTTGCGCTGATTCTCACTGTCCGATTTTGTATTATACGGACTCTATCAGGTCCTTCGTGTGAGACTCATCGCGCGGGTGCATCGTCCCATTCCACACAGGGCGAACCCCCGAACAAGAGGTTACAGCCGTGCCGTCGGCTCCACTAAGATATATGATACACTATAGCATAATTCTGGTATGGATTCGGCATCGCTCGACGATGTTGCCTTCCTAACCCGGTCTGAACACCGGGCTGTGGTTCT
>CAZSSY010000124.1:0-5080 GCA_964609565.1 uncultured Natronomonas sp.
GTTCCTTTGTATACAATTCGATGCCATCAGGTACCGGCCTATCATCGGGAACCGCGTGACCCACGATCCCGTAAACGTATGCACCTGAAATATGCCTGTCTTCCATAGCCCCGTTACAAGCCCGCCAACCTAAGGAATTAGGAATCAATACTTTTCTGTTCATCCTGGATTGGCAGATAGCATTCTTTACTCAGCACGCCATTGAGTCGTCTCACTCCAGAGAAATTAGCCAGGGCCTGTTCAGCATGTCCGGCTCTGGGCGTGGACCCGGACATCCTTCTCCAATGACTGACAGCAAAGGCATGCTGAATATAGAATATATTACAGGAATAAGGAATGCGACAACAAAAATCGAGGATGGGGTATCTATCTCGCTCCTTTTGTCGGGGAACTACGAATCAGTGAGCAGATCGGCGAGATCTTGAAGATCGGTACGAATGGTCGTATCAAATCGGTTTGGGAGGTTTTGGTGATGGGCAACGCCCGCGAAGAACTGTTCGGTGACGACGATGTCGGTGTAGGGGATGGCGACGGCGAGGGCCATGACATCGTTGAGGTCGTTTGCCTCGATGTCGCGGTCGCGGTGGAAATCGCGGCCGATGATTAGGTCTAGGTGAGTGTAATAGGTGGGGAATTGCATGAAGAAGTCGTGGAATCCGTTGAGGGCAGTGTCGCGGGTTATGATGGACCAGATATCCATGTCGATGGGGAATTGTTGGGCGGTGAGGACGAGACCGGGGAGCACCTCATTGCGGAAGCTTTCGATAATCAGCTGTCGGCGACGTTCCTCGTCTGTGTCGGCGATATCCTCGTACTCTTCGCGCTTTGCTTCGAGAGTTTCGACGTACTCGGAGCGTTCGTCTTCGTCGCGTTCGGGGGTGTAGGAGAGGTATTCGTCGGACTGGATGATCTGTCGGGTTACTTCTTCCGAACGGAGGACCTTGTGGAGTTTCCACTCTTCCTCGATCGGTTCGCCGGCGAGGGTGATGCGGGGAGTACCGGCGGGGTCAATGAGGCCGCGGCCGAGGACTTGGTCGGCAGGATCGATCTCAGGGAGCAGATCGACGTGTCTGAATATGTATGAGGTAATTTCGGCACTGACGGCTTCGAAGTAGTTCCGGATGCAGAAGTTAGTGGAGAGATCAATCATCAGCTCGTAGAGTTCGCGTTTGAAGGTCGTGTTCTGGACCGTGTCGGTTTCGAAAAATCGGGCGATGGAGTACGGGCAGATGGCGTCGCCGTCGTCAACGGCTTGATGGACGGTTTCGTAGGCGTCGGCGTGACTAGAATCGGGGTTGTGGCGGCCATCATGGAGTTGGCCCCAGATCTTCTGGTCAAGGTAGACGATGGTTGTTTCGTCGCGGTCGAGTGTGGGTTCGGGTGTGCCTAGGATTTGCTCGACCGTCTCCTTATCCAGGTCTTCGAACATTCACGCCGTATAGTTGGGTCTGGGTGGATTTGAGGTGTTTGGATCCCAGGCCCCCGCACCGTGATTGGTGATGATTTTTATTACGACCTCCCATGATTTCTCGGTATCGATGGTCAGAGTACTCTCAATCGGATCCGACCTTGACTACGCAGACCACACCGACTGGGACGAACCCGCAAATGTCCGGGACTACGATATCGCCTTCGTTAACCTCCGAGATTTGGAAAGTCGGAAGGACGAGTTCCTCCATACTCGCGTACCCGCTGAATACCAACGCCAATACGAATTTCCCGACCCCGAACACATTGTCCAGCAGCTCGTCTCGGGCGGGGACATCTTCATCTTGCTCCCTTACGCGCTACAGGCCCAGCCATCCGAAGACCAGGACTGGGCGCCCCCGGAACCGATACCCGATGACACACCTATCCCTGGCGGTACACCCGTACTGAACTTCCTATCCTGGCTCCCGTTTGAGCTCGAAGTCCACGATGACGGCGGAGAATCTGTCGCCGAAGACACAATCGACGAGGATTGGGGCTGGTACTTCCCCGACGAATTCAGCTGGAACTACTCCATCCCAAAGCAAGGAGCCAGGGTGGACCATGTGGCTTTCAAGGTCGAACCGCTGGTAGAAAATAGGTACGGAGAATGTCTTGGAGCACGGATCAAGGTCAACCGGTCAAGAGGACCACGATCCGTCGGACTTGAACCAAGCTGGGGCACTATCTACCTGTTACCACTGATGGATGGCTGGGGTATCGAGCATCTGGCGTACAACGTGATGGAATATTTGTACCCGGACGTCGATATCGAAACCGTTGGACGCCAGCCCGACTGGCTGGCAACTTACGATGGCCCAAGGGAGAGGGAATTAGAACAGTCAATCAATGATCTCGAGGAAGAGCTGGCCGAGGCACGTTCTGTTAAGCGGCTCTTGTGGGAGGAGGACGATGAACTGCAGGAAGCGGTGTACGATGCACTTCGGAAGGCAGGGGTGTCGATCCAAGAGGAGGTCGATAGCCGGCAGGATGGGGCGATTGACCTTGGTGACCAGATGGTGATGCTTGAAATCACTGGAACGACCGGGGGCGTGTCTGAGAGGAAAATTAGTCAGTTGCAGAAGTGGGTGACCACCAATGAGAAGGGGTACGGGGAGGATTTGGGTGGGCTTCTCGTGTATAACTTTGATCGGCACAACGACCCAGCCGACCGGAACCTGAACCTAGATCCTGAGCGGCTGGGATACTTGGAAGAAAGCGGTCTCCAACTCGTTACCACGTTAGAACTCTTCAAGATGGTTCTGGGCATTGAGGCCGGCGATGTCGAAGAGATTGATGTCGAGGAGAAACTGCGGTCTGATGAGTCCGTCATCAGGTTCGACAGTGTTGAAGACCCGTTCTAATCGTTCTGCGACGTCGCGGGTTGTATTCAGCACGGTTGCTGAATCCTGTCATCAATTGAGGATTTCAAGAAGGCCGTTTCATCCGATTTGGTCTAGAACCTCCCGTCTCTGCTGCATCTTATCCTCGGCAGACCGTACGTCGTAATGCTTGTCGATGATGGCCGGCGAGACGTTACACCGCTCGCTGACGACCTCCACCGGAACCCCGACCGTAAGCAAATGGGTGATGTAGCCCCGGCGAATTGGATGCGGTGTCATGGCCGATGGGCACTTCGATGCATGGCGGCTGGCCACCGCGTGACAGGTATCCGGATCCCGGTCATGCGGGCACTCCGCAGAAATCTCGCATGGTCGGGACCACTTGTAGATGTATTTTCGAATCGTCGACTTCGCAGCCCGACCATGTACTGATGCCAGAAGCGGCTCCCGGCCATGATCGTCCGCAACGCTGGGGCGTTGGTGGGCCAGGTAGTCATCGATCACTTCGCAGGTCTCTGACGATATCGCGACCGGTCGCTCGCCGCGCCGGCCGTTCTTGAGCGGGGTGTCCGTCTCGGGTCGGTGGGCGATGGCCAGGTGCGGCGTCTCCGCATTTGGATGATAGTCCTCAACGTCGAGTGCATGGGCGGCACCCATACGAACGCCGGTTTCGGTCAGTATGAGCCAAGCGACGTGCTCGACTGTGGCGTACTCGTATGTTGAAAGGTGGTGGAGAATCTCGTCGGCTCGATCGGCGTGGAGCGTCTTCTCTCGGGATTCTTCGCCGCGTGGGACGTCTGGGACGTTGATCTTCTTGAACAGGCCCTCTGGGACGGCATTGATGGTTTCACACCATTGGATGAAGACGCGGAGCGTCGACATCTGCGTCTGCTCGCTGACTACCTCGAGATCCTCCCGGCGCCACACCTGGAACTCGTGGAGGTCCCGAGCAGAGAGATCGTTCATGTTCTCGACGTCCTGCTCGTTACACCACTCTACGAAGAAGCCAAGGCGGGAACGGTGGCCTTTGACCGTATCCTGCTGGCAGTCGCGCTTCCGGTCGTCGAGATACATCTGGAGGGCGTCGGCGGGTGCGATTGCTGCGAGCGACTCTTCAGATTCTTCAAGTAACTCCCGGAGCGTGGCCTCAAAATCCGTGTTGGCCGCGATGGTGGGGACGTCGTTCGTCATTCAAAGCCCCGTTCCATGTTCCGGATGAATCGACCGACCGATTCGTTCGAGTATAGGGCCGCGATCTCGTCGGGGTTGCGGTTGATGTAGTAGACTAGGGCCCGTCGAACGAGTTCGGCCTGTGTCGATCCGGTCTCTTCGATCGCCGCTTCGAGCCGGTCGGCCCGGCGGGGCGGCAACCGAGTGGCGAACGCCCGTGAGGATTGTGACCTCATCGACCGGGAGTTTTGAATTGGCGTATTTATATCGTGGGTAGAACGTGGGCGTGGCCTACCACGTTCTTCAAAATGCCGAAGAATAAATTCTATTTGAAAGATTAGCGCCACCACGCACAATACAAGCAGTCAATTCGTCGTGGGTAGCCCTTTACGATGAAACGTTTGTTTCCCACGCCCGGTTGTCAACCAGTCAATATTAGTTAGTCGGCGCGTGGCCCAGCGTGGCCCGGTGTCGACGACAGCTATAGGAATATTTTCATGAATTTAGTCGACTTAGACATGGATGGTCCTCGAATGACGCCTCTTCGTAACTGGCGCGCGGAGGAACTCGAGATGAAGTACAAATACTGAACAGATACACATCTACATCCCATAGAGGATGAAGACCGATAACCAGCGTGGCCCATCAAGCATTACAATGTATGTGATCTTCCTTCTAGCATACATAGGAAAATAATTCTTGTATTGCGTTCCAGCGGTTGAGGAGCCAGAGCTTGAGCCAAGTGGAGATTGTAGTGGTAGGTATCGTTACTTATCCCTGAACTTGTCTGACCAATTTCTCAAGGTCCTCCCTCGAAACCGGCTCGACCGGCACCCTCTCGTCATCCGCCGTGTAGAAGAGACTCGCAGTCACCTCCCGGGCCGGATACACCGACGCTAGCACATGGTGGTAGACACTGAGCTGTTTGTGATATTCCTCATGTCCGCGGCGTGTGGCGTCGGTCTTGTAGTCGATTATCTCAACGCGGTCATCGGTGAGATGGACCAGGTCGACGACACCCGAGATCGTCACGCGATGCCCGTCCACCTCCAGCGGGAGCCGAGCCGGTTGTTCGACCAGTAACTCGCCGGGCAGCCCGT
>CAZSSY010000125.1:0-1983 GCA_964609565.1 uncultured Natronomonas sp.
GGATACGGTCGTATAGTGGTATGCTGTATGGGGGTGAGGGTGGTAGTTACGCGGGTGTAGGTTGGGGTTGGGCGGGTGGGGCGATGGCGATGCGGCCGTTGTGGTAGATGGTGATTTGATAGTTCCACATGGTGAAGCTCAGCATCCCGTTTGCGTGTTGAGTGGTACTGGATCCTGGCTTGAAGAGTCTGTCAAGGGCAGTTGGGTCGACGTAGTTGCTGAGGTGTGACTCGGCTTGTGTGACGTCTACGCCTGAGACATCGGATATAGCGTGGACGAGTGTGGTGGTAAGTTTCGTTGAGCCCCCGAATTCGTGGTGAACAAAGTATGGTTGTGGTTCGACCGTCTGGTTTTGAGAGTGGGTGTGGGTGGTGGTGTTCTGGGTGTTGCCGTGCATCAATAGAAGTGGGCTACTGTTAGGTGACTATTAATTTTGTGTTGGCGACACCCTGTGACCAGGATTGATGTGTCGCGTGTTTGGATTCGCTGACAGCGTCCGTCCGCTATCGTGTGACTTTCTTTATATATATTGGTGGTCGATGTAACCCTCCTGTCGAACCGTCACTTAGGGTGGTCACTGCCAAGTTCCACAGGGGTATGCCTGGAAGTAACATGGTACTATGCTCGCGCGCGGTCTGGACACGTTGAGTAACTCCACCATTCCATCACCGATAGAAATGTCCGCCTTCGCCCGATTTCAACGTCAATGACAGAGTAAGCACAGCTGAGTGGCGTCGAGTCATTGCTGAAGAGCAGTCTCGTCTTCATCCGTGAATTCGCAGGGCGGCTGTCCGTACTGAGTCCGGTGTAGGGTAATCGTTATTCTGTCCATCCATTACCTGCGGTGGACGCCACTGTCCCGGGGTTTATTCTACCCCCGTCAAAAATACCAATTAAATGTCATTGTCGACGGGGTATGCCTTCGCCGCCCACCCTCGTCGCCACAATCAACCTAATGTGAACCAATGTCGAGGAAACGCTCCACGTCACAGACACCATTCGGCAGTCCCCATCCCCGCCGGTACACACACATACTCGAATGGATCCTTTTGCGCGGAAACCGTCTTTATGTCGCCGGAGTATTCATCACCGGGATTCTCAGTGTCACTGTCGGCCTGGCCACCATAGGCGTCGTGCCAACGCAGCCACCGCCGCGAGCAGTCACGATCCTTATGAGCGGCGGGATATTGGCAGTCATCGCACTGGTCGGTCTCGTGCTCGTCGTGAACCATCTCGCGCTCTCACGTGTCTGTGACCCACCGAATGAACTGTTTGACTCGATCCACAACACCGGCCGGATCGAATCCGATGTCCGGAAGCGCGTTGACGTAGCTACTGCACCAAACCACCCAACAGCATTCCTGGCCGGCTTGGGAACAACAGTAGCTGACGACGCAGCACACCTCCAGACAGCGATCGAACAGTCCGGCTGGTCGCAACCAACTGAAGTCGACACGTATATCGATGAAGTGTCAGCGTATGGCGAACAGCTCGCGACACGCACCAACGAGGACGCCGGGATTGCTGATATTCTCCGTGTCGTTCTCGATCGAGAACACAGACAGCTTCTCAAGCGGACAACACATATCCAGACAGAGTACGCTGAGAACATCACTACTGATGCCCACTCCCACTTGGAGCATCTTGACGATCTTTTGGAAGCATTCGACGCCACCAGAGAATGTTGCCTCACACTTGCCGTCCAACGAGATACGGCCCAACTCGCCAAAATTGTCGTCTTTACTGGGCTCCTCGGGCTTGTCGTGAGCCTGTTCCCGGTGGCTGCCCACGCCGGAGACACCCCATTGTCACCACTCGCTCTAGGAGCGGCCGGGGTTATCATGCTCATCCCGCTTGCTGTCTTCAGTGCGTTCATCCTCCGTGTCGGCACCATCGCTCGCTTTTCCAGTGGCCACGGCCCTGGCGTCTTGACGAAAACCATCACTACCGATACCAATACTAATACTGATCCTGAAATGTCGT
>CAZSSY010000125.1:1993-4649 GCA_964609565.1 uncultured Natronomonas sp.
TTGACCTAGTCGTCACCGGGGCGCGTGTTGTTCGGGGTATCCGTAATGGTCGTCGTACACTTCGATGGATTCCCGGAGGGCAGCGATCAGGATTGGGCCAATAAACAGTCCCATGAATCCGAAGACCGAGAGTCCGCCGATGACACCGATAATGATCGCGCTTGGACTGACATGGGCATATCGATCAACAATGACGGGCCGGAGGTAGTCATCCGAGACACCGACAACAATTGAGCCATAGAGAAACAGCAGCAGGGCAGCGATTGGGCGATCAATCATGAAGAGGTAGACGCTCGCCGGTGCCCAGACAACGAACGTCCCAATAATCGGGATTAAGCCTAGGATGATCATGATGAACGTCCAGAAGACTGCGTTCGGGATTCCCAGGACGAACAGCCCAATTCCGGCGAGGAGAGCCTGGATGATTGCGACGAGGACGTGGCCGGCCAGGACTGCTCGAGTGATCGAATCAAGGCGTGTGATGAGTTCATCAGTCACCGCTACCGGCATCGGTGACCGCGATCGGATCCACGCAACGAAGCGGGGGGCATCTCGGACGAAGAAGAAGAGAAGAAACACCAAAAGCCCCGTCCCGATGAAGAGGTGAGTGAGTGTTCCGAAGATCGATACTACGCCATCGAATGCACCAATATCTGCGATCGACGACCGGATGCTTTCAGCGATATCGATGTCGAGGCCGGTGTATGCCGTGATTGGATCTTCGATGATCGCAAAATCAATTGATTGCTCCTCGAGGCCACCGATGACGGCTCTGATGTCACTGGCGACGACCGCCGCTACGAGAAAGAATGGCAGCAAAAGCAAGATGATACTTAACAGAACCAGTAGGACCGCGGCCGGTGTTCCGCCGATGCGGGGCGCGAGTCGCCGTTGGAGTGGATAGAGGATGAATGCAACCAGTACGGCGGCAAGAATGAACTGCAGGTAGGGAAGTACCATTAAGACTGTTAACCCGAGGAGCACGGCAATGACCGACACGAGAAGGCCCTCATCGAGGTCCATAAGATGAGTACGCGATCGACACTGAAAATTCACCATGCTATCCGGCGGGGTCGGAGATCCATCTCCGGTGGCAAGGAAGACGAGCGGAGGCACGTGGAACGCGTCTCCTGGCCGACGGGGATGTGAGCGGCGGCCGCGTTGTTAGGGGTCGGGAGTGAGTCGGTCTTCCAGTGGGTCGAGGTGATCAATGCCGACGATGGCGAGGACGGGGCTTGTTTCGCGGAGTGAGACGAGGTTGTCGGCCATGTAGGCTTCTCGTGTTTCATCACGGAACTGGCCGGCACGTGAGGCACCGAAGGCTTGGAGGATAAACTGGGCTTTTCGAACCTGTCGGCATTCATCATCCGCTTGGGCGGGCGGTGTATCAGTCAGCGTGGTGTCGAAGGTTGCTGTTGTATCCACCTCGAGGCTACAGGATGTCCACCGCATAATGGTGGCTGTGAGTCGACAAATTCCGGCGTGTTTTGACACGGAGGCAAGCGCCCGGAGTGACGACAAAGCGGTTGGGAGACTGGCACGTTCACGATAGAGGCGTGCCAAGAGGTGACCACCGAACCTGATGGTCGGGCCATCAATCCCGACGATGCGGTCTGGCGTGCAGGCTTGGATGGCAGCGCTCATCTCGCCGCCCGATGATGGCGGTGTCTCCCCTTCACCTGCATATGTTTCAAACAGTGGAAGGGCAAGTGGTGGCAATTCCAGTGCGAGTATCTCCGGCTGTAGCGCCGCTACCAGTTGCCGGACCCGATAGATACTCGCCGGGTGGTCATGGACGACGCCGACAAGGACAACCGGGTGCGTGTCGCTCGTGGCTGGACATGTCCGGATGTATGCCTCGTTGATACGGGGGTCTTCAAGGCGATCCAAGGTCGGGGTAAGCGGTTCCATCCGCGAGTAACTGCTCCTTACCCACTTGAATGAGTAATCCCCATTAAAGCTTGTCGAGCCCACAGCCATTGTCATCACCGGCATTAAACGCCCTGCATGCGCAGTTTCGATGGGCGTACACGAGTAATTCTATACTACTCCGTGTAAGGTTACTGTATGACGTGCCGATGACGCCACCTAGGCGCGCGCCGAATTATTCGCTCATCGAGTATGCGTGCCGCTGAGCGGAGACTGCCGCCGCTCCGTATGTGGAAATTGTCGATGATGTGGAAGCAATCGGGTAGGGAACTGAATCGGCTGACAGCGAGTTGATCCTCGCCCGGGGTTGGTCTTGGTCTGCCGGAGGAGCAATGCCATCGCGGCAAAATCATGAGGCCTCCTTGTTGGAGTGACTACCAGTCTGTCAGGCCGGAATGGCTACCAGCTGCTTGGGCGTGTGACGTCCTCGCCCGCCGTAAACGGCGGGGCTTCCCTTCCACAGCGGGGAACCCGGCCGGCCCGGTTCGGTTTCAGGACCGTCTCTCCCGGCGTCGGCGGGGCGGGTTTCGACCCTCGGCCGGGAGCGTCCTGTGGCACCGCCACGTGTGCTCCCATCCGCGAGCGAGTCATCGCCACGCGGTTTCTCGGGGCGGCTCTCTCCCAAGCGGTCGTGCCTCGCGGCACCTGTGCCGGCTCCGGTCACACCTTGTCGGCCGAAGGCCATCAACCGGGCTTGCGGAGCACCGCAGACATGGGTGGAATGCGG
>CAZSSY010000126.1:0-4637 GCA_964609565.1 uncultured Natronomonas sp.
TCGGTCAGTTAGGTCGTGTGGAACGGCGTGCGTTCGACGGGCGATTTATTCTCTGTGGGATCGTCGACCGCATAACAAGGGACACAGTCGACGGCAAACTCGCGATATTCACCGTGTACATACGGATGCTCCGCGAACTCCGCATGTCCGTCGGGGAGGACAGTATGTCCAACGGTCATCCCGTACTGTTTGAGGTCCGCTCGGTCGAGCCCGGGGGAAAACCGGATGAAAAGATCGATATCGCGGGTGCCGGCCAGCCAGGTGTCACGCGCCGTTGAGCCGACGAGCATCGGGTCGGCTTCGACTGGGAGGTCTGCGATGGCCGTCTCTGCTCGTTCGAGGAGATCTGCGACCACTGACTCAAGCGTGGCTCGTTCCGACTCATCCGGAACGACCCGGTCGGCAACCGTGGAGACTACCGACACGAATGACATACTCGCGGTTACCCCCTCTGCTGGTAAAACGTGTCGATGCCTCACGCGACCTTCAGATTCGGTGTCGATGGTGGATGTCTGTATCAGAGTGTCTTCCTAGGGGGAGCGGAGTGGCGCCCGCAGGATAGCAGTCACTCGGCTGGCTGTGAGTCCATGCCTGCGGACGGGTGGAAGCGAAAGTCATATCAACTGAATCCAGCTATGCACGAGTGCAACAGGCCGCCGTAGCTCAGCTGGTAGAGCACCTCGCTGTTAAGGTCACACAGTTGATTGTGGACCGCAGACACGAGGTTGTCCCAGGTTCGAGCCCTGGCGGCGGCGTCAATTTTCTCGACTGCGCGATCCCACCATCCACGGTAAGTCAGATGTCAGGGACTCCCCGGGTTGGGCCCGGGTTGGTCTTCGTCAGGATCTCGTATCAAGCCGACCGCCGAGGCGACATCTGTCGGCGTTGGTGCATCGATGGCTTGGAACTCCGCGAGGGTCTCTTCGGCTGTTTCCTGGCGCTCTCGCGCTGTTCGTGTATCGCCATCGGCAGCCGCGGTTGAAGCAGTCGCCATGTCGTCTGCGGCCTCAATGGAGAGTTCCGTCAGGTGGCGAGCGGTCTCAAAGTATCCTGCTAACCGTTCACGGTTCACTGTTTCTGGGAGTGACATGTCTTCGAAGGCTTCAGCCTCTGATTCAGCGGTTTCGATGTGGTCAAATATCGACCGATAAATGTCGGCAGCGCGTTCAAATGGTGAGACAGCCGCCGCGAACTCCCGATCGTTCCACAACCGGATCCCGTCATTGTATGTCCGCGTCCCGTCATTCCGTGTCTCCCAGACGGCCTCGTACGCCTCAACGACCGCAATACGGCTGTTGTACTCGGGGAGTCGATCTTCAATCCGATTCGACATGATATAGGCCGGCGCATCGTCATGGGTTAGCCCGAGGAGATGCCCGATTTCATGTTGCGTGGTGACGCGAACGTCGCCATACGGGCGGTCTGTCGAAACAACTTCAGCGACCACTGGGCGAGAAATCCGTGTCCCCTCATGGATCAGTGGTGCACACCCCAGGACTTCTTCAGCGCTATTTTCATGACATCCTTGGAACTGTTGTCGGGTCTCGAGAAAGGTAATGAGCACGTCGGCATCCTGTTCATCTGCAGTTCGCTCGAACTCGACGGCGAAGCCAGCGTACTGCTCGGCGTTTTCGGTCCAAAAGGAGAGGGATTCATCGACAAGGCGCTCGAGGTCATGATTGCTCGTACTCTGATTCCGGATCGCAACTGCCGTCGTCCCGGCTAAAGGATGTCCATCAGGCGGTGTCGCATTCTCAAGGAAATCCTCAACGCGGGCGCACCCGGCCAGTCCCACCGTGACACCGGCAAGTAGTTCACGTCGCCCGATATGCATACTCTGCCTTATTCCTGAGTGAAAATATACTACTTGGTTACCACGCTTCTCGAAGGACCGCAAGGAGGTCGTCAACTGTCGGGTCTATGCCGTCTGGACAGTAGGGAAGTAACCCATCAGTGTGAACATCGCGGGCGACAGCAGGGAGATCCGATTCAGTCATATCAGGGATCGCCCGAAGCTGCGAGGGAAGGTCAAGTGCATCCCGGACTTCCTCGACAGCGTCAACGACCGCTATGGCCGTCTCCTCCGGTGTCCGCTCCGTTGTTGCAATCCCGAATCCAGCTGCGAGCCGGTTACGAGCACCGTCCACGTGCGTGAACAGATACCGGAGGGCGTGTGGTGCAATAATGCCATGGGCGCCGCCTTGCTGGATGTCGTACCCGCGGGCGATTCCATGGCCAAATGCATGGATCAGCGAGAGTGTCAATCCGTCTGGTCGCGAACACCCGTACTGGGCGAGAATCGTGCCAACGACAGCGTTATGCATGGTCGTTTCGTCACGGTCACCAGTGCCCAATGCCGGGAGTCCGGTGGTGAGCAACTGGAGGGCTTCGACTGCGGTCCCATCAGTAATCGGTGTCGCTGTCCGGGCATACACCGTCTCGATGGCTTTATCAAACCCGTTCATTGCGGAGGCACAGAGGACGTGATGTGGCGTCGTCCTGAAGAGGTCAGGGTCATACACCAAGGCTGACGGCATCAACTGGGCATCGTAGGCGCCGCCGCGAACAAGGCCGTCCTCGTTGCGTGTCGTAATCCCACCAACCATCGATAAATCGGCGCCGGCCAACGTGGTTGGAATCGCTACAATCGGTAATAGGTCGTCGTCTGGGACTGCGATGGTGCCGGTCTCGGTGAACGCCGCACGGATGTCGGCGGGTGAACTCGTTGAGGCTGTGATAACGGTAATGATTTTCGCGATATCGAGGCTACTCCCGCCACCGAGCGCAACGACGATGTCCGCATTCGTCTCACTAACACGGACAGCCCCTGCAATTGCCGTCTCAAGTTGTTTCTCGGGCGTTGTTTTTGCGAATTCGGCGATGAGAGATTCCCCGAGCCCATCGCGAACCGGATCCATGACCGTCGACGTGGTACCGACAGTTTGGCCCGTGACAAGCAGCGCATGCTCAGCGTCAAGCGCCTCGATTTCCTTCGATAACTCGGTGACACTGCCAGCGCCATACCGGATGGTTCCCGGCTGATACTCGAATCTGAACATAGCAGGTCATCGCAACCAAGGGTTTTGGGTCTTCGTGTAAGCAGCCAAGGTCAGAATCACGCCAGCAATGCCCCTGCATGGATGACTGCTGGTTTGAGAGATCACGTACGGACTCCCAAGCGAGTATCTATTCAGCAGGGTGTGATTGGAAGCATGACGGTGAATTGCGTGCCGTCATACTCATAAGGAGAGGGCAGGTAGGAGAGATTGTTCGGAGGGCCCTTAGCTCAGTGGTTAGAGCGCTCGGCTCATAATTCCCAGATATCAGGGTTGTGGTGAACCCGGGGGATGAGATACCGAGTGGTCGCTGGTTCGAATCCGGCAGGGCCCATCACCCGGTTCGGCAGGTGACGTGAGAGACATGTGACTCGCGATGCCACCCGGTCTCTCATGCCAGGGGCGCGCTGCAATAATAGCGGTGATGGAGGATGGCCACTGATTATTTACCGGGGTCGTTCGTTGGGTGAAACAGATGGATGGCAGACGTTAATTATTCACGGTGACCTTACTCCCGGAAGGACACGGGGTCGGTGGATCTAGCCTAGGGAGTAGTTATGACATCTTACCTGTTCCTAACGAAGGGTTTCATTGTATTTCGAATTTCAGGAATCGTTCGCAAAACTATATCCGGAATATAGTAATTACCCAGATTTTCGTACGCCCAACCGGGTCGAAACCCATGCCAGAGAACGTTGATAAACGACGACGACGAATCATCCAGATTGCTGGTGTTGTTGGCGCTGCAGGCATAGCTGGCTGTAACGATAATGGAGAAGACGCTCCCGCAGGCGAAGAAAGTCCAGGCGCAGGCGACGATGAAGGACCAGGCGCAGGCGACGATGAAGGACCAGGCGCAGGCGACGATGAAAGTCCAGGCGCAGGCGACGATGAAAGTCCAGGCGCTGGTGACAACGAGACTGATGGACCCGGCGCAGGTGACAACGAGACTGATGGACCCGGCGCAGGTGACAACGAGACAGACGACGAGGAAGACGGCGGCGTTTAATCGCAGAGCCAACCAATCGCAGTAGGATCCGTCACATGGCGTAAGGTCGGCTGATTAACGCCCGCTTCTTTCTTCCCTATACCGCACAAACGAACAACGAGAACCCAGCGATCGGATGGCGATGTAGTGGGTGCACCGTCCCAGGTTTTCCCTGTGGCGGTCGACCTCCTCGCCTCCTTACCAAAAATGACAGTACAGACGTTAATCGCCG
Source organism: uncultured Natronomonas sp. (assembly GCA_964609565.1). Classification (GTDB taxonomy): domain Archaea; phylum Halobacteriota; class Halobacteria; order Halobacteriales; family Haloarculaceae; genus Natronomonas. The sequence goes on from CAZSSY010000126.1 coordinate 4,277, forward strand.
AGCTGTCGTCGAGTATCGAGGTCGTGTTGGCTTAGTTTGGAGGTTTGGTTGGATGTCCATCCGGGGGTGATTCGGTCGGTATGAGGCGGACGACGTTCCCTCGACCGATACGGATTTTTTCGACACGGCCGTCGTTTTCAAGCGATGACAGGAGGCGGCTGACAGTTGCTTTCGACCAGTCGGTTTCGTTCACAAGGTCGGCTTGCTTCATTCGACCGCCATTCGTCTGGAGGATGGCAAGAATCTCCTCTTCCTTCGTGCGGGTAACGGAGCCATCCGTGTCATGTTGGCTGGTCGTTGATACGGTATCGAGTGATTCAACTGTTGGTGTAGTTGATGCTTTTCTGAGTATTCGTCGGAG
>CAZSSY010000127.1:0-4624 GCA_964609565.1 uncultured Natronomonas sp.
CGTACCGCTCGCCGCCGTGGTCGTATCCCTTCTCGATCCGCTCCTGGGTCGCCCGACGAGACCGCTCGATCTCAGCCATCTTCTTTGCATGGTCCATCATCGCGTGGAGGCACTCGATCCCCGCCTGCTGGACGTCTTCGAGACGGAGCCGGCCGCCAGCCTCGACGACGTGCCAGTCGACATTCACGGAGCGTATCGTCATAATCAACCACAGGCGCTCGTCGAAGTCGCGAGCGAGGCGGGCGCGATCGCGCGTGATGACGGCGTCGATCTCGTCGTCCTTGATCTTCCGGCGGAGGAGTTTGTACCCGTCGCGTTCGTCGACTTTGAACCCGCTCGTGCGGTCGCCATCGTTCCGCGTCGTCTGGAGGTTGAGGTCGTTGTCGCGTGCGTACTCGCGTATCGACTCCTTCTGATCGTCGAGGCTCGCCTCGCGACCGCGACCCGAGAGCCGGACGTATCCCCAGGCGTCAGTCATGTTGAATCACCGTTCGCTTGCTCCCGGCGGTACTGTCTGGCGGCGGGGTCAATGACGCTGATCGAGATGATGGCGGCATACATCACGTAGCCGACGATATACCACAGCCAGCGGGGCTCCATGCTGTTCGGCATGTCGAACCACTCTCGCATTATGTACGCGGTGACGTCAACAGAAATGAGCGGGACGATCAGCGCCACCATGACGACGCCGACGAGCAGTACCACGGCGGACACGATGATAGAGGCGTTCCTGATATGGAAATACCACCGGACGACGGTGTCGAGACGGCTGTCAGTCATCGGCCATCACCCTGGATGCGATGGTAGAGATTACCCTCGCCCACAGATTGATAGACATGACCCCGATGACGAACGCGATAACGAAGGCCGTGATAGCAAGGTGGACACTAGGGGCTTCAACAGACGCGAACGCCGACGCATAGGTAGCGGCGCTGCCGACAATGGCCCAAAAGACCAAATCGCTAAGGTCAGTCATCCGTGTAGACCTCCACGCGGTCGATAACACCACGGCTGTTGAATCCGTCCTCTGTTCTGACGCAGGGCTTCGATGGTTCGAGGTGGTGGACCTGGGAAATACAAATCCGGTATTTCTTCCCCCGGATACTCTCAAAGATGACGTCTCGTTCGCGGCCGATCTCGATGACCTTCATTAACGACTTCCACTCGTGAGTCTCCGTCTCGACACCGATCATATCTCCAGCCTCGGGCTCGGCCTCGTCGAGAAAGTCCCACCAGTACTCTCTGACAGGATGGCGGTCGAAGACATAATCCGGGTCAGTCATGCTACCCCCCGGTACAGATATCCAAGCGATTGGAGGGCGAGCCTCGACACGCCTCTGATCGACTTGAACAACCCGTATCCAAGTAGCCGTAGAGCGGGGATATCGTAGGCGTGGTCAGTCTCACGGTAGTACTCTCTCACGGCTTCAATCTCCGGATCGGTCGAGAAGTATTGTCTGACGTCTGATTTCCACTCGTGGATGGCCAACTCCCGAACTGTCCTCGCGTCAGCGTGGCCTTTCTCGTGTTCGAGAATAACGTCATGGGCCGTCGGGTAGTCCTTCAGGCGCTCATCGAGGATGATAATATGCTCGTTGTAATCGTACTGGTTCCACGCCCCGGGGATATAGTATATATCGGGGTCACCATCGGGAACGTCAGTCACGATAACCACCTCGAATACACTGAAAGCAGCACCTCACCCCACATACTTCCGGAAATGAGCGCCGCGACACAGCCGACAATGAACGCAACAGCAGCGACAGTCCCACCGAAGAGTCCAGCACTGGCGATAACCGCAGCAACCGACACGATCGTCCCAACAGTCGCCCAAATGGCCACAGCGAGGAGGTCAGGCACCTCGACGTCGTCCCATAACTCGAAGGCCAGGACGACACACACCGGGAACGTGATAAAACCAACCGCAGCGAAGATATTGATAGTGGGAAGTGTCACACACCCCGGGTCGACAGCCCACGCCTCGCCGCCAACGGCTGTGGGCCGGCAGTCAAACGAGACGAACAAGAACAGCCCGACGATCGCCGCCACGATCGTGGCGAGGAACTTGATCTCGGTGGCGTTCGCTCTGTATGCCGACAGGTCAGTCATCGCTCGCCTCCCAGTCAGCTTCAGTCTGCCGTGGTTCGCCGCCACACTCCGGGCAGGGGTCGATTTCGTGATGAAAGGCGGCCTGGCACTCCTCACAGATGGCGACGTCATCACCGAGCTTCCGGGCCTCGTTCGCCAACGCCACAGCGCCGACAAAGGTCACGATCTCACGGAAGAGGAGACCGGAGACAACGCCGATGGGGACGAAAGCGAGGGCTCTGGCCCAGGTCGGACCGGGAACAATGTCGATCCACCCACCGAAGAAGACCATCCCGAGGACAGCACCGATGGCGATCTCATTCCTTCCGTAAGACCAGTCGAGGAACCGAGACATCACTCAACACCACCTGTCATGGTAGATAAGCCCCGTCGACAACTACCACCGCAATAAAGTCATTTGGCGACTCAACATCCGGGTCGACAGTAATCTGGTACTCTGCCGTTTCATCAATCTCATACGGCCCATAGACACGCTCATCCTCAAACGTCTGACCGGGTAGCGTCTCCCGATCAGACGAAATGACCATGCCAGCAGACCCATCCAGCCGACCAACGTATACCCTGACCTCACCGCCAGCATTGATACCAATGGTACTGGATGACTGACGTGAACCACTAACATTCCACTTGAACCTTTCATCAGCACCAGGCGGCTCAGTGTGAACAAGCTCCCCGCCCTCACCTGAAGTAGCAGTCTGGGTAGACTGGGGAGTCGACTCGGCCGTCGGAACTGGCGATGGTGTATCGGTAACGACCCGATCAGTTACCGTAGATTCCGTCGGTACATCGGTCTGGATAGCAGCACCCTGGGGGCTGTTAGGATCGACCGTCGACGGTGGCGTGTACCCTTCCCCGGGGTCGCTGAATACGTTACAACCGGCCATCGCAACCATGACCGCGACGATGACCGTCGCGGCGATGATCCGTGTTCGTGTCATGATGATCGATCACTCCAGGATTCCGCAATCGCTTCCGCACTCGGCAAGATCCACACGGCGACGATTCCCGCAAATACCATCATCGCAAACCCGGAAACGAGCGACATTGCGTCACCGAGCGCAATCGTATACCCAAACGCAACTCCACCATACGTCGCGGTAAGCATGGCCCCGACAGTCCGAAGATGAACGTGATCGCCCAGCCACGACGGACGCACGTCAATCATTATCACGATCACGTATTGACTCGACGCACGTTGGGTGATACGTCCGTCCACGAGTGAACGACCGCCGCCCAGTGACTTTGTCGCCACAGTGGGCACACCGCGGTGACGTCACCCACCGGATGAATCGACCGAGGATCGTCATCTATCTCCCCTCCACATCGATCTGAACGCTCATCGATACCACCGCGGTTGGGCGCTGTCAATCGTGTCGTAGACGTCCTCAGCCATCTCGATTGCCTCGTCGACGATCTCGTCACCGAAGACCTCCGCTCGGTCTTCGACCGGCGTCTGCTTGATCTCTTCAGCGAAGCCAGCGAGGAGTTCGAGCTTCTCGACCATCTCCTGATACTCCTCCTCGCCAACCTCGGCTTTGATCGCCTCGGCGGCGGTCATCGGACGACGGTACTCACCCATCGTTCACCTCCCCGGCCGGGTTCAACCGACCGGCCAGTTCGTCGACCGCGTCAGGAATCTCACCGACCGGAAGCTCGGCGATCTCCTCGACCTCGCTGGCGAGGTCTTCCCCGACGCCACCGAGGCAGATGGTCTCCTCCGTTGCCGTATTGATAAACCCGACCGGCTGCTCCTCGTCGCCAATCCAGATCCCGACCATCATCGGGAAGTTCTCACGGCAGCGGAAGTGGACATGCGTCTCGTTGACCTCAACTGTGAAACCATCGAGCATCCCGCTGATTAGGTTGGGGTCTGTCGGGTAGTGGTCCTGCCAATCCTTCTCAGTCATCGTTCACCTCCGAAAACACCCCGACCTGCTCATCAAGTGCTATCATGGTGATTGCTCCGACGCCGATTCCGACCGTCGCGGCGAAGAAGTTGTTTGGTATCCACTGGTACGTGATAAAACTCACCAGGAAGATAGACATCGTGGCTATCAACGTAATACCAAGTGAGATGGTATTACTCCCCATCGCCGTTCACCTCATTATCCATCCCCATGTGAATCGAATAGTCACTCTCAGAGCCGAAACCACGGATCGAACAACAGGCACGGGCCTGAAGCTCTGGATCGTCAAATTTCTCCGGGCCGTATATAGAATCGCAGCCGTGACATCGATATACCCCCGTGTCCACACAGCGGCCGCAATATTCGGCGTTAGGGTATTGCGCCCTCGTAACCTCACGGACGCGGTCCGCCTTCTTAACAGACGGACAATCCTTATCCCCGTGAAGTGTTTTGGGGGAGGTTCGTTGTGGGACTCGCTTGAAGTACGTCCTTTTCTCATCCCCGTCCGTGGGATTATCCATCTCGATCACTCCCCGTGGAGCGGATTTCAGCAATTTCAGGAAAACACCTCTCGCAAATATCTCCCCGTTTGGCGTGATCGGTAACCA
>CAZSSY010000128.1:0-4388 GCA_964609565.1 uncultured Natronomonas sp.
TTCCCACCCATCCGAATTGACGGGAGTACCATAGGAACCTCGGGACGCGTCGCCCTTTAAGGCGGCGAGGATGTCACTTGCCTTCAAATTCTGGGTCTTCGTCACCCATGAACGCCGTGATGCCTTCCATGAGGTCGTCGGTATTGATGAGATGGCCAAATGCCTGTGCTTCCAACTCGAGGCCGGCGTCGATGTCTTCCCAGCCTCTGAGCATTGCTCGTTTGGTGAGTTTTTGCGAAATCGGTGGGCCGGCAGCTAACTCAGCTGTAAACTCGTGGACGCGGTCCTCAAATTCGTCAGTTGGGACGACTTCTGTCACGACGTCGTAGTCGTACATCGTTTCGGGGTCAAAGCGGTCAGCAGTGAAGATGATTTCTTTGGCGCGGCCGAATCCAGCGATCCGCATCAGTCGTTGTGTTCCACCCCAGCCGGGGAGCAAGCCGAGGTTATGTTCTGGCGTTCCGAGTTCTGAGCGGTCTGATGCCAGCCGGAAATCACAACATAACGCGAGTTCGAATCCACCGCCGAGAGCGAAGCCATCAATCCCGGCGACCACTGGCATGTCACATGCTTCGAGTTTGCCGAATGTCCGTTGGCCTTTCCGAGATAATTCAATCGCGTCGAGTGGATCAGCGCCTGAGGCCATTGCGGTCACATCAGCGCCTGCGGAAAACGCACGGTCACCTTTCCCCGTGACCAAGAGCGCGCGGACATCACCATCGGCTTCCAAGAGGTCGATCGCGTCGGCGAGTTCATCCATCAACGCCGGGTTGATCGTGTTCATGCGAGCTTCTCGATCTAACACGATGTGGCCGATCTTATCACCCGGATATCGAACATCGATATTCGCGAATTCAGGAGTATCGCCATTCGACCCGCCATGGAACCCGCCTCTGTCAGCGGCGTTGCGGAGTCCATCTGACACGACAAACCGGGGATGATCGGTTTCGTCGTGGAGGTCCTCTAGTGTCTCGACGAGCGTGTCGAGTCCGGCATCATCGACGAGTTTGGCGGGTCCCTCGGGGAAGCCGGCGCCGAGCATCACGGCTTCATCTATCGCTGACGGATCCGCCACATCTGAGCCGACCAGGTTTCCGACCTCGTTGGCCATCACGGCGAGGAAGCGCGTTGCAATCTCGTCTTGGCCGGCATCTGTTGGAATATCTGGACTATCCGTGTCCGTATACTCGTAGAATCCTTCCCCGGTTTTCTTCCCGAATCGCTCGTCTTCGATGAGGTTCTCCAGGTATGGCGCCGGCTCATAGGCCTCACCCAGGACCTCTTCCATGTATTCGAGGACATGATAGGTGACATCGTTCCCGACTTGATCCCCGAGTTCGAAGACACCCATCGGGAGTCCCATATCGAATTTCGTCGTTGAATCGATTTCCGCTTTGGTGGCCACATCCTCAGTGAGCATCCAGCAGGCCTCGTTCATCAATGGGACAAGAATACGGTTCACAATGAACCCGGGTGAGTCCTTGCGAACGGTCACCGGTGTTTTGTCGAAAGCTTCAGCGAGCTGGACCGTTGTCTCAATGGTTGCGTCGTCAGTATGCTCGCCGTAAATGACTTCAACGAGTTGCATCCGAATGGGCGGATTGAAGAAATGCATGCCACAGAACTGGTTGGGCCGGTCGGTGACGTCTGAGAGTTCAGTGATAGACAACGACGACGTATTGGTCGCAATGATTGCGTCCGCCGGGAGATACGATTCAACGTCAGTGAATACCTCTTTTTTAATCTCCATTTGCTCGGGGACAGCTTCAATCACGACATCAGCCTCCCCGACAGCCTCCTCCATATCGACGACCGGTGTGATCCGATCGAGTGCAGCATCGGCCTCCTCTGTCGAGATTTGGTCCTTCTCGGCGAGTTTTTCAAGCGACCATTCAATCTGCTCGTACCCGTCGGTCACAAACTCTTCTTTGATATCTCGCATCGTGACGTCATAGCCGGCGAGGGCAGCGATCTCCGCGATGCCATGACCCATGCTCCCGGCACCGAGCACCGCGATAGTGGTGATGTCGTCAAAATCCATTGTTGGCATCTGAAAGGACTTTCGGCCTGGCTTTCAACGTTTCCTTCTCCACATATGACCGCCATATGTCGCTCGGTGATCAACCGGTTGCTCTCATCAACGAGTCACTCCTGGAGACCCTATCGATGCAGTTCACACTGCTCCGTTCCGGCTGGTGGGTGTACTGATTGGTATACGGGTATCAAATTCCGCCTGGATTCGGCCAGGGAGCCCCGTTTATCTGTGAGTGCACCACCGACAGGATTAGTCATCAGCGTGACTGTCGTCTGGGGTGAATGTCACGCCCTCGATCTCGATCTCGTCTGGGATACGACGGGTATCGTGGGTGCCGACCGGCGGGAGATTGGTTTCTGCGGCTGTCGATGTCTCGAGATCGGTTTCCTCATCGATTGGTGACATCTCACCGTCGGCATTCCGTGCGTCTTGATCAATCCGCATCGAGCAGAACTCGACGCCGCACATGGAGCAGAAGCGAGCCTCTTTATAATTATCGCCGGGCAGTGTCTGGTCGTGGTACGCTTGGGCTCGTGCTGGGTCAAGTGCCAAATCGAATTGTCGCTGCCAATCGAATTCATACCGGGCCTCTGAGAGTGCATCATCCCAGTCGCGAGCGCCCGGCAGATCGTTGGCGATATCTGCTGAGTGTGCTGCGATCCGGTAGGCGGCCAATCCCGCTCGTACATCACGTTGGTCGGGTAGACCGAGGTGTTCCTTGGGTGTGACATAACACAACATCGCTGCACCGGCTCGCCCGGCTTCTGCAGCACCGATTGCACTGGAGATATGATCATACCCTGGCGCGATATCAGTGACCAGTGGCCCGAGGACGTAAAACGGTGCGCCATCACAAACTGTTTGTTGTCGGGTGATGTTATCTGCCACTTGGTCAAGCGGGACGTGTCCAGGGCCCTCGACCATGACCTGTACGCCGTTTTCTCGGGCGGTATGAGTGAGTTCACCAAGCGTGTCTAATTCAGCGAACTGTGCCGCATCGCCTGCGTCGGCCAGACAGCCGGGTCTGAGGCCATCGCCGAGCGAAAACGTCACGTCGTGTTTCTCGAAGATATCACAAATCTCATCGAACGTTGCATACAATGGGTTCTGCATCCCGTTTTCTTCGATCCATTGCGCGAGGATTGAGCCTCCGCGGGAGACAACCCCTGTCTTTCGGCCGTCGGTGAGTGGAAGATGTTCCATGAGAACGCCGGCATGGATGGTCATGTAGTCGACGCCCTGTTTGGCGTGTTTCTCGATTATGTCCAACAACAGGTCGTGGGTGATGTCCGGCGGGTTATCGGCGTGCTTGACGGCTTCGTAAATCGGAACCGTTCCGACCGGGACTGGTGAGTGTGCGATATGTGCGTTCCTGATTGTGTCGAGGTTGGTGCCGGTGGAGAGATCCATCACGGTATCTGCTCCGTAGTGGACGGCTGTATGGAGTTTTTCTAGCTCGCCATTAAGGTCACTTGTTTCTTCGCTATTTCCGATGTTTGCGTTGACTTTTGTAGCGAATTCTCTACCGATGATCATCGGGTCAACTGTAGTGTGGTTGTGGTTGGCTGGAATGACTGCTTGTCCGGTCGCGATTTGTTGTCTGATGAATTCTGGTTTGCGGTTCTCACGGTCGGCAACGCGCCGCATGGCAGGGGTTATCTCGCCCTGTTCCGCCCGTCGAAGTTGCGTCGACCCCATGATTACCGAATAATACCACTCCATAATATTATTTGTGTTCTCCACCCACTCCAAAACCGATCCCTCATCAGAATCCAATCCCACCCCCGCAAAACCGTCAGGAGACATTTCTAAAGCCAAGGCAAACCGCCACCAACAGAACTAGACCGGAAGTATTCATCCCCAATGTCACTGAACTACGGGACAAAACTCCCTATATACTGACAACGGCACAGAAAGTCAGCGTTTTCACAATCAACTATGGCTTGTTTCCAGAGAGTGGGAACTGTTATGTGAGGGCAAGACGCGATGCATATTATGGACTTCGGGCTGTCGGATGAACAACAACAATTAAAAGAAGAAGTGAAACGATTCGCCGAAAACGAGGTGCGACCCAACGGGACCAAATTCGACGTCGAAGAAACATTCCCCCACGACATCGTCGACAAAGCCGCCGACATGGGCCTGTGCGGCTCCACGATCCCCATCGACTACGGCGGCGCCGGCTACGGCGCACTTGACTCCGTCCTCATCGCCGAAGAACTGTTTGCCGCCGACCCCGGCATCGCCCTCTCAATCCTCGCCACTAGTTTCGGCACGGAGGCGTTAATCGAGTATGGGACCGACGAGCAGAAAGACCGCTTCCTCCCCGATGTGGCGGCGGGAGAGGCCATTA
>CAZSSY010000129.1:0-2373 GCA_964609565.1 uncultured Natronomonas sp.
CGGTCGACCAGTGCCTTCGACGCGTATTACCACCACCGGGAACGCCGCAAACTGGCGCTCGGTGCCCGGGCCGCGACGGATCACCTGTACTTCTGTACCTATGACTCGCAGGACAACGGGCTGGGCCGGGCGTACAACCCGTCGCGCTACCTCTACCGTCTGAAAGAGCAGGATTGGACTGCATTCGACGAGCTGTCGATGGAAACCGATGACCGGCCGATCCGGACACGGGAGAAGGTGGCCGAATACATCCTCGAGCAGCCGTGGGACGAACTCGAAGGCATCGTGAACGCCGCGCATACCGGTGAAACAGCGGAGATCGAGGACACCGAGGAAGTGTTCGGTGTCATCCAGGGATTACTGTCGGAAGACGACGTGGACCCCATCTTTGCCGACGCGGTCGCCAGTCAATTTTCCATGGCCCGTGGGGAGGTGATGCATAGTGACTGACCCGTACATGGCGCAGGAGCTGACGACGTTCCTCGTATGCCCGCGGAAGTACGAGTTCGAGCATGTGACCGAATTAACCGGTGACACCCGCCAGGACTGGGACCGTTTCCGGCAGCTACTCCGAAAGGCGATCTGTACGGGGTACAATGAGGCGCGGAGCAACGGTGTTGATCCCCACGACGCGGCGCTCAATGCGCTAGACGATGCATGGGAACTGTACACCGACACGGTTGATCTCCACTCATCCGAGCAGGAATCCAGAGAGAGGACCCGGGCTGAGGCCGGGATAGATGCCTACTTTGACGAGGTCGGAACGGCACATCTTGAGCAGATCGAACAGGCGGCCGCTATCTGCGGTTCTCCTGTGATCGGTCCCGATATCACGTTGACGGCCACAATTAATGGGAACGAGGTCGCGACGGATGTCGATTACATCATAGCCGCTGACAGCCAGATCGTAGGCGTTCGGCTTACCGATACGCTCTGGGGAAGTAGAGTTCCGTGGGAGAATAAAACCGACATCGCCAAGAACCATCTCGAAAGAGGAGATTACAAGCCTAAACAGGTCGGAACCGTTCTTTCTGCACGGATCACAGAAGAAGCCTTGAATCAGTACGGCAGCGACGGTACCGGTGCTGAGTTGATGTACTTGAGCGTCATGGAGACCACTTTTGAATCCGGTGATGGATGTGATGCAGAGATCGATTACCGACGAATGGGTGGATACCTCTCTGATACCCGAGAGACAATAGACGAGGCGATTGCCTGGATGAGTGATAACATCGCGGACGAGACGTATAGCCCGGTAGAAGTGTTCAATGAGCAGGATCACTGGGATGGGAGCTTCCGCCAAGTCGTCGAAAATACGTGCCAAGATTGTTCGCACGCCGCTGGCTGCGAAGAAGCCATTAGCCGGGAGGTGATGTTCGATGTCTGAATCAGAGCAACCCGATCAGCCAACTCCAAAAGGCGGCCAAGAGGATGTACTCAATGCTGACAAAGAATGCATTAGCGTCGACGCGGGCGCAGGTTCAGGGAAAACCACGACGATGCGGTGGCGGATCGAACAGATGCTTACGGCGGATGATGCCCCACCCTCGGACCGGGTGCTGGTCCTGACGTTCGCGAATGAGGCGGCGTCATCAATCCAAGAGAGTATCACTGACGCGGAGCAGCTGTCTATCGACCAGGCGTACAATGTCGATGTCTATACGTACCACTCGTTTTGTAATCGAATTATTTCTGAGTATGCCTATGTTCTCGGCATTGACCCTGACTTCGAGGTAATCACTCAGGATCAGCGTCTGCGAATTATCCAGTCGCTGATCGAAGAAAACGATTATCAGTACGTTTCACGGCGCCAGGCTAACACTGAGACAGTTGTCAAGCAGGCAAAAAACTATATCTGGGATATGCGGCAAGAAGCCATCACTCCCGATGATGTCGATGAATACCTGCCCGAGGAGTTCGCCATCAAGAATCTCAAGCGTCTTGTCGTCGATTTAGAACGGACTGCCCAGTTGTTTGACACGGATGAGCACAACCTAGTAGATGATAACTATGACGTGGATTATCCCACACTGTTTGCGCATATCGAAGAATATCAAGATGCTCTCACGCGATGGCGGAGAGTGGCCCAGAATCAATCAGGGGACATCTGGGACACGATCGATACGTACCTCTCCTACCTGGAGCAGTTGACAGACATGGTTGAGGCGTTGCTTCGGAATGACTCGGATACAGCGTTAGGATTCTTGCCACAGGCCTTATTTTATAACGATGTCCACAAAGGCTGGTGGCCCAATATATATCAGACGCCATTCGGCCATCTGAAGGCTTATATCGAGGCGTTAGAGGAGATACATGAGCTGCAGAGGATTTACCACGATTACGTGGACGAGCTTGATTCTCGGGGGGCCCTCG
>CAZSSY010000129.1:2383-4330 GCA_964609565.1 uncultured Natronomonas sp.
CGACTTTGACGAACTCATCTATAAAGCGGACACATTGATCAACGACTCACGGATCGGGGATGAAATCCGTAGCCGGTGGGACTACGTCTTCTGCGACGAATTTCAGGATACAGACGACATCCAGATGGACGTCGTAACAGGGCTATGTAGAGATGATGCGCAACTTCTCGCAATCGGTGATGTGGACCAGGCTATCTACGGATGGCGTGGAGCGAACCCTGAGGGACTGAACGATCTTGGGGATAACTTTGCAGAGAGTGAACAGCTCGATATCAAGCGAAACTTCCGGTCAGACCAGGAAATTCTGGAACTAGCAAATCAGTGTGCGGCATATGATTCTAAGCGATTGATATCCGATGACTGCAACGCCGAGACCCCAGATGGTGATCCTATTGTCGAACGAGATGAAGGCGATCAAGCGCGGTTAGGACTCGTCAACGGCGAGTGGACTCAACAGTCGACCGCCGAAGAAGTTGCCACGACGATATCTCAGCTCTTGGAAGACGGGTTTGACGACATTGAGGAGCGGTCGTTAGCTGATATTGCGGTGATTGTACGGAAAAACGAACAGGCCAGGAAGGTCGCGGCAAGCCTCCGAAGCCGGCAAATCCCGTACCGGATCGATGGTTCAAGTGAATCAGAGATGGAACCAGGCGTCCAGACCATTCTCTCGTATTTCCGGGTGCTTGTCGATCCAGAGGCGGACATGCATCTTCGCCGGGTGCTGATGCTGGTATACCGTGTCAGAGAGGATGACCTGAAAGCACTCGAGACTGCCCCCGTGGATTCACTCTACGAGGCGGTCATGAACCACGATACTATCGGCAGTGTCTCCCTGGATGATCCGGACCGCGTAACCAAGGCGCAGACCGATCTCAACGATCTTCGGCAGCTCAAGGACAGTCATTCCCTGCCGTACTTCTACAACGCGTTTCTCAACAAGACTCGTATCCAGTGGTACTTGAAAAAGGAAGACCGTGCACAGCTGGACCGGATCAAGAAGTTCATGCAGGCGTACGAGAGCGATAACGTGCTCCGCCGGTTCTCCGAAGGCTTTGTCGACAGCCTTGCAGAGTCGCTCTCTGGCCGCGATGACGATCTCACAATCGGCATAGCATCCCAGTCCAATAATAAAGTCAATATATTGACGGTTCACCAAGCCAAAGGTCTGCAGTTTGATACAGTGCTGTTTCCCTATCTAGAATATGATGAGTGGGTGTCAACGAAGAATGCGGTTTGGGGTGCCCATCGCTTTGATTCCATTATCCGAGATATCAAAGAAGATGACTTCACACATCCGTTGGTTGAGTCCGTCTATCAAGAGGATTTGGAGGAACAGTGGCGTACGATCCACGTGGGTGTGACACGGGCAGAGTCGCTCCTCGTCTTGTTTAGTCAGCCGCCGGAAGAGATAGCTGATTATAAAAATATGGTTTCCGATCTGCGAGAGCAATGCGATCAGGCGTCTCTCTCCCACGAATCGCCAGGGGAACTTCTTGAAGCAACATTTCCTGATGTCGGTACTCGGTGGTCGCTTGAACAGCCGCAGATGCAACTGTGGGATGCTATCACGGATGCGTTCAAGGAGGTTGAGGATCGGTATCCGGAGACGGTAGTGAATTTATCTGATGAAGTGAAGCAGGCTGCCGATGTGACGCCGGGCACGATCACCTACTACAACCGGTACGAGGACGAACTGAACCTCGAACAGGCGATCGACGAGATCCACGGCCTGGGGCAGGATATCTTCGACGAGGACCTGACCGAGCAGGACCCGACGGCAGACGATATCTACCCCTCGTCATTGTCGTTCGAGGACGGTGCCGAACTCCCGGTGCAGCACAGTCACACGTCACTGGAGACGCATTCGGACTGTCCGCGCCGCCACCTGCTAGACCACGTGCTCTACGGGTTCGATGATCCGATGCCGGCGGACGCGGCGGTCGG
>CAZSSY010000130.1:0-4134 GCA_964609565.1 uncultured Natronomonas sp.
AAACGCTCTCACCATAGGTGGCCACACCCCCGTGTCCACCATTTGACACCCCTCGTAATCCTATAGAAGCGACGTTAGATCCAGCGTTCACTGAACTGAAGTTGTAGACTTCAGGATCCCTCACTATCCCATTTGCCTCTGAGAAGGAAATTCCGTAGCTGTCGATGGGATCGAAGCGAGTGATCTCAGTTTCTCCGACGTATGTTTCTGGCCTAGGCACCGGTGTACCGGGTGATGAAGTGGTTGTACGGACCGAGGTGGTGGGCGGGTAGGAAGTAGTAGTCGGATACGACGTAGTCGTCGGGTAGTACGTTGTGGTAGGGTATATCGTCGAAGTGTAAGGTGCCACTGTCGTTGTTTGTTGTTGTGGAGTTGTTGCCGTCGAGTTCCCAAAACTTGGCGCACCCACGATGATCAATATCAGGCCGACCAATAGCACCTGCCGGAGTTTCCGATGGGCCATGGCGGCCACTAACTATCCACAATGTCATATTTCTATTCTTAGAAATCCATCACCTGATTCGTATTATCTTCAATGAAATGGTCTTAACTAGTCCTTCAGGTTGTGACAGGAGTATCCCAAAATGCACGGCATTCTAGTCCTGAAAATGGCTGTCTGTTTCTCATCACACCTCGAGTTTTACATTTGGTGTCGAGAGTAGCTTGGCCAGCTAGGGCGTCATGGTAGAGTGCTCGACCGCGCGCTTGAGGTTGTCGAGCATCCGCTGGGAGAACTCGCACGCCGCGTCAATCCCGCCGACGCGGGTGCGCTCGTTGAAGCGCCGGGCGATACGGTCGTAGAGATTTTCGCGGTACCTGTTTGTCTGAGGCTTCGATCCGCGTGTTCGATTTTGCACATCGAACCCGAAGAAGCGTTGAGAGTGAGTAGCTCGAAACGGCCCAGTATATAATGAGCACCGTGCCCACCGGAACAATCGTGCTCAACGGCGAGCTGGCCGCGCGACGAGCGGGTGCATTCTGCACATCGGCATGCAGGTTCGACGTGCAGAACCAGAGTTCGGGACGCGCAACCCTTCGAGTTAACTAAGAGTTCACTGTCATCTCCTTCACGAAAATCATCTCATCATTTCTCGGTTGCCATTCGACGCGACTGCTCACACCGTAGATACTGAACTGCCGATGGAGGAACACCCATGCGGCCTCGTCCCGGGCCCGTTTGTTCGCCTGTTGGAGGAGTTGCTCCCGTTCGTCTTCGTCTGTTTCTGCTTGGGCCTGTTGGATGAGGTCATCTACTGTTTCGTCTTGGTAGGCGTTCGGGGCCTGCGTCGAGACGAGGTGAGGCATGAATGTATTGACCGAGTCGAACACTTCGTTCCCCCAGCCAATAAGGTAAAACTCTGGAAGGGTGTCCCGATCTCCATCCACGATTTCACCGATAAGCGCCCCGAAGTCGCGCTGCTGGACATCGCACGAGACGTTGGGTAGCTCATTTATGTGCCCTGCCATCGCCTGGGCGATTTCGACATCCTTGAGATAGCGACCAACCGGTGTCTGGATCGTCAATTCCGCGCCGGCATGCCCGCTCTCCTCGACGAGTTGCGCTGCCTGTTCTGGATCATAAGGATATGGTTCCAGATCGGGATCGTACCCAACAACCCCCTCGAAAACTGGTTGAGACAGCGGCGATCCAAACCCATTGAGGACTTCCTCAATGATCTCTTCTTGGTTTACAGCATAGTTCATGGCTCGCCGGAAGGCACGGCTTTCGAAGGGAGCCACGTCGTCGCGCATCACACCAAAGATAACCCGACTGCTTGGGACTGGTTCGACGCGGTTTTCCGACTCCTGGATCCGGCTCACTTGCTCGGGGCCAACATCAACAACGATGTCTGTTTCATCGGCCAGTAGGCTATTTACTCGTGTGCTGAGTTCCGAAGCCGCGTTGATGGTAAGAGACGTCACATCAGGGGAAGACCCCCAATAGTCCTCAAAGCTGGAGAAAACGACGTTGACGTCCTCCTCAAAGGATTCAAGCTGGTAGGGGCCGGTTCCGTTCATACTTTGGGCAATCTCGGAATCGCTGCGGTCTTCCATCCACGCCTGTTGGACGATCGTCACAGTTGCGGCGATCTGTGAGAACACAATTGGATTCGGCCCGTCAGTGCTAATCTCGACGGTCGACTCATCGACCGCTTCTGCGCTCGTTACGCCGACGTCGCGTTGTTGGCGACTTGTGATACCGACGTCGTCATCAACGATGCGGTTAATTGAATATGCGACGTCATTGGCGGTCATTTCATCGCCACTGTGGAAGGGGACGTCGCTTCGAATCGAGAACTGCACCCGGTCTTCCGCCACCCGCTCCCACTCCGTTACGAGTTCGGCGACGACCCGTTGTTCGCGGTCAAATTTGATC
Organism: uncultured Natronomonas sp.; assembly: GCA_964609565.1. Lineage (GTDB taxonomy): Archaea > Halobacteriota > Halobacteria > Halobacteriales > Haloarculaceae > Natronomonas. Next base: position 2,378 of record CAZSSY010000130.1, read on the forward strand.
GGGCGCTCGTACGACTGCTCGACCACGTTCGCCGTCGGCACCTCGCTGTGGTCGTGCGGATCCAACGTCGTCGGCATCACGCCCTGAGTAAGAGTTAGTTCGACGTCCTCGGACCGGGGTGTGGACTCGTCCGTCGGTCCCTGGGTTGCCGTACTGTCGTCAGTGGGGGTTTCATCAGATTGACCTTCTTCGCCTGAAAGACATCCACCCAGGGACGCCAATACGGAGGCTGTCCCCATGTACCTCATTGCTTCCCGTCGTCCGACTGACTGACCAATGCCCTCAATTGGCATGATAAATAATGACAGGCACGATTACCTATAGCTTCCTGTTCATTCCTATTAATATTGTTCTGTAGAGTAACAGAAGGAGTCGAGTTTGACGGTTATAGCTAATTGACATACGGCCAGTCACCTTTTACCTTCATTCCCTCCGCCCTGTCTTCCTCTTCAAGCGCCCTCGCTACTTGGTCTGCGGACTTGTGGCCGATTGATAGCCGATCGTCAGCAAGACGTACCGTCAAGTCCGTCAGCAGGATGGCCTGTTCACGGACTGTACGAGGATCTATCTTGTCAATCGTGTCGGCGTAGGTATGTCCCCAGCCCCGGCCACCGTCGGTCGTTTTACTTTGCGCGAGGTACGTCGGGACACCCCATTTAGCAAATGGCCACTGGTCACTGAACGGGGCGTGCTGGGAGACTGTCTCGATGGGGTGGCGGAACTGGGTCGAGACTCGCTCTGCGAGGTCTTCAAGAGCAGTGAATCCGTGCGTATAGAGCGATAACGTCCGCTCTCGGGCGACCCCATCCATATTGAGAATGGCCTTGATGTCTTCGAGGTTCGTTTTTGACGCGTAGTATTCGGAGCCCGCCATCCCGATCTCTTCTGAACCATAGGCGATCAACTCCACCCCTGTCTGAAGCTCCTCTTCCCGTTTGGTCAGTGATTCAGCGATATGAACCAGTATGGCCGTTCCAGCGCCGTTGTCCAATGCCCCCTCGGAAATGTCGTGTGCATCAATGTGGCTGGTCACGAGGACTCGGTCGTTCGTTCGAGGGCCGAGATGAGCGTGGACGTTCCGACTGGTTCGATCGCCGATCGTCGCATCTACAGATACCGCCACTGTATCGCTGTCAAACCGGCGAGCCAGTCGAGCCCCAACCTCGTCGCTCACGCCAACAGCCGGAATTTCTCCAACCACGTCGCTAGTTGCATCGTCAGGTGCTGTATGACCTGAGATGCTTCCGGTCGGCGGCAAACAGCCCTCTACGTGATTTCGGTAGACGAAGGCTGCTGCACCGTGTTCAACTGCGTAGTAATACTTCTCGGTCCGGTGAATGTATCGCTCAGCGTCAGGCGGCACGTCGCTTCGCACCAGCACGATCGCGTCTTCGATATCTTGGGCCTCGAAATCAGCTGGCAAACCGTACCCGATATCGACCAACCGACCTTCAACTTCCGCCGGTGGACTGTACGGCAGAGCAATACAGTGTTGGGTGGTTTCCCCGGCCTGAATTTCACTCGTTCCCCGCTGCCAGCCGGCGATCTCAAACTCTTCGGTACGTACGTCTCGAGCCCCCACTTCATTGAGTACGTCTCGGGTAGCAGATGCCGCTTCTTCCTCACCATCGGTCCCTGCCCATCGATTTCCAATATCGACGAGTCGCTCAAGGTGTGTCCACCCCGTGTCACTTACGAACGCGTCACCGATCCATTCGGGCATATCGGCTAGACACAATAGACCGTGTTAAACCCTC
>CAZSSY010000131.1:0-3977 GCA_964609565.1 uncultured Natronomonas sp.
CTTATCTCTTTTTTTTCTCTTTTGGGTTATTTATTTTTTATAATCGGTTGTCTCCTCTGGGGGCTGGATAAAAAAAACGAGACGCGACTCTGCCCGGGTCACACCCACGTGAATCGTACGCCACTGCTCCTCCAAATCCTCTTGATAAACGGATTCAACCAATGGGTGCGTGAAATCATCTTCTTTGATATCTCGGGTAATGGATTTAAAGCGATGTGCACTCCATGCCGCATTCTTGGTTGAAACCCATTCATCATCTTCCAAATAAGGAAACAGCACTGTGTCAAACTGTAGACCCTTGGCCTGGTGGACCGTCATAATGTTAACTTTGTCCTCGGACTGGGATGCGATGCCGATGGAGAGATCGTCATCGCGACCAGAGAGCGACTCTGCAAGGCTGTTGACAAAACTTTCGGAGAACCGGCGGAGCACGTAATCGCTCTCGTATGCCTGCATGAAATTCTTGATCCGATCTAGCTGCGCACGGTCTTCTGTCTGCAAATACCACTGGATGCGAGTCTTGTTGAGAAACGCATTATAGAAGTACGGCAGCGAATGGCTGTTCTTGATCTCCAGAAGGTCGAGGAAATCGGTCTGCGCCTTCTTTATGCTGTCTTGGTTATCCAGAGAAAGACTGCAGATGTCATCATAGTTCATGACTGCCTCGTAAAGTGAATCTACTGGGGCAGTCTCGAGCGCGTTAAGGTCCTCCTCAGTGACCCGGTATACCAGCATCAGTACCCGGCGAAGATGCATATCTGCCTCCGAGTCAACAAGCACCCGGAAATACGAGAGAATAGTCTGGACGCCTGGTTCCATCTCTGATTCACTTGCACCATCGATCCGGTAGGGAATTTGCCGGTTTCGGAGGCTTGACGCGACCTTCTTGACCTGTTCGTTTTTCCGCACAATCACCGCAATGTCAGCTAACGACCGCTCCTCAATGTCATCAATCCCCTCTTCCAAGATCTGAGAAATTGTCGTGGCAACTTCTTCGGCAGTTGACTGTTGGGTCCACTCCCCGTTGACTAATCCTAATCGAACTTGATCATCCTCATTTCGTTCGACAATGGGGTCTCCATCTTGTGTCTCGGCGTCGCAGTCGTCGGATACCAACGGCTTAGAATCATATGCTGTGCACTGATTTGCTAGTTCCAGAATTTCCTGATCTGACCGGAAGTTTCGCTTGATATCGATCTGCTCACTCTCCACAAAGTTTTTCCCTAGTTCGTTCAGCCCATCGGGGTCCGCCCCACGCCATCCGTAGATAGCCTGGTCCACATCGCCAATTGCAAGGAGCTGCGCTTCATCTTCGCAAAGCCCTGTTACGACATCCATTTGGATGTCGTCTGTATCCTGAAATTCGTCACAGAAGACGAAGTCCCACCGACTACGGATTTCATCCCCGATCTGTGAGTCGTTGATCAGTGTGTCCGCCTTATAGAGAAGTTCGTCAAAGTCTAGGGCACCCCGGGAATCAAGTTCTTCCACATAATCGTGGTAAATCTTCTGCAGCTCATATATCTCCTCTAAAACCTCGATATATGACTTGAGATGGCCGAACGGGGTTTGGTTTAGATCGGGCCACCATCCTTTGTGAACATCGTCATAAAACAAGGCCTGTGGCAAGAATCCTAACGCTGTATCCGAGTCATTACGAAGCAAAGCCTCCATCATGTCTGTCAACTGCTCTAGGTAGGAAAGGTACGTATCGATCGTGTCCCAAATGTCCCCTGATTGATTCTGGGCCACTATCCGCCATCGCGTAAGAGCATCTTGATACTCCTCAATATGTGTAAACAACGTGGTATAATCCACATCATAGTTGTCGTCTACAAGGTTGTGCTCATCTGCATCAAACAACTGAGCAGTCCGTTCTAGATCGACGACAAGACGCTTGAGGTTCTTAATAGCGAGTTCTTCTGGCAGGTATTCATCAACATCAGCAGGTGTGATGGCTTCTTGCCGCATATCCCTGATATAATTCTTTGCCTGCTTGACAACTGTCTCAGTGTTGGCCTGGCGCCGTGAAACATACTGATACTCGTTTTCTTCGATCAGCGATCGCATAATCCGCAGACGCTGGTCCTGGGTGATGACCTCGAAGTCAGGGTCAATTCCTAGAACATAGGCATACTCAGAAACGAGCCGATTGCAGAATGAGTGGTACGTATAGACCTCGACGTTGTACCCTTGGTCGATAGATAGTTGCTCAGCTTCTGTGATACTCTCCTGGATTGATGACGCCGCCTCATTCGCGAACGTCAGGACCAGCACACGGTCCGACGGTGGGGCATTGTCCGCGGTGAGCATCTGTGCAATCCGCCACCGCATGGTCGTAGTTTTCCCTGAACCTGCGCCCGCGTCGACGCTGATGCATTCTTTGTCAGCGTTGAGTACATCCTCTTGGCCGCCTTTTGGAGTTGGCTGATCTGGATGCTCTGGTTCAGACATCGAACATCACCCCCCGACGAATCGCTTCCTGACAGCCAACGGCATGCGAACAATCTTCGCACGTATTTTCGACGACTTGGCGGAAGCTCCCATCCCAGTGAGTCTGTTCATCGAACACATCTTCCGGGCTATACATTTCGTCCGCGATATTCTCACCCATCCAGGCAATTGCCTCATCTACTATGGCTCGGGTCTCAGAGAGATACCGTCCCATTCGTCGGTGATCGATCTCTGCATGGCATCCTTCGGCTGATTCATAGGTGGTCTCCATGACGCTCAAGTACATCAATTCAGCCTCACTGCCGTCGCTACCATACTGGCTCAAGGCTTCTTCCGTGATCCGTGCAGAAAGAACGGTTCCGACCTGTTCGGGCATGTAATCTCCTCTCCTGAGATGATTCTTGGCGATTTCTGTTTTATTCTCCCAAGGAACTCTACATCCCCAGAGAGTATCGGTAAGCCGAACACCTACGATCTGGCTGTCAGTGGCCATTATGTAATCGACATCCGCACCCACCTCGTTCCCGTTAATCTCGGCCGTCAACGTGATATCGGGACCGACCACGGGTGAACCACAGATTGCGGCCGCCTGTTCGATCTGCTCAAGATGTGCCGTTCCAACCGCGTCGAAGTAGGCTTCTATCCCGGCCTCAGCCCGTGTCTTCTCCGTGGATTCCTGCTCGGACGAGTGGAGATCTAACGCATCGGCATACAATTCCCAGGCCATATCAAGCGCATCGAGTGCCGCATCACGAGGATCCGCATCGTTGCTCTGAGCCTCACTGTACCCGGTACAGATTGCCTTGCGGAGCAACTGTCGGAACCGCTCCCATTTCTGGCGGGTGTCACCGGTTAATCCGGACACGTGTTCGAACTGGTACTTCCGCGGACACAGAAGATACGTCGTCAGTTCCTCTGCAGTGAAGACGTCAGTCACCGTGCATCACCTCCCCGCGCGCCATGGCAAATTGACTGGCTACCGCATCAGCGAACACAGGGTCCACGTCGTCCTCCGACAGCAGTCCCTGGATGACGCCGAACACTTCCTCGGTCTCCTCGATCTCCGCCGTTTCACCGGTATGCGCGGCGTTGACGATCCCTTCAAGCTCGTCCCACGGCTGATTGAGGATATACTCAGCCACCTTCTCTCGTGTCCGGGTCGGCCGGTCGTCGCTTTCCACCACCAGATCGTCCAACGAGATCAGGTCCTGCTCTTTCAGGCGGATGAGGTAGCGCGACGGATTGTAGGCCCGGCCCAGCCCGTTGTCCTGGGAGTCATAGGTGCAGAAGTACAGGTGGTCCGTGGCCGCCCGGGCACCGAGCGCTAGTTTGCGGCGTTCCCGGTGGTGGTAATACGCGTCGAACTCACTAGTCGACCGGTCCCCGGTGTAGGTTCCGTACGTGGCGTCGATCATCTCATCATTGACCTCGGTGATGGCCGGGTACTCCGACATTTCCGTCAGCCACGGTTTCGGGAACAGCGGTGTCAACCGCTCCCCGCCAGGATACTCCTGATCCACCAC
>CAZSSY010000132.1:0-3937 GCA_964609565.1 uncultured Natronomonas sp.
GCGGCCGTCATCGGGACATTCGTCCTCGGCCTCGGCGACCAAGTACAGACGACCGCACCGAACTCGAATTTCGCCACCGACTACGACCAAGATCCGCAAGAACTAACAATTACGCACGACGGCGGCGATCCCGTTGACTCCAACGACCTCTACCTGAGAGGTGACGTGGAAGACCCACACGAGTCCAGTTGGCCTGTCACATGGGCAAATCAAACTTCCATTTCCGGTGATGTCACCGCAGGAACCCAAGTCGAAATCGTCGACACAGGCACAGGTACCGCCTCAGGTTGGGATAATGCATCATTCGTCGGAGAGCCGGATGAGGCCACAATTCGTGTCGTTTGGGAAGATCCTGGTAGCGGCGATTCCTCGACGCTCGCTGAGTGGAGCGGTCCAAACGCATAAACCCGCATAACCGCGTTTATTTTATTGCGCTGAACGAAACCATTAGTTCCCACTCTCCTATTCGTATTCCGCGAATTTGGGTACCTTTCGTGCCTATGTAGTAATGATATTTAAACAGTAATCTCGGTTTATTATGGATGAATACGCAATAGTTCGTGGGAGCAATGAGCTATCTTGAAAGCGAAACCACGTTAGAAATTGAAAAGCCAATGAAACAATCAAATCCGGTACACATCCAGTTAGAACATCCTCCAAACATCGACTCAATTGTACTCGCATGCCGTCAAAACGGCGACCTCATTGAACTCGCAGAACGAACCCCACCCGCCACCGGAACAATCACCGGCGCCAAACCAACAAATACCGACTAACCAGCCTAACTCCCTCTGTCAACTATTCCTCGTCGGGCAACTGAAGATCGTCGGCATCGAGGTCGCCACTAAGGTAGTCTTTCCCCTTATCGGTGATTCGATAATACCCTCTACCTCCCAATTTCTCGAGAAGGCCTCTATCAACCAATTTCCTCATTCGCCTGGCGATTGTTTCTTTGCTCTTATCGGTCGCCTCATAGACCTTAACCAGGTTCCAATGTACGAGTGAGGGGGTTAACCATAATCCATCATCTTGGCGAGCAAAAAGCTCCAACACCAAGTCGTCCACTTCATTCATTCCCGCCACCCGGGGGCGCATACCCCCGAATCACACGGCCGTCTGTTGGTTTTAACGGTAAAATCAACAGGTACAGTTATCAAACACATAATTGTGCTATACAGCACATATCTATAAGTATATGGCTCAATAGTGAGTCGGTAGACGCTGCTCGGGGTGTTGGTCACGGAGCAATGATGGATGACGGCCCGGTCGGTGCGGCAGCCGGAGACCGGGCGGCGTCACGGGGGTAATCGACCGCAATGCACACCACGCCGGTCCAGCGAATAAGTTTCCGGGTATATCACCCGGTCTCGAGTGACAAGCACCATCGATCCATCTGGGCTCAATCGCCCGTCGATCGATGGTGTCGCGGTGTGCCTTTCGTTGGGGTCGGAACCTCCGGAAATGCTGTACCACTGATTATGACACGAGAACGTTACGCCCCGAGAGTGGGGACCACAATGCCAAGCACGACAGATGAATCGACCCAAACCACCCTCCCGCGCGGCTACCACGTTGACCACCACGCACCGACGAGCTACATCGTCCGCTGCTCAGCGTGCGGCCGCCGAACGATAACGGATGACCGCGGCCACGCACACCGACAGGCCAGCCAACACGCCCTCCACTGCAACGGTGACGCCGGCGTCACTCCGATCCGGCCACGCCACCGCCCCAACAAAGATGACGACCATTCGCCCGGCGAGCTCGACCCCCGGCATACTGAGTTGACCGGCACGGACGTTATCCTCGAGTACCAATCCGTCCAAAAACGCGCCGACTGCCAACGCCGCCGCGTCACCGTCACCCGCATGCTTCCCTCAGAGGATGGTGAATCCGGGTGGCTGGGGTTCCAGGCCATTGCAACCAACGGCGTCACCCTCCGGGTCACTCTCCCGAAGGAGGCCGTCCAAACCGTTGCGCAAGGCGGCCACCGCTATATCGGTCATCTCGAAGCCGTTCACGCAACCACCACCCCCGGAGAGACCGAGCAACCCGTCGCCGCCGATGGAGGCCCCAGCCAATGAGCCACATCGGCGAATGTGAGGACTGCGGCCGCACCGCCGACCTCCAATATCCACCCGAACCTCAGATCGACCGGACCCGTCCAAGTGTCTGCAAAGACTGCTATTACGCCCGAGAAGAACACCTCCGCTACATCGAAGACCAAATCTACAGCGACTACCCCACCAATGGAGGCGAACTATAATGCTGGACGGCACCGTTCACGACCGCCAAATCCACGCCCTCATGGCCGCCACCATCGGCGGAATGCTCATCGGCGGCACCATGTCTCAAGGCCCACTCCTCTCAAAATGGGGCCTCACCGCCGGCATACTCGTCATCCTCACAGCACTCATTTCCATCGAGATACTGCCGAGCGCCGAAGAAATCGCGATCCAGTATCGAGAATATCAAGCGCTTAATGATGGAGGTGACCTGGAATGACGGCTCCAGATGTCGCCTGCGCCATCCGCGAACAAACCGAATCCATCAATCGACTGTCCGACGCCACCGAGCTGCAAAACGCCCTCCTCCTCGAAGTCATCACACAATTCCACATAGACCGCGCCCAACGCCACCCCGACCCCGACCGCACAACCCCATCACACACCGCTGTCGCCACACGGGTAATCGACAGATACGGCGACCTTTATGGCGACAACGCTGGCACCTGGCCCTTCGAGCCGATCACCCAGCAGACCGCCCACATGGGGGACCAGGGATGACTGAAGAGATCAACCAGCGATACGGCGAGGATGAACCGCCGGATTTCACCATCGAAGAGGCGGTGGATTTCTATATTCATCGCAACCGGCCGAACTGGCACGGTGAAACCGCCCGTACCTACCGGAAAAGCCTCGCCACATTCGAAGACTACGCCGACGACGCCGACATCGACACCCTCGATGACGTAAACTTGTGGACGGCCGGCCAGTACACCGACTGGTTGCTCGATGCCGACTATGCCAGAGCCACCATACAGAGCAAACAACGCCAAGCCCGCACCTGGCTCAAGTGGATCGAATCTCAGGGCCTCCTCGAGATCGGCACGCACCTTGCCATCGAACCACTCCGACTCGACGATTCAGAGCAAACCAGCAGCGACATCCTCACCCCTGATAGCCTCCGGGAATACCTCGCGTTCTACCGCGAGGACGCCCAATGGCGAGCAACCCGACGACATGCCATCCTCGAGGTCATCGGCCACATCGGCGCCCGCCGCTCCTGCGTCCGGGCGTTGGATATCGAAGACCACGACCCAGAGGCCCGCACGCTCACCTTCCGCAACCGCCCTGAAACTGACACCCGCCTCAAACGCGGGGACTCCCACGAACGGAAAGTGATTCTCTCGCCGGAACCAAACGCTGTCCTCGCCGAATACATAGAGGGCAACCGCCACCCGACGCATGACGACCACGGCCGCCGCCCTCTCTTCTCGAGCATTCGCGGCCGGCCAGTGAAATCAACCATCACCGGCTGGGTCTACCAAGCCACCACTCCCTGTATCATGCAGGCCTGCCCCCACAATCGGCGGCGGTATCACTGTGAGTGGACCGAGCAAAGACACGCCAGCAAATGTCCCTCCACCAAAAGCCCCCACCCAGCCCGACGCGGGTCAATTACCTGGCAGCTGAACATCGGCCGGTCACGAGACGACGTGGCCGAACGCGCCGCCACAACCCCGGATGTCATCCGCCGATACTACGATCAACCGGATTTAGACGAAGGACTCAGGCGCCGGATCACCGACTTCGACGGCATCGACCTCTGCAAACACCGCGACCCAACAGACATAACCGAATTCGACCAATGACACGCATTTCACACACCCGACAGTACGAATTTCGAAGTTCGCACATGTCCCTCCATCCCCACT
>CAZSSY010000133.1:0-3853 GCA_964609565.1 uncultured Natronomonas sp.
CCGATACCCGACTGGTTGCTCTCGATGGTGTCCTTCGGCATCGTCCTGCTGGTCGCCGGATTGTTCGGCTCGGCACGGGCTGAGATCGGTGGTGTCGTGGCGTCGGTGCTTGCCGCCTTCATGTACGTCATCGGGTTCATGCCGGGCTCGGTGACCGGCGTACTGGTCGTGTTCGGGTTGTTGTTGGCCATCGCGTTTAGATATGGTGCCGGTGGGGATCAGGGAGGTAGCCTATGAGGCGAGTTGCCGTCATCGGGTTGCTCTACCTGATGCTGATGAACGTGGTCGCCATCGTACTGGATAACACCGGATTTACCGAGGAGATGGGCGTCGACGTGTCGCTGTCGGCATCGGGCCACCTACAGGACGCGTACGAGGCCATCGACAGCTTCTCCCTCGAAGGGGGGTTCCTTGAGACGTTGTTCGGCATCTTCAACGCGGCGTACTCCACGATGGCCGCCGTCTTGACGGGACTGTACGCCGGGCCGGAGATGGTCGAAGTGCTCGGTGTTCCACCAGAGATAATCGACCCGTTCAAACCGATACTGTTGGTCATCATCGGCCTCGCGGCGATCTACTACGCCAGCGGGAGGTCATCGACATGATGCTCCCGCTTGACCTCATCGACCCGTGGGTTGATGGGAACTTCCTTGAAGGTATCCGGCAGTCGCTCACCTACGGGCCGTACATGACCGAGGTGCTGCTGCTCTCGATGATATGGCTCGCGTTGGGTACGGCCATGTACATCCAGACGGAGAGTGCCACGGTCCCGTTCATCCTCACCATCGTCTTCGCGGGTGTCATCGCCGCCACCGTTGGTGGGACCGTGGCCAACTTCATCGTCGTGGCGATGGTAATCATCATCCCAGGCGTGTTGTTGCTCCTGCTCATGCGGGGTGACAACTGATGAACACCGACATGATCCTGGCCATCGCGCTGGGGATGGTCCTGGGTCCATTGACACACGAGCTGGTCCACGCGAACGTGGCGCTCCTGCTCGGCGCGAACGTCCGCTTCGACATCATCCCGTGGCAGGTTCGCTATCAGTTCCCCGGTGGGGCCGGGCGTATCCGCCTCGCGCTGGTCAACCTGTCGCCCTACGCGGTCGTAGCCGGTGGAGCCGTCGCTTGGTACGTCTACCTGCTCCCGAACGGCGTGACGCCCCTTACAGTCGGTGTGCTGGTCTATCTGGCTGTGATGGCCATCGGGAGCTACGCGGACCTGAGCTTCACGCCGACAGAGACGGGTGAGGAGGCGATGTCGTGATGGACGTTGGACCAAACACGGCATACTTGGTCACGCTGTTGCTCATCGGCTTCGTTGCGCTCCCGATACAATGGTGGTATATTGGCGTTCCCGATGGGTGGGACCCGGATGACCCAAGCAACGGCGAACTGCCGCTTGTGTGGATGTTCGTCATCGTTGCCGATGTGGTACTGTTGATATACATCTGGATGTGGATAGGGTGGGAGACAACGGCCAGCGATCCCACACTGCCGCTGGGCTTCGTCGGTATCTGACTGTCTAAATCGAGACGCTGGACTTGTCCGAGCAGAACAGGACGGTCACGTACGCCGCCTTTTCGTTGAAATAGTCACCCGTGACGACACCGACACCGACCATATCCCAGTCGTCCCCGAGTATGTTGGCACGTTCCTCATCACTGTCCAACCACACCTCTGTAACGTCCACGGCAACCTCATCATCAGACTTCGTTCGGTCGTCGCCATCGACAACGATTTCGTGATATTCTCCCACCCCAACGTTGACCGCGAATGTGTTGCACGAGTCCACGGCATCGGCCATAGTACCCGGCGAGTCCGGCTCAGCTCTAAGCCCTATATCAGCCATCTCGGCGCTGTGTGAGGCGGCCGCAGCGGCCGCGCTGTCGTTGTGTGGTAGCTCCGCGAGTCCGTTGTCGCTCCTCACGATGTTGATGGCCTTTCGGACGCCTTGAGCCACCGCGTCGGTGTCGAAGCTATCGTCGGGTGTTGGAGTGTCGCCAATCGAGTCGTATGGGTCGTCACCACCGAAGTCGATGTCGAGGTCGAAATCCTCGTTCATCTCGATGACACCGAGGCCGTAGAGGCCTGCAACGGCGGTCGCGGCGACGAACACCAGCAGGAGGACCACGGAGATGTTCTCGATGAGATCGCCCATATTGCTAACAACATCGACGCCGAGAGTAATAATCGTTATCCAGTTTCAGTCCGCTCGCCCGGCGGACCTACTTAGTGGCGACTATCGAAGCAGAGTATCCATAGGAGCGGGCGACCGCTCCGGTGCGAACAGGAGCCTAAGCCATGTCAGCAACCGAAGCGGTCAGGCGAGAGTATCGCGCGGAGAGACAAAGGCAGTTCGGGTTAGCCATCGGTGAGGTCGTCTTCCGTCAGTTCACCGGCAAGATAGGCGCGGCCCAGGTCGTTAATCTCGTAATAACCACGACCGACGCGATCTACCAATCCGTGGGCTTCGAGGGCGTTCAGACGTTTGGAGACCGTCTCCCTACTGTAGTTGATATTTTTGCTGATAACTATAGGTGATAAGATGAGGTTGCTATCATCTAAAACCTCCAAAATAAAGTCGTCACCCGGGCGAGACATCCAATCTGGATGTGGTCGCATTCCTACCAGACATTGGAGCCGCGGTCATAAAGTTGTCATTAAAAGGATAATAACTCACGGATACGTGTTAATATCGCAAGTATTCGTGAGGTAGTTTTAAGGCAACGGGTGTGTTATGGTCTTCTTAACAGCTCAACTCGGGGTTGCGACTACTCGGGTAATACGCAAGGAACCCGGGCCGAAGCCCGGTTGGGTTGTCCCGAAACCATGAGACAACGCAATTCACGATACGGCGCGGGTGGGGAAAAGTTTAGCGCAAGCAACCTTCGAGATGGCCACTGGTCGCTGATCGCCGATATGTTGAGCGAGACGCACGTCTTTGGAGGTGTGGCGTAGCGATGCCAGCAAACGAATGGGAGGGCAACGTCGAACAGAGAGACGATACCGACAGCTTTGACAAGTTGTTACGGGCGATGGAACCGGGTTTGATTGTCACTATTAACGAGAACGAACCACAGAGCCGTGGGTGGCCGAATATGGTCGTTGATTACTCGTGGGACGATAAGACGAAAGTCGGGTTGACGGGCCACGGTGATGAGTACCGCATCGTTCGCCGCGATGGCGATATCGTGATTGGCGACTCGACGCCAGTGGGTGTACGAAATACTGAGTCAGTCACGACGATTGAGGTGTTGGGTATTGATACGGATAGATACGGCGACGGAGGCGTCGACTGATGCCCCGGACGTGCATCACGCCTGGCTGTCTCAACGACTCCGCGCCGGGGCGGCTGGCGAGGTACTGCAGCCAGTGCATCCGCGAGCAGGTAGAGGAGGGTCGAAGCGATGTCTGAAAGAGACGACCCGATGGACGGTGCCGCGGTCGGAGAGACGCGAACCGTGCAGGAGGACGTGACGGTGAACCTCTGGGACTACTACGCCGCAGACAGCTTCCTCGGTAGTGATCGTGTCGCTGGTGACATCGACCTTGTTGACGTGGCCTATGGTGTCGATGACGGCGATGAGTCGGTGACGCTCACCTTCGCGGGCGACGTGACCAAGACGCTACCGCGGCGATGGGACACGCTGCTCGAAGATCATCCGAAGAACCAAGCGCGGAGGCGTAACGAGCCACGGAACACGCTCGTGAGCCTCGGCGCGTTGGTCGTTGCCTCGTTAGTGGCCTTCGGCGTGGCGGCCTTCGTCGCCACCAGGGCCGAGGTGACGGTCAACGGTGAGGCGGTCTTTCCGGCGGCGCTCGTTGATGTGGCGGCGATGGTGCCGTTCTTC
>CAZSSY010000134.1:0-3815 GCA_964609565.1 uncultured Natronomonas sp.
GCGCAGCGATAAGATGCTCAACCTCTACTCGAAGCAGTTCTACACGCAGTTGCGCACCCATCTGAAAGACGATGGCTTGCTAGCGACGTGGGCATACACCCGGTCATCGGCTCCAAAGCACCGCAAAGCCTACCTGAACACGGTGAAATCAGCGGGGTTCACTCACTATATGCCCTATAACAGCTACGCGAACCTCACGGGGAGTGCGTCCCCGGAGATGGTTGAACACTACTACGTGTTCTCGACTGGCACGCCGCGGTCACCGGAGCCGAATCGCAGTGACCATCCCTACGTTGAGACGTACAGCGAGCGGTATCGGAACCAGTCCTGGTATCCGATTCCGCGGTACGAGGGGATTCCGCCGAACTCGATCTTCCATCCGAACTACGACATCATCGTCGACTACTAACCATGACAGATCCAAGCACCACCCACGAGAAACTCAGATTCCGCGTCTCGGATACCCCGCCGGACATTGACGACATGGTCGTCTATGCGTCAATGACAACCGACCTGTTCGGGACGTCCGTCAGCTGCAATATCATCGGTAGTAGTCATCATATCGCCGCGCCGGAATTAGACTACTACGAGACGTCGTCATGCAAGTCCATGGTCACGGATGTCCTTGATGTCGTTGAGTTATCGACGCAGACCGAGACGACATTCTCCGTCACGGTCGGGGAGCTGGACGCCGAGATTCGTGTGGTCTCACGGCCACTGGCAACGTTCACTCCGACCGCGACATATGACCTCTTCTATCGATTTGAAGAGGACGCCTACACGGCGATCAACATCACTGACACTGGCTACGAGACGTACCATACGTATCCCGAATACGACCTCAATCTTTACACTCACACCGCCGTCGAAGGTTACTAGTGGTCTCTCCCGCCTCTTTCTGCTAATGCCATCCGCTGGCAACCCCTCAGACTCAGACCCCGTCCCGAACCGCAAACAGTACAGTGGCGATGTCACCCTCGACGGCTCGCACCCCGGGCCAGTCCACCTCGAGGGCACCGATGACACCTACGTCCTCACCGGCGCCGTTGACGGCGATCTCCGCGTTGAAAACCCTGAATACGTCTATACACAGCAGCCAACCGGAGGAACAGCCGAGTTCGATACGCCCCAGACCAAGATCGCGGGCGCGCTTGAAGACGGCTACGTCAATACCACCACCGATAGCGTCGTTCTCTCCGATGTCGAAGACGTGTTCATCCCGCATAACGCCGTGACCGGCACGATCGAGGTTGTCGGCGCAGAAAACATCTTCATCGACGACCACACACTCCCCCAGAACCTGGAGCGTGCCGACACGACCGTGTCCGGCTGGCAACAGACGAAACAGGTCGCGTCACTCACGGACGCCCTCTACGTCACTGGCGCCCAGTGTGAGGTCGCTATCGACAACATCAGGCATGGCGCGGAGATCTACGTTGTCGGGTACGAGAACTCGGTGCGTGTCGAAGGCGGAGATGTCTCCGTCGACGTGCATACCGTCGGCCGCGACAATACCGTCTCAGTCGGCTCGTACATCACTGCCAACCAAGCATCGAACACTGGCTCTGACAACCAGATCACCCAAGACGAATACCCCATTGACGACCTCATCGACACGACGAAGCCGGAGGCGTTCTCCGGATTTGGCAGCTCGAAACTCGCGTGGCAGGAACCTGCCGACAAAGACCGCTGTCCGAACTGCGGGACACGCACAACAGCCGTCATCGAACGCCATAGCCAGCACGCTTGGCTGCTGTTCGGCTACCCCGTGAAGACGTACGACTCTGGAAACGTTTCCTACGAATGCAAGGAGTGTACGCACACTGCCGGCGATGTCGGCCTCACCGACGACGAATACCAGCAAGCCGTCCGATAACGCAGCCCCGCCCTATCGCTCACCGCTTTGACCAGCTATGTCCACCACTTGTAGCTACACATTCGACCCCGAGCAGATGAATCGTGGCCCGGATGACTGTCCCGGGACAATTAACGCGGAGTGGGAGTGTCCACATGAGACTCATGCCGAAAGCGACCGCTGCATCTTCCACCTTGACGGTGCCGAACACAATGAGTATGCGGTCGGCGCAGAGGAACTCCAAGAGGCATTTCTCTCGAAGCTTTCACAGACCGACCCCGAGAAGAAGAAATTCATCGGAGCAACGCTGGATACGCTAGATCTCCGCTATCAGATTCTGGAAGGCGCCACCAAGCACCCAATCGATCTTCGGTACGCAACCATCCCGAATGGCGTCGATTTTCACAAAGCGAAGATCGAACAGCAGATCAACTTATCGTACGCCTACATCGGCGACTTCCAGATGGATAGCGTCACCATCGAGGAAGACATTCGGTTCACTGGCACAACCTTCCTCGGTGAGATTGACGCGCCGGAGACCACGTTCGAAGAGAATGCGACGTTCACACGCGCAACGTTCCGTGACTACGTCTCGTTCGACGAATCCGATTTCCAAGACGAAGTTCGGTTCGAAGAGACAACGATGGATTCTCAAGCGGATTTCCGTGGCGTCAACTTCCACGGCACCTCCAACCATCTGAACGACAACACCACGTTCGATGGAGCTGCATTCAACGCTGACGCGAACTTCGAACGGGCTGATTTCGGCGCGACAGAGTTCACGGATGTCGTCTTCTCCGGCGAGGCCAACTTCGAGAAAGCATCCTTCACGGGGGATGCACTGTTCACAGGGACAACGTTCTGCTATCGAGCGAACTTTGACGAGACGAAGTTTCTCTCCGATTCAACGTTCAAGAATACGACGTTCAAGGACTTTGCCATCTTCCGGGGGAGCGAGTTCGAAGGCAACTCAAACCATCTCGAAGACGATGCCTCGTTCGCACACGCCACGTTCGAGACGAACGCAACCTTCCAAGACTCTCGATTCCGGTACGTGAACTTCTCGAAGGTCACGTTCGAGAACTCTGCGATGTTCAAGGAATCCGAGTTCGAGGATGATGTCGATTTTACGCATACGCACTTCCACTCAACCGTCAACTTCGATGAGGTGCTGTGTCACTCAGATGCGGATTTCTCGAACGCTGTCTTCCACGAGAAAACGCTGTTCCGTGGATGCGAGTTCGACGGTGAATCACGCTACCACGAGGACTCTGTCGTTCTAGATCAGGCTGTCTTCCATGCAGACGTCGACTTCTCCGAGAGCAAGTTCTACTCCGCCAGCTTCTGGGACACCCAGTTCGGCGGAACAGCCAATCTCTCTGATACACTGTTCGAGGATCGAATTGATGTCCGCGCGATGTCGATAAGCAACGATACGTACATCGACATGACGTGCGCAGAGATCCATGACGGCCAGATTGAGCAGCCTGCCGACGGATGGATGCGGTGCGATTTCACCAAAGCCACCATCGGCGATATCCAACTCACAAGCGAAACACCCGCTGATAGTGAGCTGCTGGACTACTACCGGTTCTGCCTCACCGAGTTTGAAGATTTCCAGTTCCGCAACCACCTTAGCTACTTTGACCGGAACGAATGGACGCTCCACCGGTTCGTCGAGAACAACGCTGACTACGACTACGCGGTCGCGATGACGGCGGAAACGATTGAGCGGACGTACAAGAAAGCGAAAGAAGCAGCGTCAGCTGTGAGTGCGACGAGAGCAGCTGGCGAGTTCCGGATTAAACGCCAGCAGTACGCTCGTAAGCACACGCTCGAACTTGCCAGAGACCCGTCGCTTTCACCACCCCAGCGAATGAAGATGTATCTCCGCGCTGGCGAGAACAAGTTCATGGGGGTGACGTGCCGTCACGGAGAACGTGTGCTTCGAAGCATTTCT
>CAZSSY010000135.1:0-3598 GCA_964609565.1 uncultured Natronomonas sp.
ATGGGTCGGACCAGAGATGCTCAATGACCCGATTGCATACCCGTGTTCGCCCTTGATCGGAGCGCCAATCGCCCGCAAGCCCTCTATGGCTTCTTGCATGTTGTACGCGTATCCATTCTCACGGACGGTTTTGAGTTCCTCAAAGAGCGTTTCTCGATCAGTGATCGTGTTTTCAGTCATCTGTTCAAGCCCGCGCTGATCGAGGATTTCGGATACCCGCTCCTGGGGTGTAAACGCCAGGATCGCTTTCCCAGCTGCTGCAATGTGCAGCGGCATCCGACGCCCGATCCCTGGATCAGTCTGGACGGCATTCGGCCCGGTTTCACGGAACAAATAGACGCCTCGTCCGTGTTCCTCAATCACGAACTGTACCCGTTCTTCGGTCTGGATTGCGAGTTCTTCTACCTTTGGCTCGACGAGGCTCTGGGCTTCGACCCGATCTCTCGCGTGAACACCAAGCTCCAAAAATCGCGTCCCAAGCCGATAGGTATCGTTTTCGCGGACAAGATACTCAAGTTCCTCAAGTGTCCGGAGATGACGGGAGGCAGTACTTTTTGCTATCCCCAAACTATTGGCGAGCTCCGTCACTCCGGCACCGTCTTCTTCATACAACGTTTGCAAGATAGTAAACACCAGTTTCGTGGTCTTCACCGTATCAGGACCCGATTGTTTCGATCCACCAGGCATACCTGTCCTTCATGCCCACCCCCATTTAATGTTCCGCACGCCCGAACACCACTCCAGTGTCACGACCTCCTGTCATCCGCCGTTAAATCGATCACGGGAGTACTACTACCGCACTCGCGGAATTCACCGATTACCGGTTCATACTGCCAGCATAAGGGATAGATCATAGCCTATCGATCCTTCACGCAAGTCATCCGCATACTCGAACGTAGAAACACATTTCCCAATCAGCGGTACAGCCACCACCTCCCCGCGGGTGCTACCTCGCGTGACACCTACACACGTCTCGCTGGTGTTACCAATTCGAATTGCTTTCAGCCAATATCTACTGGCGGGCACATCCCCTTGTCTCGAGCAGGTGTCTTTTTCAGAAGCCCCGTGCCCCACTCATCGGAGACGGCGTGATAATATCGTCGTCGTAGAGACGTTCGATGGCTTGCGACGAAAACCCGAGTTCATCGAGTATTGCCTCGGTGTGCTGGCCGAGATCCGGCGCTCGGTGTTCTATACCCCCGGGAGCCTCTGTGAGCTTGACAGGGGTATTCGTGATCTCAACAGCTGCCGACCGGCCATCGCCCAACGGCTGTTCGACCGTCTCAAGCATCGACCGTGCTGTCACATGCTCGTCAGCCACGATATCGGCGGCATCGTTTACCGGTCCACACGGGATGTCATCAGAGAGAATATCGAATACTTCCTCCTTCGTCCGCTGGGTGGTCCATTCCTCGATTTCTTCGACTAGATCCTCAAGGTTTTCAGCGCGATCGCCGGCGGTTTCGAACCGGGGATCCTCACACAATCCAGGTTTCTCCATGCATTCACACAGCTCACGCCACATCGGTTCTGATGTCGCCGCAATCGAAATATGGCCATCGGCCGTCTCAAACAGGCCAAACGGCGCGAACAATGGTTGGTGATTTCCGGCCGGTGCTTCGATATCACCCCGGTAGCTGTACCGGTAGATGATCCGTTCACATAACGCAATTATGGCATCATACATGGCGACATCCACATACTGGCCTGTCCCTGTCCGCTCGCGGTACCACAACGCAGTCATTACGCCGAATGCAGCGAACATTCCAGGCACGATGTCACCAATACCGGGCCCGATTTTTGTCGGTGTGCCATCCACCTCATTGGACGTGATATACTGGGCACCGCCTAACGCCTGGGCATTCACGTCATACATCGGTTTGTTGGCATACGGACTTTCACCCGACCGTGGATCGCCGTATCCACTCACCGACGCATAGACGATCTCCGGGTTGTGTTCGGACATGGCTTCATACGACAACCCTAACTTCTCCGGGACGCCCCGTCGAAAGTTCTCGACAACAACGTCAGCTGTAGCGACCAACTTCTCAACGATTGCGCGACCTTCTGCCGTTTTCAGATCGACCGCAATACTTTTTTTATTCCGATTGATGCTATTGAAATACCCGCCAAAATGCCGGATATCATCGTCCGGATGGAATGACGACGGGACGTTCCGAGTAGGGTCACCGCCGTCTGGATGTTCAATTTTGATGACCTCGGCACCCATATCTCCAAGCATCATCGTGGTATATGGCCCCGCCATGGCCTTGGTGAGATCGATAACCCTGATATCATCTAGTGCTTCACGCATCCTGGTTACCTCCAGTGTGCTCGTTTCCTCAACAGTACTCGCCGCGTTGTCTCACACACCTGCTCGCCATCTTGGTTGTGACCGGTGATGTGAAAGGTCACGATACCGGCATCATCTCTGTCATCAGCCTCATCGATCGCCACAACTTCACTCCTGGCGTACAGCGTATCACCATGCTCTGTCGGTGCGGTAAACCGGATATTATCGTACGAGAGATCCGTTATCGCATTTTCTGAGATGTCTTCCGACGTGAGACCCACGACGATCGCAAGAACGAGATACCCGACGACGATCCGTGTCTCACCCATCGGGTTATCCCCCCGCGCCATGAACTCTTCATTGAAGTGGCCTTCCGCAGTATTCATCGTCATATGCGTGACGAGATGATTCTCGAATTCACCGACCGTCTTCCCACGGGCATGCTCGAATGTCTCGCCGACAGTGAAATCCTCGAAGTAGTTGTGTTCTCCAGTTACTGGCATGCAATCACTCTCCATACAGTCGATTGAGAACGACACGCCGCATGATATTGCTCGTTCCCTCGCCGATCGTTAATAGCCGCGCATCACGGAAGTATCGTTGCAAGGGATACTCCATCGCGTACCCGAAGCCCCCATGGATTTGAATCCCTTCATCACAGACATCGACAGCCATTTCGGTGGCAAATAGCTTCGCCATACTGGCTTCAAGATCGCATCGCATGCCGTGTTCTTTTTTCTCTGCCACATGGTGTGTGAGATGTCTGGCTGCCTCGATCTGTGTCGCCATATCTGCGATCTTGAACCCAACTCCCTGGTATTCCCGGATCGGCTGCCCGAATGATGTCCGTTGATCGGCATATTCGATCGAATCCTCAAGTGCTCCGCGGGCACAACCAATCGCTCGAGCAGCCGTATGGACACGTGCCTCCTCGAATAAATTCATGATGTCGTAGAATGCATTCCCCTCTTCGCCTCCCAAGAGTTTGTCTTCGTGAATCCGAAAGTCATTGAACTCTAATTGATACGTGTTCATCCCGTGATACCCGAGGGTCTCGATGTGTTCTCCAGACAAGCCTGGTAGATCGAATTCACCGCGTTCTTTGTCGATAATGAATGCAGAGATACCACGATGGATCGGATCTGCATCGGGATCAGTCAACGCATAGAGCACGATCACATCGGCTTCCCTGGCATTCGTACACCACATTTTCTGTCCATTCACAACGTACTCATCGCCGTCTTCGATCGCCGTCGTATCCATATTCGCCGAATCTGACCCACCGCTCGCCTCAGTGTATGCAGT
>CAZSSY010000136.1:0-3582 GCA_964609565.1 uncultured Natronomonas sp.
ACAGGGCCGCTTTCGCCTGATACGGCAGGTCGTAGGGCGTCACCACGTCGCTGGTGGCGGTCATCGTCTCGCACCCAGCCTCGAACGCCTCGTGGAGTCCTGCCCGGTAGGTGTCGAGCAGGTCGCACAGTTTGCGCTCTTTGTGGGCTGTCGGCGGGGCGAGCGTCGCCTCCAGCGTTTTCGTGGTTGTCGCGGTCATGCTACTGGTTTTCCACGTAGTCCATCAACACGTCGATGCTCACTTGGCCGGTCGTGGCGAGGAAATATCCCGGTTGCCAGAACGCATCTTCGAGACGGTCTTTCACCTCGGGATACTCCTTGCGAATCCGGCGGGACGTGACGCCCTTGAGCGAGTTGATGAACTTCGTGAGGTCGGTGGTGGGTTTGGTCGTGAACAGGATGTGAACGTGGTCGGTGCCGCCGTCCACGTTCTTGATGTCGGCCTCGAAGTCGTCTGCAATCTCGTGTGCGACTTCGGCTACGCGCTCCAGCCGCTCATCGGTGAGGATGTCGGCGCGGTATTTCGTGACGGTCACGAAGTGATATTGAAGCGCGTAGACTGTGTGCGACCCGGATTGCAGGTGATACTCCATTTGGCCTCACCGAATACGACACACCCAATTCGGATAACTATTGTGCCGGTGGGTATTCAGTCAGGCAGACCCGCGTGGACTGTGGCACCGGGCTGACGCGATTCACGCCCGCCGTGAACGGCGGGATTCTCTCGCTGAATCAAGATAGTGTCCAGAGCATGAGGGCCAAGCCGAGTGGGATACAGACTGTCGCGATTGCGCCGCCGATCCAGACTGCGCCAGTGAAATGCGAGGAGACATGGTGTTGGCTGCCAGCGGAGATCTTTGTCGGTGTGCCGTCACCGCCGATGACGATTCGCTCTGGATACCCATGGGGGAAGGTGTCAGCGCGACCGGCGACCGTGACGGTATCACCGGGTTGGAGAAGGTCCTCCGTGTATTTTCGATCATGGGATATCACCGGGAACATTCCAGTGTTGTCTTGTTCCCAGGCGGCCATTCGACTTGGCGGCTCTTGGTCGCGTGTCACGAGGTATTCGGTGTCGGCCTGATAGACGCGGCCCGAGTTGACCATGGCGTCCAAGACGGCGTCGTCTGGGTCACTCCCCGCCCCATCACCGCCGGATTGAGCGGTGTCAGAGAGACCTGTCTCCGGATCGCTTGATGGTGTTGGGGCGTCGGATTCTGCCGCGGTTCGGAAAATATCGCCGACGGGCCCGAATGCGGTGACTTCGTTCAGTGTTAGGGCAGCGTCGGCGGGGTCGACCAATACATGGCCGGAGTCGTTTGCGACAAAGAACGGCACGCTTTGCTCGCCGACATCGACGGTATGCCACGAGCCGTCGTCGGTAAACAGCCGGGAGTTGTGGCGTTCTTGGACCGCATACCGATAACAGACCGCGTCCTCCTCGGAAAACGGTGCGGTGAGTGGGTCCTCATAGGGGACGACTTCCCCGGATACGACAACCGACCCTGGCTCGACCACGTCAGGAGATGTTTGGTGTCCAGTGGTTATGAGCCGGTATTGCGGATACAAACTGGCAGCGATCACTCCGCCAGCGACACCGAAGAAATAGACCACAGTTGCCCAATTGTGGCCCGTCCGGCAACGACGATATGTGCGGAGGGAACACTCCACGTGGTACACCGGATCACCGATGAGATGCATTCCCCCGACGCCCGCTGTAAATACCACGGCGCCGAGGAACCACACCCATCGACGTGTCCCGGTTGCCCATGCCAACCGCCGTGTTTCTGGGCTAAGACTCCGCAGTGGGACAAACACGAGAAATGCCGCGACAGCAACCAGGACAGCGGCCATCCCGACAGTCAGCCCTGAGAGGAGCGTGACACCAATCGTGATTCCAACAAGAACCAGAAGCCATCTCGTTCGCGTGAGCACACTCGTGGCCACGAAATCGTCCGATATCAAAGTTCCGAGCTTTTCGAGCGAAAACAAACCTCCAGGTGGAACCCGTTGTGGTCTGCGGTACCCGTTGCTTGTCGGTCCTGATACGACCCCTCGAACGCCCGTGGATTCACGCTTTGCTCAGTACGCATCAGCGGCAAGCAACTGGCCCCAATTCCTAACCCCGTCCTGATTGAAGATTCATGTAAATGGTTTCCCAGCTGACCGCTATGGAACTCCTACAGCGACTCGACGCTCCGGGTGAAGCGGACCAGGGTGGTGTTGATGGTGAGGCATTCACGCTCATCGACACACGGCAGGCAGAGAGTTTTGACGGATGGCATCTTCCGGGGGCTGAAAACATTCCCTTTGATCCCACAGAAGGGTTTACTGCACGCCATCGGTCCGCGGTTGCGGAAGTGGCGGACGGTGACCAGGTTGTCGTGGTGTGTGGGAAAGGACTCACGTCAACCCCGTTCGGTATCCATCTGGATGATGTCGGGTTCGATGACGTCACGGTGGTGCAAGGCGGGATGGAAGCTGTGAGCACTGTCCACGAGAACGTTGAAATCACGGACCAGACGGATATATACATTGAGCAGTTCCAGCGGCGTGCGACCGGATGTCTCAGCTACCTTATTGGCGACCCGACAACCGGCGAGGCAGTGGTAGTAGACCCAACACGGCAAGTCGATACATTGCTAGCTGCAGCGGAATCGGCCGGGTTCACCATCACGACCGTCATCGATACCCACGTCCACGTTGATCATCTCTCCGGCGGTGCCGCCCTGGCCTCGGCACGTGATACCCCTTACTTCGTCGGTATCGATATCAGTTCGCCGACAGTGACCCATCCCTACGCTGCCCTCCAGGATGGCGAAACACTCACTGTTGGCACTATCCCGCTCACGACGATGCATACACCTGGCCACACCGAGGCAATGGCGACGCTCGTGGTTGGTGACGAATACGTCGTGACGGCCGACACGCTCCATCTCGATTCCGTTGGCCGGACCGAACTTGCCTTCGGCGAGGACGACGGAACGACAGGTGCCGACCTCCTGTATGACTCCATCCATACTCAGCTCTTCTCGCTGGACGACACCCGGACCGTACTCCCCGGCCACGTCTCACTCACAGACGATCTCCAGTATGAAACGAAATCCACCGGCGAGCCCATCTGTGACACCCTCGGAGATATCCGGACTCGTCTTGAATTACTCGACCAGGACCGCGAATCATTTATTACAGCCATGACGAGTGATCTGCCGGAGAAACCAGACGATTACGAGCAGGTCATCGCAATCAACGCTGGCAAAGCGACCGTCGAGACAGAGGAAGACGCCGCAGAACTTGAAACAGGCCCAAACAGCTGCGCTGCGTAAAGCACGCTCCAAGAGCGAGAGGGATCTTTCAGACGGAAAATGCCTGGATAGCGTGTGGATATTAGAAGGTCGGGAGGTTTTCGAGTTCGTCGGTGTGGGTTTCGGCGTCATCGAAGGCATCACGGGCGATGACTCGTTTGTGGACTTCGTCGGCACCGTCCACGATTCGGAACGCCCGGACGCCTTCATAGAAGTCAGCCAACGGAAGATCTCGGGAGATCCCGGATCCGCCCGTACATTGGATCGCGAGATCGAT
>CAZSSY010000137.1:0-3322 GCA_964609565.1 uncultured Natronomonas sp.
GTCTGTATCGGGGTCGGAGACACGGACGACCTTCACGTCCGCGCCGAGCCACCGTTTGGGGACGAGGACGTAGGCACCGTTCCCGGTCGGTTTGGCCGTCCCCTCGTGGACCTCGTGACCTTCGATTGAGTACCTGTCCATCAACCATGTTTATACACTGTCCAAACTTAAGCGTATCGGACCGTGGGCCTGCGGGCCAGCAGTATCGCACGAGTGAACAGGTGATGACGGCGCTGTATCCCCTACCTACTCGCTCCCTCCGGTCGCTCGTTGAGGAAGGGGCCTTAGCGCCTACATTCAGGTAAATTGAATCTCCTGACACACTGTGTTGAGTGCGCGAATTGGTTGGATTGCTGCGAAATGGTCACCCAAGGATGTACTCAAATAGGGGGTATCGCTCGATGAGAGATTGGCCGTTGATCTCATACTGTTCGACATAATCGTCCAGTCCGAGGATGCGGCCGGCACCAAATGCAGCGACCGAGAGGAATACAAGCATATACATGAAATCGCTATTGATCGGGCCGTGCGCCATATCCCAGTTCCCGAAGTAAAATAAGAGCATCATGAGTGCGCCGAAGAATGCTGCAAGCCGGGTCATAAACCCGGCGAGGAGGCCGAGACCGATTGCGACTTCTCCCCACGGGACAGCGATGTTCACGAAGTCGACGACCCACGGCGTTTGCCCCATCCAGAGGAACATTTCTTCGAGTGGATTCCCGTTCGCGCCGGCGCTGTTCACGAGATATGATTGCGCATTAAACCCTTCAAGGACTTTCTCGAACCCTGAGTAGAAAAATGCAAATCCAATGACGAGCCGTAACGCCAGAACGAACCATGCACTGAGGGAGTGAGCGCGGCCCTCAACTGTCACACCTGCAATTGTCGATCGGAACTCGTTTTCATGAGTACGAGTCTCTGCCATTTGTTTCACCAATACGCCGAATGTCGCGCGTAGGGCAAATAAAGACCCTTGCTGTTCACCTATCAGAATTCTTAGACCAGTCTCAATAGCGAACATTATAACCAGACCCGCCCAGTGACTAGCCGGACGGATTTGTGTTCAGAGGCCTGCTTCGAAGGATGTCAACCATAGGTTACTTTCTGCTGCAGTCTCCTTAATCGGGCTGTGGTGAGGGCAGTTGGTCTTGTGTGTCTCTCTAACTAAGGATGAGTGGTGTCTCTAGTCTGATGGTATGGCACTTGAACAGATTGAGTATGTGAGCGGTGATGACCGGACGGCAGAATGTATCGACAATTGTTTTGAGGCCGCACAGGTGTGTGAATGGTGTGCGACCGAGTGTATCAGGATGGGCGACGAAGAGATGGCGCGATGTATTGAACTTTGTCGCGATGTAGCAGACATGACCGCGCTGCACGCCCGGATGATGGCTCGCGATTCCGAATATAGTTCAGGTCTTGCGTCAACATGTGCTGACCTGTGTGAGGCCTGTGCTGAAGAGTGCAGTCAACACGATGAAGATCATTGTCAAGAGTGTGCGCGCATACTGCGTGACTGTGCCGATTCATGTCGTGACATGGCAGCCGCATAACCGAACACCTGAGGGCAGAACACACGCGTCGGACGTTACTCTGTGAGGTTTTTGATGAGTTGTTGTTCGGTGTCCCGACCTGGATCGAATCTGCTTCCTTCCCGATTGCTGGCTTTCGATTCGTCGACAGTTCGTGCCATTGCGACATCCACAGGTGTTGATGACCAACCGAGTGACGCGAGTTTACACGTCTCGAGGATATGTGGATACTCGGTCTGTTGGTGATGATAGAGAATGAAATCATTTGGTGACAAGCCAACCGTGTCAAGTTCCCGGCGACTCGCATGCACCACGCTCACTGATGTCTCGAGTGCTGCCGCGATTAATTCAATGATATCCTCAAGGGTACAGATGCGTTGATCTGCCACATTGTACGCTTCACCAGGCTCTCCGCGTTCGGCCACAATACGGATAGCGGACGCGATATCTTCAACATAGGCCCGATGCCAGATAGCTGTGCCATCTCCGGGAACGACGACATCATCATACCGAGCAATTCGATGAATCCAGTAATCATGATGGGTGAGAATCCCAGAGAGGTCGTCGTCTGCCCAAGACGGGTCATACGCTCGTTGTCCTGTTGATGCCTCGCGGCCATTGATCGTGAGAGGCCCATAGACAACTGATGGCCGAACGCTCATCGCCGGTATGCCCCGGTCACCCGTTGCGAGTACCAAGCGGTCACACTCCGCTTTCCGGGGTCCATAACTCGCCATCGATGTATCAGTCGCTTGGTCGGGAGTGCACTCATGGAGCGGAGTCAGATCCTCCCGCTTCGGTATTTCCTGGACGCCATACACCCCACCGCTCGACACATAGACATATGCGTCCACATCCGAAACGAGATGAAGGGCTGTCCGGACATCAGTTGGATGATACACAGCACAGTCAACCACGATATCTGGCTTGACGCGGTCCATCGCAGCTGCTAAGACCGCTTCGTCTTTCCGGTCCCCTGCGATATGCTCGATCGCCTCCTCACTGAACGGCGGCTGGTCTCGTCGACTGAAGGACGTGACATCATACCCGTTCTCGTGGAACTCTTGGATGATATGGCGGCCGATAAAGCCGGTGCCGCCAATGACAAGTGTAGTTGGCATATGCCCGATATATGTTCCCAACCCAAAACTGTATATGCAGCCTGTGGTGGCCGGGTTCTGTCAGTCGCGTATCACCCTGGAGGCGGTGATATCCGGGTCGAGTACTGGCCGGCTGGATGGCTGCTGTTGTTGGGAGTCATGGATGTAAATAGCGGTTTATGAAGAGAAGTCCTCAAGGTCGGCTTGTGCCGTATCGGCTGGTTCGATGACTCGGGAGTCTTCATTGTTTGGATTGTTGACGCGTCGGGAGATGGGATATGCTGTGAGGTCATCACCGGGATATGGTTGACAGAGATCGTGTCGCGTGTCGGGATCCGCGGTCAGCCATGTGTGTTCCGTATGTTTGGGTAACACGACAGGCATCCGGTCGTGGATTGGTTCAATGAGTGCGTTCGGTTCGGTGGTGAGAATGGTGACCGATTATTGATTGTGGTTTCTTGCCACAGCCCGGCCGTGGCGAATCCGGGATCGGGTTCACGATGGATCCGGTAGGGCTGGTTGGGTCCTTTATTTGATTGCTGCCATTCATAGAAACCGGATGAGAGAATCAGGCACGGCCGGGTGGACCAAGCGTCGCTGAACGCAGGCTTTTCGGCGGCAGTTTCAGAACGGGCGTTAATGAGGCCATCATCGACCTGCTCCGCCCAACGCGGGAGGAACCCCCAATGG
>CAZSSY010000138.1:0-3280 GCA_964609565.1 uncultured Natronomonas sp.
GTGAGTGTAGATAATGGCCGATCATCCCGAGATCGCTGTGCAAGATATGCGCGATCTATTCATTACGACCGGACGATACTCCCATCTCGATGGCACCAAGACGATTGTCGGTGTCTCACCACAACCAACCGACTACTGAATGGGCCGACCGGCATCGAAGAGCATTGACCACCCGACACACTCACGAGGATGTGCTCACAGATCGGCAGTTCGAGCCCTTATTGGAAGCAGGCTTGGACCTTCCCGAACCACACGACGTTGAGGCTCGATTTAGTTGTCTCGCCGCCGGCCGACTCGGATTGCGGGCAGACGAAACCGCCCATTTCCAGACTGCGTGGGTGAAGGAGAGGATGGATGCAGCGTGTGGGAACCGACCGCCGATCAGACTGATCTGTTGCCCCCGTGGCAACACCGGTGGGATCAACCACGGGGGAAGCATTATGGTATCATTTGTCATTGTTGTGTAGCATGGGTACGATTCAGTCCATCGAAACTCGACACTGCGATGCTGGATGGCGCAACTACCACTTCCTCCGGATCACGACTGACGAGGGCGTCGTCGGCTGGAGCGAGTACGACGAAAACCTGGGTGCCACCGGCATCACCACAGTCATCGAAGCCATGGCCCCGACGGTGGTCGGTGCGCCCGTGAATACCATCGAACGTATCCGGGCGCGCCTCATCCCCGAAGTCCGTCAGTCATACACCGGCGTCGGCGCCATGGCTATCGGCGTCATCGAGAACGCCCTGCTCGATGCGAAGGCAAAAGAACTCGGCGTTCCCTGCGTCGACCTGCTCGGTGGGGCCGTCCGCGAGGAAATACCGGTGTACTGGTCGCACTGTGGCACCTATCGGATCACCCGCCCGGAGTGGTACGAGCCGATCGAGAGCCTCGGGGACGTTGTCGCCCTCGGCGAGGAGGTGCGTGACAGCCAGTTTTCCGCACTCAAGACCAATCTCTTCGACTTTCGCGGCGACGAACCGACCGGCTGGCGTCCGGGATTCGGCGATCCCGTCCACCCCTCCCTGACCATCGAAGACGACCAGCTTGCAGCCCAACGAGCGTACCTCGAGGCACTCCGGGAGGGAGCTGGCCCGGAGGTAGACATTCTGCTGGACCTGAACTACAACATGAAGCCGGAAGGGTACATCCGCACGCTCCAGGTGCTCGAGGACTTCGACCTGTTTTGGGTCGAACTCGACACGTCCAGTGCGAAGGCGCTGGCCGACGTGCGCCGGGAGAGTCCCCACCCAATCGCCTCCTGTGAGGCCCTGGTGCCGCACGAATCGTTCGTGCCCTTCCTGGCCGAACAGGCGACGGACGTGGTGATCATCGACGCGCTCTGGAACGGCATTCAACAGACCACGAAAATCGCGTCCATGGTCGACGCACACCAGCTCCACGTGGCGCCGCACAACTACTACGGGCACCTGGGCACGTTTATGAACGCGCACTGGGCGGCGGCCGTCCCGAATTTGCGCGTCATGGAGACCGACATCGACCGACTCCCCTGGGACGATGAACTGTTCACCGCCACGCCGGAGTACCGCGACGGGAACCTGCAGCTGCCCGACGGGCCCGGCTGGGGCTGTGAACCGGACGAGTCAGCGCTCGAAGCGTATCCACCGAGCTCCTGAGTCTCCGGACTGGCCAGGAGGACGCCGTGTCGGCTATCAAACGATTCCGACACCAACGCTACGGACAGTACCAGTTACAGCGATTTCGAGGCGAAAGCTCCCGACATCAGTCGTGGGTGGATGTCAAGGAACGGATTCGCTGTATACGGTAACAACCACTCCAACGATGGAGCGTTAGCACAGATTGTCATAGAAAGCTTCTCACAGCTATGAGAAAAGGCCTTAAAAGGCCGAAAGTTGATCGGTTCATCCGCTAATATTGGTAAAATCTGTCATAAGTGGCGTACAAGACTTAGACACCGACGATCGAGCCCATGCCCCACAACAATCGGACATTTGGCTCATTCCCTCTCAAAATCTTCCGCAAACATACTGAGGTGGATTAAGTCTGTGTAGGAACCGTCGTAATGCGCGTGTTTTTTCCGCCGACATTCTTCTTCGAATCCCACCTTTTCAAATGCCCTTTTCGACCCAATGTTGTCTTCATAACACCCCGCTGTTAGTTTGTACAGATTTAGGGTAGTGAATGCGTGTGCTGTCACCTAACGGATTGCCTCGGTGGCTATCCCACGTCCCCAGAAGTCTTTCTCGCCAATTAAGACACCAATGTCACCCCGACGATGGATCCAGTTTATCGGCCCCAGTTTGATATTTCCAATATGTTTACCGCTCTCAGTATCGACGATTGCCAAAAAGAGAACATCATCATTACTTTTCATCGTAGAGATATACTCCTCCAGATCAGTTGATGCGGTGGGGAAAAATCCCGTTTCGAGGAATTGGGTGACATCTCGGCTGTTCATCCAGTCACCATACCCACCATCGGCATCGGCAGGCAGAACCCCTCTGAGATAGATTTTGTCCCCTTTTAAAAACGGGCTATTCACATCGTTGCCTTCGTCACCCCGCGGGTGATGTCCAGATTCATCATCAGATTCCTGCGCGTCAGGATTCATCGAATCGCCTCCCGAACGTCGCGAGCATCTCCGACCGCGCCCGCGATGGCGGGTGCGATGCGGCATAGAAAACGAACGGCTCCGACGGGCCATCGGCGGGCGTGTGTGCGGCGTCCATACGGGCTCCTCCTCCCGCCTGTGGCAATAGTGTATCGCTCGCGAAGTCGCGCTCGGCCCGGCTCGCGGTCTTATTTTTTGCCAGCGGTGCGAGGTGCAATTCCGTGCCCCCGATCATTGCAAATTCCCAATCTCAACAATGGCATTCGCATCAGATGCCGATGATTGCGACCCTGTGGCCCCGTCGGATATTGTCAAATCCCCGTCTGGCGATGTGTACGGGAAGGATGGATCGTCGTCGTACCCGATCGTCCACGACGACCCCTCGGCATCGAGGACGATATTATAGCTCTCTCCATCGACCATGTTTGTGTCCAGCTCAATGCGCGCAATATCGCCAGCACTGAGTGAGGATATGTCCGTGCTCCCGTACAGCATCCCGTCAGCAGAGCGATACACATAGGCCATTGTGACCCCCACCGTGTTTGCTGATATTTTAATGTCTATCGCAGGCCACTCCACATTCGTGGTCGCTTGGATGCCGAACGGATTCGACGTACCGACCGAACTATCATCTGGGTCGCGGGCTACTGCGCTGGCGTCTCTTGCATGGCAGATCAAATATCATG
>CAZSSY010000139.1:0-3261 GCA_964609565.1 uncultured Natronomonas sp.
GTGCCGAGTGACCCGATGAGGAACACGGCAATCCCCATGTTCATGTCTCGCAAGTCAATGTCCATCGGCAAATCAATTCCGGTGGGGGGTTGTATCTCTCGGGGCTCCTCACCCGTCAACACGAGCGTCCCGGCGACCTCAAGCGTTCCCGCGACCGATGTTCGGGCGTGTGTCTCGGTTACGCCGCTGTCCACGCGGTAGGTGTCTCCCGATTCAACGGTGAGGTCGTGGGTCATCGGTATCTAGACACGCCGGGGTCAATCGGAACTGTCGATGACGTTCCCGTTCGAATCCCGCAACTCCGATCGCACCGCACCGGTGCCAGGGTGGCTGTTCACCGTCTCGTAGCCGGCTGCGAACGCATCGAGCTTGTCCTTCGTGACCCTTGGGGTGGCGTCATCGTGGTCCGAAGCCAATAGCATCGTGTGGCTGTCATCCAACACCACGCCGTTGATGCCCGGTTCGTAGTCCTCCGGCGAATCGAGCACGGCCTTCACGATTTGGGTGTGGTACATCAGACGCCAGCCTCTATTCGGCCGATGTCCATATCCGCGTTTCTGGCAGCAGTGCCCGCCGCATCAAGGACCCCGACCTTCAAGAATAGGTCCTCCCCGGCAGGGTAATTGCTACTATCGGAGACCGCCACCGGCGTCGAGCCGTCATCGGTCTCGACCGTGAATGTCGAGCCGTCCCAACTGAGTGTGACGGTTTCGAGGCTTTGAACATACGCATTGCCTTGAGAACTGTCGGTCGTGCTGCCTATCGTTGTATCGTTCTCGGTGGCGGCCAAGATATCACCGTTCCCCTGCACCTGCGCGGTCATCTGATCGCTGACGCTCCCGAAGCTGTCTTGGTCAGGCCCGCTTGTGATGTTGAACGTCAATCTGGCGGAAGAGGAGTTGTCGATAACGATATTCGAGACATGAAACCTCAGGCTCCACGGTGTCGATGGGTCGATGGGGGTTGTCAGGTCATAGAACCGGCTCTCGGAGCCGCCTGAGGCGTCCCCCGGCTCCCGCAGTTGGGCCTTATGGACCCCCGGCGACTCTCCCGGGAGTGTCACACTTCCACCACCGGTCGTCTTCTCAAGCAGCCAGACCGGCCAGCCCCAATATATAGAATCGATGATATTGACGGATTGTAGGTCCGGTGGGCTGGCCCCCACCGCGAGCACATCCTGGGCCGTGGCCGCAGCCAGGTCTTCGGTATTGAGTTGGTCTGCCACGAGCGCCGGAACGTCAAGTTCGGCATCCGTTTCCCACCGGTCCTCATTCTGGTTGTACCAGAAGTGATTGCCGGAGGTCGCATCCTGCAGGATGATGCCACCGGCCGTATCCTGAAAGAGATAACCGATCGGGTCGGACTCCGGCCCAAGGATTATCAGCGGTTCGTCGGGGTTGTGTGAAGCCCGCGCCACGCCCACGTTCGGGTTGGTCGGTTGTGTCGGGTCGCTCGTGTACGCGAGGAGGCCTGCCAGCATGGTGCTACCGGCGAGCAGGCCCCGACGAGATACCATGGACCGTCTCGGCTGCTCGTCGGCCTCAGCGGCCGTCACAAGGCGCTCGTTGGGATGTTCATCAGACATCCGAACCACCAACTCCACAATACTCGCACTCGGTCACATCATCGAACAGGACGGATAGCGGTTTCTCTTTCACGTCCCGGGCCTGGGATAGTCGGGGACAGTCCCGGTCGGTATGATACACCCGGTAGTTTGACCGGTTAGAGGCCGCTGTGATGAATACCATTTGCTCGGCGCTACTCATCCTTTCATCACCGCCCCGAGGCCGCCCACAACCATGACGAAACCAACCAACGTCAGCATGGTATCCATCTCATTCATGAACAGTTTCGCGCCGCCATTCCACCCGTACGTACGGGAGAACGATGGCGTCAGGTCGGCCGAGTTCCCGGTCTCTATCTCTTCAAGCGTGACGCTCACGTTGTCGCTCACCGGGCTCACAGTCTTCGTCTCGCCCACGGACAGATTCGTGATATTCGCATCCGATTGCGTTTCGATGTCCCTTACAGTCACGTTGACGAAGCTTTCCGCGTTATTCACCGCCAACAATTCGAGTTCTATCACGTCATCGAACTCCGCCGTGTCACCCTCTTCCAGTAAGACCGTATCACGCGCCTCGGCATCTTGCGCGTCGATCGTCGCGGGGACCATGGCCCCAACCACGATAGCCACCATGCCGAGCGCAAAGAAGGCGACAGCCAGTTTGCCCGCAGCCATACCTCACGGTTTGTAAGGCAGATAAGAAAAAGATACGGGTCGGCGCTAGACTGCTCGGTTACGGGCCATCATGGCCATTCCGACCACGAATAAGAAGAGCACCAGCACGATGGCGAGGTCTAAGACATTCCACAGACTGCCCGCGCCGCCCGACCAGCCATAGTTCGGTGGGAAGGCCACGGTGAAGTCTGCCGTGCTGGCCGCCGAGTCGTCGTTTGTTATCGTAATGGTCTCGCCCTGAAGTGTGACCTCTTGAGACGAGCCATCCGTGATGTTCGTCGCTTGGGCTGTGCTGCCACTATCGACATCCGTCACGGTCACGGTGATGTTCGTCTCATCACCGGCGGTGTTGTCGAGCGTGGCGTTGAGGATGCCCTCTTTCACCTCAACCGTATCGCCCTCTGAGACTCCCGTGAAAGACTCGCTATCGTCCTCGGTGATAGCATCAAGGGCGACCGGGGCCAGCACGCTGGCGATGATTCCGAAGACAGCGAGTGCTACGACAAGCTGCACGGCCCGGTTGGCCGACATCTGTCCCCGGTCGTCGGTGGTTGTTTGCTGGCGCATTGGTTTGTAATGGTGTTGGCTACCTGTCTACGGGCTCCGCCGCATGGCGAGGCCGATGAAGAACAGGAACACCGCCAGCACGATGATCAGGTCGAGGATGTCCCACAGCGACTGTGCACCGGAGCTGTAGTTGGTCGTGTTGACATCCACGATCTCATCCAGCGCCACCGGGAGCAGGAACGCGGCGACAATACCCCCAACTGTGAGGGCGACGACGAGGTTGACCGCACGACCAGCTGTCGCTTGGCCGCGGTTGTCGTGATGGAAGGCTACAGCCTCTTCCCACGCGTCAGCCTTGATGGCCTGCCATTCAGCCTTCATGGCGCGGAAGTAGGCGAGCAGTGCGACCGTGAACGCGTCGAGTTTGGACTTCATGTCCGGGTGGGCGTTTATTGACGCACCACTTATACTTACTTTTGAATGAATTAGTCCGCAGCGTTCACGACTTTGTTGAC
>CAZSSY010000140.1:0-3191 GCA_964609565.1 uncultured Natronomonas sp.
CGGTGCCGCAGCTCACGAGGTCAGAATCCGTGCCGTGAGGGGCCTTCCACCCACTCGCCTCGCGGCTAGGAGTGCTTAGCTCCTATGCAGGGGCATCGGCCTTCTCACGGTCTTATCGGTATTTGATGCCAGGTGTGCTGTCCTGAAAAGCGTTCCCCCCGGCAAGCGGGCGTGCCATAGTCCCCGACTAGCTTTCTAGGACGTGGTACTATCCCCAAAAATACAAGTACCCCCACAGTGAAGCCACGACCATGGCGACCAGCACCGACCGACTATCGGAACCGCCGCGCGACACGCACGCAGACGACGTGCTGCCGGAGAATCGGGAGTACGCGAACCCGGCGGACCAGCAAGTGGATGACGCGGTCGCGGAGGCAATCGAGGCCGCGGAGGCCGCGGACGCGGGCCAACTCGCCGAGGAGTTCCGGATGCAGCTCGGCTATTTCCACGTCATCCGCGGCGAATAACGCACACCGCGTCGGTATCTTTTACTGCTGGCACATTCCACCCTAGATTTATATCGGCGTAGACTAGTCTGTGACCATGCCGAGCTATGGAGACGAAGAGATCGAAACGGTCCGACGCATGCTTCTGAACCACTGGGGGAGAGACGACCAGATCTCCTCCCGAGAAATCAATCAAGTGATCGAGGTCGACAACGTGGAGTCGTTCCCGACGACGCGGAAAATCGTCCGGAATCGACTGATGGAAGACGGACTGCCAGTGGCTTCGGGCGGAGATGGATACTACCTCATCAAGTCCCAGGAGGAACTGGAGAACGAAATCGAGAGCATCAACGGCCGCGTTGCGAAGATTCTCCAGCGCCGCATGAAGGTCGCGGAAGCGGCAGCGGATCACCACGACGACATCGACCTAACCGATGTCGGACTGGTGTAGACTGCGAGTAACGCAGTTAGCAGGGAAACAGGAATCTGAACGGTACAGTGTGGTCCTTGAAATGAATAGTGAGGTGTTGGAGGATCGGGAACTGTGGCCGAGAGCAGCTCTCGGCGTACGGGTGGTCGTCGGTTTGCGTGGTCATGCGGTTCATGGTAATCGTGCCTGGTGGTAGGTGGAAGTTGCCAA
Source organism: uncultured Natronomonas sp. (assembly GCA_964609565.1). GTDB lineage: Archaea > Halobacteriota > Halobacteria > Halobacteriales > Haloarculaceae > Natronomonas. The sequence goes on from CAZSSY010000140.1 coordinate 1,087, forward strand.
CAGCGACTCCTTGACGAATCTCACCGGAATCGTTCTCACCGCCGTAGAATAAGTAACTGGTGCCGTCAGTATCGATGACTGTGTCCGGCCCGTGAATGTTCGCGTCGTCAAACGAGTGGCCGCCTCTGTTCGAGAGCGCCTCGACCCCGTCGGTCCAATTAATGAAATCGTTGGAATACTGGACGCCGATGCCCTGCGTCGTGCCTGCCGAGACGTGATAGGAGATGTACGTCTCGTTCACCATCACGACATCCGGGTTGACGATGCCGTCGCCGTTATACGCCTTCGACTCCACGACACCGTGAACCGTCCAGTTTTCGCCGTTCGCGGAGTAAGCGTAGACGTTGCTCTTCAACTTATTATCAGTAATCAGCATCTTGTACCGGCGTGACTTGTTCGCTGGGTTCGTCTCCCGAATCACGCCCGGCTCGTTGAGGTCGTTCCCATCGAGCTCGGCCGAGCTGATTCCGGTGTGGCCTCCACGCTCCCAGGTTGTATTCATCTGCGTGGTGTGGTTCCAGTAGAGGTCGTTCCCAGCGTCGTTGCTGCCAGTCTGGTCGTTCCAGTAGATGTACCAGCCGCCCTCGCCATCAGGTACGGCCCCCGGGTTGACGGTCGCGTTCACGCTCAGATTCGAGACGTTGAGCGCTTCGCCCTGATAGGTCCAGTCTCCTTCCGGGTCCGTCGCGGTCCAGATCGCCAGCGCTTTCTTGTTCTCGGTATTGAAGTCCGAGCCGTTCTTCGGCGCAATCGAATAGTGGACTCCGTCGTCCTTGATGACTTCCATGTCCCAGCCGTTCGTCCCGGGCGGGTCGACGATGGGGTTACTCGTGGACTTATTCCAGCCGGCAGTGGAATTCGGGTGAGTGGTGATGGCCGGCTCGCCGGCAGTGGCTGGGAGTGAGGCAGCACCGACGATAATCACAAGCGCCAGCAGTATGTGCAGGTGTCGCTGTGATTTCATGTGTAGTGGTCGATGGCCCAAGTTTTAAAATATCTTTGGGGTGCCAGATTTATTTGAGTAACAAATCGGACGCCTATATAACTAGCCACCCTAGAGATTTATTTACTGTCAGTTTGAGGTCGCGCCATGAACAGACGCACATTCCTTCTCGCAACGACTGCTGGACTTGGGACCGCATCTGGTTGCATCACCTCTGTGAGAGACCGGGTGCCCAGCGACATCGTGGGCAGCTCAAATACAACGCAAGAGCCGCCATTCACCTTCGGGTTCAATTCCCCAGGCTTCGACCAAGTCGACTGGACGGAAAATGGCCGCCTGGCGGTGACGTTCGGGGACGACCATGACATAGATGGATTCGGAATCCGGTATCACACGAAAAACGATTTCGATGACGATATTCTTCTCAGCCCGGCTCCAAAGTACGGCGGCAAGAAAACCGTGGATTTTCTCGGGGCGGTCGCTTCTGCCGAGGGCCGTCCGCCCTCTGGGATGTATCTGCTTGTGGCATATAAAGGAAGTATCCATGAACATGTGAGCCTTGTCGAAGAGGAGATGGGGACTGTGTCGTTTCCTGTGCAGCCTCAATTGGATCTCGTGTCAGCAACCGTGTCCGAGAACGACCACCTCTCCCTGCAAGTGGAAAACTCAGGGAATGCGCCTGCAATAATTACTCAAGCAAGCAATACCGATCAGGGCGTATCGTTGAAGGCGGGCGTGAGGGTGAACCACGGCGAATCTACCCTTGTCACTCTGGACGGGAACCCGTTTAAGGAGGTGGACAAGGGCTGCCGGAAGGTACTCCCGGAGTTCAATGTCTCGATACAAGCAATCCCTCGGGCGTCAGCCGCGACGGTAGCGACCACTCCATATGAAGAAGCAGAGCGGCACTGTACGGTTACGATGTGATGTCTTGAACGCAGTGCCTCAGCAGAAATTCTGCGTGATATATACCGTTGTTCCGTTACGTGTTTCCGCAAAGGCAACCCCGATTCCTTCCCGCTGCCAGTTTCCATCCAGCAAGTTTTGCTCGTGCCTCGTAGAGTGCACCAACTCAGTAACAACGTGTTCGTCCAGCCCCTCTTCTGTCGAAATGTGGATCGTGTCATTCGTGCCGTACTCTATAGTTGATTGGAACGCGTAC
>CAZSSY010000141.1:0-3178 GCA_964609565.1 uncultured Natronomonas sp.
ACAGCGTCCGCGAACAGGTCCACGGAGAACCCCTCCATCTCTCGCGGAAGCCACTGCCAGACGTCACGAAGCTTCCCCTCGGTCTCCATCGCATCACACAACTCCGTGAACCGTTCGGCGACGAACTCACCGAGTGGTGTGAGTTGGTACGTCGGCCCGCTCCGTTCGATCCACCGTCGCTCCTCAAAGTCGCCGAGTACGCGTCCGATGGTCGATGCGTGGGCACCAGTCGCAGACTGCAGGTCCCCCCGGTCACATTCCTCCTCGGCGAGTGTCTCGAGTACCCCTACCCGGTGTTTCGAGCTCGTGATAAACTCGATTTCTTCGATTGAAGACGCCATGATAAATGTACATATGGGCGAGATATAACCTCTGTTGTGTGTCCATCGGCTCGAATTGCATTGTCCTCAAGCCTGGATCGCGATGAATACGCACCCTGTATTCAGCAGCGATCTTTCGATCTTCTTGATGGCTGTCAGGAGCTGACTGCTGAATATAGAGGGTGGATGTTGCACGGCAATCGCGTTCGTTTTGCCCGAGTTTGTCTGAAACAGGGGTCAGTAGAGGTGCATATCGAACACTCAACCGACTTCAATTACGGAAATACGGGGAAGGAATATACGAGAGAAACATCCATTGGTGGGTTATGGTTCGAAACTACAGTACGCCGGAGTTGCGCCCTGAGAGTCCGATTCACATCGCCCTCGGTTCATTTCTGCTGATTTGGATAGTGTGGTTTATCGGGCTGATTTGGGGAAATTCGGGGTCGATGCCTGGCATTTTAATGGGAGTATTCAACTTCGTTTATGTGGATATTCTCTATAGGCCCGTATGGGAATTATTGAGTGGTGTTCTCCCGGCCTCTTCAATCGGATTCTATACGGCCTCCACGATCGGATATACCATACTGTCCCTGCTTGTCGCTGCGTGGTTCCACGTACTGAGCATCGCCCGCTAATCTAAATACTCCGTTTTCTAAATCTCCTGTACCGACCGATCTGATCCAGCCACAATTCACCTGTCTCTCGTGTTGCATTCACGCTATGGATGCAGCACGGCTCGCTGTATCTATCCAGTAGCTGGCAGTAAGTGCGTGCGAGATACAGAGGGTGGATGTTGCACGGCAATCGCGTTCGTTTTGCCCGAGTTTGTCTGAAGCGGGCGGGCAGTAGAGGTGCTTACTGACCGCTGATATTTCTACTAGTAGCAGGCGATGTTTGTAGCGTCATGCGAGAAACAGGGCGCGTATTCATCACGGGACAAACACACAGGAGTCAATCATAGCTCCTCGTGCCTCACCAACTACTTCCCTCGCGAGCTAGAACTAGAGTGTAGACAATGCCTCTAGCCACGCCTACAGTCGACAGACAGTCAGACACAGCACTCGAGGGAAAAACCGTCGTCGTGACCGGTGCCTCGCGAGGGATCGGTCGTGGGATTGCAGAAGAGTTGGGAGCTCACGGCGGCGATATCACGGTTAACTATCGATCCTCGGATAGCGAGGCTACGGACGTCGCTCACCACATTGACCGGGTGGGAGCAGACGCCATCACGGTGCAAGGTGACGTGGCGGACTTCGATGACATGCAGACCATGGCCGACCATGTCCATGACGAGTTCGGGTCAGTCGATGTCCTGGTGAACAACGCCGGGATAACGATGGATAACTCATTTGAGAGCATGACCCCCGAGGAGTGGCAGTCTGTCGTCGACATCAACCTGACAGGCGTTTTCAACGCCACCAAGGCATTCTACGAGGATATCCAGAACGCCGATGCGGGCCGCATTATCAATATCTCCAGTCTCATCGGCGAGGAAGGGAACTTCGGCCAGGCGAACTACGCCGCTTCGAAAGCAGGCGTCCACGGCCTTACCATGACGCTTGCCAAGGAGCTGGCCCCGTCCGGGTCGACTGCGAACTGCGTCTCGCCCGGCTTTACTGAGACCGACATGTTCGCCGACGTCCCCGAGACCATCCAGGAACAAATCCGCGATGACATCCCGCTTTCCTGCTTTGCACAACCCGAAGACATTGCGTCCCTGGTCCGATTCCTCGCGTCCGAAGAGTCAGGACACATCACGGGGCAGGCCCTTTCGGTTTCCGGTGGAAACAATCTGTAACCGGCCCGGCTTTTGTCGGGTTAGCTTATATGCATAGCAGTTCGCACGGCCGGATGTAATTCCCACTCTCGCTGGCCGCTCCTGACGTGATGAATAGAGCCTCTGTATCGCCCGATCCGGTTGGTCGTTGATTTCAGTGTCTCCCCTTTGAACCAGCCATGAGGTCGAGCCTGCATATCGACCGATTTGGTCAAACAGTGGATTGAATCGGAGGAAGATATTAACCGAGAAGCCACCCTCTGTATGATATGAAACGCCGGGGCCTTCTCACCTCTACCGGTTTAACCCTCACTACCGCCCTCGCTGGGTGCCTTGCGGATGGAAGCAGTAATGAGGAGACACTATCCGTTACAGAGCCGACGGTCAAACAAGGTGAGACAGCGAATATATCCATTGAGGCACCGAATCTTTCGGGGTTGTCTATCAGCGATTTTCCCGAGGAATTTCACCCTGAAGGGAATCTGCAACTTGGCGAGGCGACCTTCACGCCGTCACCGGATGTAGTTTGGGAGGTCTTTCCGCCTCATTGGGGCTTTTCAGGGCGTGATACTGAAGGTGACGTGCCGATTCAAACGTCTTCAGAAACCCCGCCAGACACGTACCGGTTCAGTTTTGCGTTCCAAATCGATGGTGATGAAGAACCACGACACAAGGAAACAACAGTGACAGTGGAGAGCGAATCGAGTTGAAATAGTATAGGAGCCTTCGCGACATATCCCGAGTGAGTGATTAATCCCCTATACCGACCGACTGGACGCCCTCAATCTAACCGTGCGAGATGCGCGTTATATATTCAGCAAGGCCATTGAATCCGGTCACCAGTTCTGGGTTTAAACAGATCCATCCACTCCAAAGGTTGGCCTCCAATTACCATTGGACGCCGGTCTTCCCAAGGGATTGCTCGGCGACGGGTGAACGCTTCAATTCCGGTTCTCGACATCCTATTTGATTAACGGATCGAGGAGCGTGAGTTACAGCGGCGAGGAAGTCTCTTGAGGCCAATCTTCCTCAATTCGGCAGTACGCACGGCGGTCAGTTCAAGGACGCGGATACCAAC
>CAZSSY010000142.1:0-3172 GCA_964609565.1 uncultured Natronomonas sp.
GGCCGAAGGCCATCAACCGGGCTTGCGGAGCACCGCAGACATGGGTGGAATGCGGCCCGCATCCCTCAGCGGCCAACCGAGTGGGATGCGGCGGAACCCGTGATACTACGTTCGAGACGACGTGTCCTAAGCGTTCGGGTTCCAAGCCGGCTACCGACGACGGTTGCGTCACGGAGCGGACACGATTCACGCCCGGCCTGAAGGCCGGGATTCTCTCGCTGAGAAAGAAGTGGTGAGTCGTCGGTGGGCAAACGTGAGCGATCCTGTGGAGTTGGGGTGATGGGTGGTGTTACTGGGTGGGTTGGGTTGATCCGGGGGTCGTGGGGATGAAGCCACGTGCGGGTTGATAGGTGTAGGGAAGCCATCGGTGGTTGGCAGGAACATCATCCATTTTCCGGATTGAGAGGCGAGTGATTCGTTCGTTTGCGACCAGTTCGTCGTTGATTTCAAGATCGATAATGCCGTCAAAGAGATATTCATGGTTGTGCGGGAAGGTGGTGGGGTAGAGATCAGGTGTTCGTGGAACGCTTGCGCCGGCGAGTAATGGGACATATCGGGTCTTGCAGACGACTGCGCGGATTTCTCTGAGGAGATTTGTGGCGCGTGCCGCTTGTGCGAAGGCGGCGAGTTCTGTGAGGTAGTCGATGGCGACGATACCGGTATTGAGCATACCGGTTTCTTGGAGGGTTTGATCGGTTTTGTTCGCGATTTCAAGGACGTCGCTTGGGTCGCGGACACGGGTAACAGCATCTGTGAGGAGCGTTCGGAGATATTTGTTCCAGCGGTTGTTGTGGGTGGAGATGGCGTCGGCGTCGTGGAGACGGCCGGTGAAGAGATCGACGATCTGGAGGTGGCTTCGGTCGAGATAAGGGATGACATTCCAGCCGTGTGAGAGGAAGCTGTCGACGAGTGACACGGGAGGTTTGTCGGTCGAGAGAATGACGGCGGGCTCGCCGCGTTGGAGCGCCCGCCAGATGCATTCATGGAGGAGGGTCTGGAGGCGGGTGCCTTCGTCACCAGCGAAAAGAACCGCGGCGTTCCCGGGGATGCCGTCGGGAAGACCAGTTGTGAGCACGTCCACGTTGAAGTAATACTGTTTGTAGTCGAAGGTGCCGCGAAAGGGGTCGGTATCTTGGGTGAAGGCGTCACGGCAAGCCCGCGAACAGAAGAGCCAGCCATCCCACTCCCGGGGAGGGACGCCGCCGGGAATCGGGTAGCCACAGAATGTACACGAGCGAGACGGGACGGTGCGCTGCTGGCGGGCCTGAAGCTGGGCTTGACGACTGGTCTGGCCCAGTCTGGTGGATCGGCTACGATTCGGCCGTGTCAACGATGTCTTTTGGCTGTCCAACGACCTTCTCCTGGCCTACGGGTGTATCAATCAGGACGCTGTGGACGTCCATTCGGTGCTTTGCTCGTGGTGACCGTGCCGTACTTCCGCGTTTAGATGAGACCGATTGAGCGGTGGTTTCGGGCCGATCATGGGTCCGTGTTTTTATTGTTGCGAGCCGGGGCAATGGGCCGGGCGTGAATATACGTGTCGTCCGTGTCGACTGAGGTTCCCTCTGGTACACGTAAACGTTGGATAGAGGCGAACAAAATGACCGGTGACTTCGCAGCTTCTTGACAAGTATCTGGTTACCGGGGGCAACTGCGGCGGCCGCTGCCAGACAGGCGGGGGTTTTACTCGAAGGGGCTGTCTGGGTGGGTGTCGTCGCTGTCATCGTTTGAGTGCCCCGGCGGTTCTGGCCACGTGACACTCCCGAGGAAGGGAACGCCCATGCGTTCGGCTGATCGAGCGATCATGTGGGCACCGGTCGGAACCGTGACAAACAGGAAGGCGATACCAAGCAGGGAGGTGAGGCCGGCTGCACCGGGCCCGAATTGGATAAAGCCAGCCAGGAACATGGTCGCTGTCCCCAGTGTCGTTGGCTTGCTCGTTGCATGCATCCGGTTGTAGACATTCGGGAACCGGAGCAACCCGATGGTGCCGACTGTCAAGAAGAAACACCCGACGATGATCAAGCCAAGAATGACGCCTGTCTGTAGGAGAGAGATGTCCGTCATTCGATGATGTCCCCCTCGATAACGAATTTTGCGACGGTGACGGTGGCAATGAACCCGATGATGGTGAGAACGAGACCGACCATGATGTAGAAGCCGCGGCCGGTTAACAGCGCGAATAAGACGGCGATCGCGACGACGTTTGTGGCAATTGCATCGATGGCGACGACGCGGTCTGGGATTGTTGGACCGGCAATTACGCGGTATGCACAGAGGACGCAGAGCGCGGCGACGAGGACGATTGCGCCGTAGATCGCTGGGTCATAGACGAACAGGGCTGCGGTATCACTCGTCATCGTCGGCACCTCCGGTCACGATGACTTCTGCGGGGCGCTCTGTAGGGTCGACGACTTCGTCGAAAATGACGAGGGCGTAATCCTCCCAGGTTCGGATTGGGGTGACGATGTCTTCGATGTCACGGCCGTCGATCACATGCACGTAGAGGGCGTTTGCGTCGTCGTCGTGGTCAAGGGTGACGGTCCCGGGGGTGATGGTGATACTGTTGGCGATCGTTGTCACGCCCAGGTCAGTTTTGACGCGGAGGGGGACGTAGATGACTTCCGGTTCAATCGGTGGGCCTGGCGCCATGACACGGTAGGCAACATCGATGTTGGCGATAAGGATTTCGCGGGTGAACACGAGGATATAGAGGATCGCATAGGGGAAGACGCGGAGTGTTCGGATTGGGTTAGTTCGGTCGGCGTAAAACCGGCGGAAGAGGAAGGCGACTGGGAACCCGATGATGATGCCGATGAGGAGTTCGCCCACAACCGATTCGAGTGTCGGGAGTGGGCCGCGGACAAAGACCCATAGTGCAGCGAATACGACACCGAAGACCGGCCACGTGCGCGTTCTCATGAATCTACGCCTCCGCTGGGAGCGACAAGATCTATGTAGGCGTCCGTGTCGGTGGCGGCGGTGGCGGCCGCGTCGGCGAATCGGGCGATGGGTTCGAACCCGATACCGATGGCGATAACCATCGCGGCAAGAAGGAGGATGACCGCGACCTGGTAGTGATTGCTTTGGCCCGCTGCAACTGGCGGTGATTGCTCACCCCAGAAACTCGCGGTCCAGGCCCGTGTGGTGTAGGCAATGGTGAGCAGCGAGC
>CAZSSY010000143.1:0-3043 GCA_964609565.1 uncultured Natronomonas sp.
GTATCCGACGCGCTCAATATTATCTTGATTGAGCCTCGTTTCAATTTGTTCTAAGACTGGTCGGGGGAGTTCGATCCCATCATTTCCAACCAGTTTAACACCATTGTATTCTGGTGGATTATGGCTTGCCGTGATAACGACCACAGGAATGCCTTCTCGGGCGGCGTAGGCCTGTGCTGCCGGTGTCGGGAGGATGCCGAGTCGATGCACATCACACCCGATGCTCGCCAGCGCACTCGCCGCCGCGTCGGCGAACATCCGGCCCGTCGTCCGTGTATCCCGCGTGACACCGAATGCAGCCGCATCAAGGACTGTCCCGGCAGCGGCGGTGACAGAGGCGACGAATTGTGGCGTCATTTTCTTGCCTGCAACCCCCCGGACGCCACTTGACCCGAACTCTTCCATGTCTGGTGCGTAGAGTGCAAATGGCAAAGGGATTCCGACGAGTGATCGCTTCCACCCATCCCCGTGCCCTGCCGGACTCGTGGATGGAGGAGACTGATCGCATCCGGATGGGTACTCGACTAGATATTACGGGATAAGTGTTATCGACGTCCAACGTTTGAGAATCTGTATGCAGCCACTGGATAGTGATATAGACGAAAAACGGGTCTATACTGAGACAGACAGCCCTACCTTCGTCTATATCGCAGCCGCCACTGGACTGGTATGTGTGAAGGTGGCTGGCGCTCTCGCTGGTGAATTCAGTCTCATTGATGACCGGTCGGCAACCGACGTGGCGGTCTCCCGTGATCGGCTCGTACTCGCCACCTCTGAGGATGTCTTCGTTGCACGGAATGGTCGATCAGCGTCAACTGAATTCAAGCCAACAGAATTCGGGCCAGCCACCGCTGTGGACTCTCACGATGGCATTGTCGCTGCCGGGGAGGGCCGGATCGCGCAGTATACCGATGCTTGGACGCCCCTTGGCCACGTCGACTCTGTCCGCGCCATCACTGGAAACATTGCCGCGACAGCAACTGGCGTCCATCGACTTGACGGGACTCATGTCGGGCTCAATGAAGCCTATGACGTGACGACAGCAACCGGTCCATATGTGGCTACCTCCACCGGACTTTTTCTCTTGGCAAACGGGTGGATGAACGAACTCGATGGACAGTTCCGAGCGGTGAGTAGCCGACCTGGCGGGACGGTTCTGGCGGCCGCATCTGATAGAGTGTACCGTCGTGAGGATACCTCAGCCAGCTGGCAGACTGTAGATGCCCCAGTCACCGAACCGGTGGCAGCTATCGCGGTCGAAGACGCTGAATACATCGTTACAGTCGATGGAACCATAGCGATAAACGCCGGGGATGGGTGGCGTACTCGATCGCTCGGCATTCAGGATGTCGCGGCAGTGGCCGCAATCCCTTCATAATTGACCTCTCGAGCAAGTCGTGGCCTCCAAGCGTCGCCACCCAATGAGAGACACGGACTTGAGTTCGGTTTGTCACCCGATAATTTCGGATTCAGCGTCGGCGTCGGTGTCTGTCTCTGGTGTTAATCGTTGTTCAGCGACAGCGAACACGAGGGTGCTGGTCAGCCCGAGGACGGTCCCGATAGTCAACATCACGGCGAGATATCCCAGATCTGCGGCCGGATGGGTGTAGAAGAAAGCGCTGAGACCATGGAGAATGATAGATATGGCGAGGACGTAGAACGGCGCATTGAGGTACCGCCACCGGAAGCTCCCGGCGAGGTATTCATCGGTGATACGACCGAGGGACGCGATTATGCCCGCTGCTGCGATCCACTGGACGGCGCCGTAGACGAATCCAGCAAGCGCTGTGAGAAGGTCAGGAGACATCATTTCATCGACAACGCCCATTCCAACAACACCGCCGACCACCAAGAGCGCCACTCCAACGACGTAGGTGATAAATTGAACTTTTCCCGCGAACAGGCTGACGCGGACACGTTCAAGCGTGTCATCGATGGCGTCTTCCAGGCCAAGGCCCCTGAACAATATGTATAATCCCAAGAGGGCTGAAATGACACCGAGCGTGGAGCCGGGAAGCCCGAGATAATCACCGACAATCGCAACGGGATAGATTAACAGGAGAATGCCTAAAGGAATCAGGATCGTCCCCCGGGTCTCAGGATCGTCTAACACTTGCTTGAACGTGTAGTACATCGATTCGAGATCTTGGGCTTGACGGACAACAACCCGACGGACACCATCGATCGGGACTCGAGAACGGATCACCGGGAGGACGGATTCATCTTGAGCCCCGTCGGTGACAACTAACGCTCGGACATCTTCACCGGTAGATAGTGACGCCAAGACGGTATCGACTTCGTCACCGACAGTCCGTGTGGCAGAGACATCAGCCCGTTCAGACCCGGTGACGATTGCCACCTCAACGGATTCATCCTCAATCGTGTCGTAGAGGTGTATACCTTGAAAGCAAACGTTGACATCAGAATCTTCGGGATCCGCAGTCGCCATCGCAACAGCGGCCTTCTCGACCGCGTCGCGACCGATGACGGGGGTCTCGAACGCTGTTTTTCGTCCGAGGTCATCATCGAGGTCGACACAGAGGATGAGCAGCATCGCTCGTTGGTGTGCCTTAGAGGCGATAGGTAAAGACGCTTCGGGGCTTCTAGCGGTCGACACCGTCGCTGACGAGCTAAATCCTGACTAGGCATGGATGACGCCCGCCATGAGTTGACGGACGATGCCAGCCTGCTGGCCAAATGCGTATGGATGAGCGGCAAGGGTTACCACGAAATCTTCACCGAGTTCCACCGGCTGGCTGATGTACACATAAATACGGATCTGGCCTCCCGTCTCGATGAGTTGTGCAGTCTCCGTAAAGCGCGTCACCGGTGTGGACTGCCCGCCAACAGATGCAGTGAACCGGCCATCTTCCTGGAGATCGGTAATCGATTCATACCTGTGTTGGATTTCTTCGGCAATCTCGGTTGACTCCATATCGTCGATCGGATTGAACGCGCGACCGAGGATGGAGACTTGGGGCGTTGAGAGTGTGGCAAACACAGCCGCTTGTAATCGACCACCAAGAATGCCTAATTCGATACC
>CAZSSY010000144.1:0-3010 GCA_964609565.1 uncultured Natronomonas sp.
TGACGGGATCGAACTCCCCCGACCGGTCTTAGAACAAATTGAAACGAGGCTCAATCAAGATAATTTTGAACGCGTCGGATACGACGCAGTGGGGGGCCACCACGATGTTGAGTCGATCGACCGGATGTACGTCCGTGAATTACTCGAAACACTGCAGACACACGGCGTACGGGATCGAGTTGCCAATGCAGACCTCACGATAGCGGTCGACCCAGGGCACGGCGCCGGGTCACTGACCAGCCCTCGGTTCTTCCGAGAACTTGGATGCCAAGTTCTGTCCGTGAATGCGCAGCCAGATGGCCAATTTCCCGGTCGAGATCCGGAACCGGTCGCGGACAATCTCGATGATCTCCGGCGACTCGTCCGGTCGACTGACGCCGACCTAGGCGTTGCGCATGATGGCGATGCTGACCGATCGATTTTCGTCGATGAACTCGGGCATCACATTGCAGGCGATGCTGCGCTTGCGGCGCTTGCAGCCCCGGAACTTGAGACCGGTGACGTGGCTGTTTCTGCGGTGAACGTCTCGCAACGACTCGTCGATACAGTCAATGCGGCCGGCGCGTCATTGGAACTCACCCCGATTGGAAGCACGTATCTTGTCACTCGAATCCAGGACCTCCTGGCAGATGGATATACCGTCCCAGTTGCAGGTGAAGGCAACGGCGGTATTCTGTTTCCAGAGTACCGTATCACTCGCGATGGTGCCTATACAGCCGGCAAGTTCCTTGACTTAATCGTTGAGCGACCGGCCAGCGAGGTAATCGAAGACCACAGTGGATACGCGAATGTCAGAGTAAATCTCGAATACGAGACACCCACCGAGAGGGATGAAATGCTGGCGGCCGCCGAAGCACATGCCAGGCAGGAAGATGCAACGTTGTCGACGATTGACGGCTATCGACTTGACTATGGCGACGGCTGGGTGCTCGTCCGGCCCAGCGGGACGGAACCGCTCGTCCGACTCGCTGCTGAAGCTCGCACACAATCACGCGCAAAAACGTTACTTGACGGCATGCGCAACGCAATATCGAATCCTGCAACCGGGACATCAACCAATCTCTAGCTGGGGAAAGATGCGTCACCGGCCGGGGTTGTTGTCGGTGCTGCCTTTGATTGAGACTGGGAATTAACTATAGTTGTCAAGCGCGTCAGACAGCCGACGGTATTCAGCTCGGGTATCCTGCAGCTCGGTCGTGATTGTTCCATTGAGAACGCGTTGTTGTTCGTCCGGGGAGAGAGTCGCCTGGGCGTGAGCCGCGTCTCGAAGCTGGTCGTACTCGTCGCGGCGAGTGAACTGACGGACCTCTCGGAGCGTGGCCACCGTTTGCTCTGTGGCAAACTGGTTCAAGAGAGAGATGAGTTCGTGGATCCTATACCGAAGCAGATCCGCCTCTCGTGGCGGCCATTCGATCACGAGAGGGTCAACTGAGAGGCGTTCGAGATAGGTTATGTTTGTGGGAACATGTCGGTTGAATTCGTCAGGGGCGTCGAGGTAGTGGTCCAGTTTCGATTGGGAGAAATCGACGTATTCTAAGAGGGTCCGAAGAGGTTCAGAACCGACTGGATAGGTCGTGACGTATTCGTGGAGGCCCGACGGGGGTGTTTGGTAGTCGACGAATGGGGAGCGTGCTGCCGTGGCAATGAAATCCAAGAAGTCGCTGACCGGTGCGTCGTGTCGGAATGATGTGAAATCTGTCTGGACAGCATCATTGTAGTGTTCAATTGGGTCTCGAAGATCGTCCAGCGGGGCGGTCAAGGCCGTGTCTTCGAAGTCGGCCAATCGTTCAAGGTCGTCAATTTGTGCTTCGAGGTCGTGCAGTCGGGACCGAGCCTGTCGGCGAGCAGCCTCATATCGAGAGCGGGCTTCGGTGAGATCCGTCCGGCGGTCGGCGTATTCCTTGGCGGGTTCAAGTGCCTGCCGGGCGGCATTGAAATCAGTTTGGGAGAGCGATTCCGACACACCGCTCGTTTTCACGTGTTTATCTGCTGTGACGAAGGCCTCGCGTACGGGGAGATCCTCGGGGATTGCTTCTAACGTCTCAGCCAGATCATTCCGGAACTCCATATATCCCTCAAAATCATCCCAATCAGTGGCCCGTTCTTCCCAGCGGTCGAGTACCTGCATGACCGCGTCATAGCCATCTGCAATCGCGTCGAGTGTCGTTCGATCGTCTATCGATTCTTCCAGCCGGCGGAGGTTTTCATACGCCGCGGTGAGTTCTGCCGCGAGATCGCGCTCACTTGTCGTAGACATCCTCAGGATCAAAGACTTGTGTCCCCACGACCTCGCCTGCAAGGGTGCGGTGGAAACAGCTTTCATAGCCAGTATGACACGCGCCGCCCTCCTGGTCGACAAGATAGAGCAACGCATCACCATCACAGTCGACACGGATCTCTTCGATGTGTTGGGTATGTCCGCTTGTCATGCCTTTCTTCCAGAGTTCGTCGCGGCTCCTGGAATAATAGTGCGCGTAACCGGTCTCGCGCGTCGCATCAACGGCTTCTTGCGTGACAAACGCCACCGTGAGAACATCACCCGTCTCGGCATCTTGCGCTACCGCCGGGAGTAGTCCCTGGTCATTGAAGGCGAGATCAACGGTCATACCTGAGGGGTGGGAGGAGGGCCGGATAGGCCTTTCCGTTCACCAATCCACTGTCATATCGGGTAGTGGCTTCTCTTCTGCGATGCACCCGGAGACATATATTGGGCGGGCGTGTTTCTGTGGCTGACGGCCGGGAGGAAGCCGCCATGCGGGGCTGTCCTGGGCGGTCTCCGCTGAGAATGTCTGACAAATCCTTATGTGGGTGGCACACCGAAATAGGGCTAACAATGGGTAATAAGAACAAAACAATCTCGTTCCGCGTCAACGAGGATGCCTTTGAGACGTTACGGGAGCTCGCCGAAGAGCGCGATATTTCACTCTCGGCCGTATTCCGTGATTATGTCGATATGTTGGTTGCCCATGATGGCAAAGTCAAGGTGGTCCCGGAGCACGAGGTCACCCAA
>CAZSSY010000145.1:0-2897 GCA_964609565.1 uncultured Natronomonas sp.
CGAGTTTTTTATGAATTAGCTCAGCTTCCCGCTTAATGCACCGATCTTGGTTTCAACTTGCGTAGTGGAGAGTCGTAGTTGTATACAGCCCCCTTCGTATCCGTTCGCACGTCCATAGAACCAAAATCTAGCCTCAACAAGCGGGGACTGCGACAACATCAATAGTGGCAGAACCTAGAATACCACTTATGGCGAATAGGTTACTTCAACTGGCGACATCTCCATAAATGCCGTCTCGTAACCATCATGGCGTGCAAGTTGGGGTACTGACTCAATAGTAACCGTTAGCGTATCACCTGCGTTGAGCGTACTGATCTCCGTTCCATAGTGGAAATCAAGTTCGGAATCAAGCGTACTCTCAAGTGGCGCCTCAAAGACACGTTCACCGTTACGGGTAATGGTCGCCGACAGCGACATCGATGGGAGCACAACTCGATTATGTGGTGTCCGTGGCGAGATGGCTAAATAGGCCTCTTTGCCAAAGCGTTCTCGTTCAAGGACGGCGATCACGAATTCGGCATCGCCACTGTGATCTGTGCCGATAACCGTGCCCGGAAACTCCTCGGCAGGCGGGACGGTCGGTGCTGGCATCTCGTGGTCCATTAGATCGAGTGCACCCCGTTCTCCCCAGCGCCCCTCGTCGATAAGGGAAAACTCCAGATCGTAGATGTCGTCAGAGCTATACTCAAAGGTAAGCTCCGCCGTTTGGAGTTGCTTGAACCGTCCTGCTAAGTCGCCTGTCCGGCGAGCAGTGACAGGGTTGATTTCAAGGGTTGCAGTGTAGGTTCCCTCATCGGAGATAGCAACGTTGTCACCGTAGTGAAACCCCATGGTCTGGGTGATCATGGGCCAGAGTTGGCCCTGATAGGGAGTCACATCAGTGCCTTCTCCCTCCAGAGTCATGCGAACGTCTGTCGGGATGGTCGTCCCTGTCTGGGCATCGGCAAGGCTCACCATCAGATGCAACGAATCATCATCGGTAATTTCAACTAAGTTCGTCTGTTGGCCAGTGATGGTCCAGAATCGGTGGGGAAATGTATACATAAGACCAATGGTATATTCGCCAGCAGTGGCCATTCCGTATGTTGCCATTTCTTCAAAAGAGGCGGGGACATAGACAGCGTCCGGGCGATCCTCGACGAGTGGAGGGTCGCGCCACGCCGACTGGGTTTCGAAGCCACCGAGACAGCCCGCAATTCCGAGAGTGCCGATGGCTACACCAGTTTCGAGAACGTCACGACGATGTACACCCATTATCTGAATCTTGGAAATTTGCAGTTTTACGGCTTCTGGTTCACCTGACAAACGCCGGATTGGTCGTCGGCAGTGAAATCAGCCAGAGGCTAATCATCGTATACACGATCATTACGATAATGAGTGGATATTGGCTCCGAATCGCCTGCAATCGACTAGGAAAAACGGCAAAGGAGGTGGCATGTGCTGCCCAGATCGCAAGCAAATGACCTACGAGGATGAACCCGATGTTCAGCAGTCCAACCCAGTTTGGTAATCCAAGTGTCAATGGGGGTACCGGCGGTGACAGCGGATCCATAACCGTGAGTACAAGCGATGGGGAAAGAGAGACGAAAAAGCTGAAATAATGTGCGAGATGGTAGCCCGCTGCGATTCCCAGAAGCGGCGGAGCAAACCGAATTACCAGAAACTCGGTGGTAACATATGTCTCTGCGATACGCTTTGCATACGTGGTAGCGAGCCAGTAACTCCCAACGAAGAATCCATACCCCAGAAGCAACAGGGCGAGATACGTACCAAGCGAGGGGATCCCAAGATCAACGATGAATTCGACAGTGGTGATCCCTGGCGGTGTGACAAGAAAGGCACTATACGTGAGTTCCCACACCAGCAGCAAAACAAACGCAACCCCACTAACCCCGTCGATCACTTCGCTCTTGCGGAGTTTTGCACCGGGTAATTTGATGCTAATTCCATTGGAAGCGCGTTGGATTGGAGCGACTGCACCGTAGTAGCGAAATAACACTGCCACTGGATCAGCATAGTGGAACCAATCAGTCGGCGAGAAAATGACTGCCCCTAGTAGCGTATACATGCTATAGGCAAGTACGATGATCACGAGTGTTCTCGGGAATTGTGCGGGTGCGGCAACGATCTCGACCCAGAGGAGGACAAGTAATTCTCCAACCGCTGGCCAAACACCCCACTGCTCGGGATATTCAGCGTCTCTTGAGGGAAGGAAGGTTGACAGTGTGCGCCAGGGATTAAGTGCGGGCCAGATGTTACCCACCAGGTAGGTCATCATTACTAGCCCTGCCCGGCAGCCAGCGAACACAACCAGTATGGCGAGGTTGGCGTTTGCTATTCGTGGGCCCGTTAGTCCGGTATAGATAACAAGCCCAAGTCCTACGACTGTGAGCGTACCTATTATGATTCGTCCCCAGCGGTGCAATGTCTCCCGAATCGTTACAGTGTATGATGCCTGATGAATAGATTCAATCAACCGGCGATCAGTGACGAACATTGCAAGCATCCCTGAGGCTCCAACGGCGGCTCCACCGGTTGTGAGATACAACCAAGACGGCACTTGTATATCACCGCTTCCTTCTTGCAACCCTGACGAAAGATTGGCTGCACTCACAATATCCACGAACGCAAAGAGGACGCCTACTCCGATGCTGGTAACAAGCAGGCGGCGAGCAATATTCTTCATTGTTCAGCGGTCAGTATCTATGATTCGTTTCTCTGTCGAATCCTCAGTATCAGAGCCACAATGGACGGTTTCGGAAGCTTCGTTCGTTCTCGCGTCGGGTTCTGTCCGAGTGGTTTTCTGCCCAGATGGTCCAACCAAATTACGGGGGCGCATCCAAATATACCAGACCGTGAATATCATCGTTCCATATCCGAAAACCCACGCGATATCG
>CAZSSY010000146.1:0-2597 GCA_964609565.1 uncultured Natronomonas sp.
CATCTACGAATTCGACGAAGCCAAACGCCACGAATACGGCATCACCACCCTCCCGGGGAACCTCGCTGAGGCTGTTGCTGCCTTGGAAGGCGATGAGGTTATCACGGCCGCCTTAGGGAGTCACGTGACAGAGAAATTCGTTGAAGCGAAACGGTCCGAATTTGACGAGTACCGGGTTCAAGTATCTGACTGGGAAATTGACCGATACCTGGAGACATTCTAGGGAACCATCGCCAAGAGAGGATGCCCCTCGGGATGGCGACGTGACACGGCCCCGGTTCGATTGTGATGGGACCACAGACCGCGAATGAGACGAGAGAACATGTATCTTTCAATCGATGACTGACCCGCCGTTTGAGACCATGCCAGGCTTGTCAGCCCCGGCTGCGACCGCACGCGAGCTCACGGAATACATTCGGGATCGAGTTGCTGGTGAGCAGGCAGATACGGTGGTCGTAGAGTTGGACGGGCAGGTTGCATCGACGGTCACTGCGATCCTTGCTGTAGAGTCAGTTGGCAGTCCCCAGGTGTGTGGCCTCGTGGTACAGCCGGGGGACGAACGCTCCGGTGATGTCAATGAAGCGCGGCAGGTCGCAGAAGAACTCGTTATCGATTATCGCCTTCTGGATATCCAGGGAGACTCAAAGCAGCTGCGCAAACGACTCACACCTGATGAACTCTCGGCGTCTGGTGGGAGCGCCGCATCACTGGAGCGCCATCAAGCAGCCCGTGATTCCAGACGCGGTACAGTCGGTGATATCGACCAGGAGATGTGGTTGACAGGTCAGCTCCACGCGCTCGCTCGTCGGTTCGAAGCTCTGCACCGGAATGGTCTCGTGTTGGGCACCGGAATTCGGACTGATCGGTGGCTGTCGAGCCGAGGTGGGGTAGGGGTGCTTCGAACTGGTGATGTATTGCCAGTTGGCGACCTGTACTTTTCGCAGCTTCGAGTCCTTGCCCAGCACTTGGATATCCGGCCCCGGATCATCCAGCGGTCGGCAACTGACAGCGGATGGCTCGCCCCGATGAAGCCGGCATCGGAGCCCCCGGGGTTTGAGACGGTTGATGGCATTGTGTATTGGTTGAAGGAGCGACAGGCGTCGATATCGGAGGTTGCCGCAGCGTTTGATATCGATCGCGCGGTCGTCAAGCGACTCGAAGAGGTGACCCAGGAATCGGCAGGCCCACTGGCTGCACCCACGACCCCATCAAGTTCACTCTTGACACTTGAAAACGAGTGAACCGCCTCGGGGTCAAGCCCCGAGGCACTCGGCCTGCTCCGCCTGGTAGAATGGGGGGATGGGCCGATGGATCTCCCAGTACCGGACCGCAGTGTTTCATGCAACTAATATATTTTACATCCTCGAAGACAGAAATAGCATCGATTTTTTGTATTAGTGACTGAGATTGTCATAGTGATTTATTTGTATAAGTGTATTTCTGGACATTCTTTTAACCAGATTCTATATCTTATTGGATTATAATAGGTATCATAGGACTCTTCCTATGTAGTGTTAGAACTAAATAGGCGTGTATGCGACCAAATGAATCACAAACTGAAGATATATTGTACGAATGTTTTAACTGTGGATGGCGACACAACGGCGCCGGCACGACAGCCTGTAAAAAATGCGGTGGATCCATGCGGAATATTGCCCGTCCACGGGATCTGTAGGAACGATGCCGCGTCAGTCGCTGTATGACCGGTTGGGTGGTCGAGAAGGCATCCGAATGGTGGTTGACGCCTTCTATGATCACCTCCTCGATGACCCAACCCTCGCTCCCTTCTTCGCTGACGCCGACATGGAATACCTCCGGCAAACACAAACGACATTCCTCTGTGACGCCGCTGGGGGGCCCGAACACTACGACGCTGCCCCGCCCCGCGACGCCCATCTCGATATCCCATTCACCCCTGCCCACATCCAGCGGACGCTCGAAATACTCGAGGAGACACTCGACGACTACGACATTCCCCCGAACGACGCCGATGAAGTCATCCAGGCCATTGCAGCATACGAAGACGATCTCCTGGCACGCCCAGCAGATACGGAGAATTAACTGTCAGATCCACACTATCAGTGGTTCCAGTCCTCAACGGTGGGATGGGTCCGGTGTAGGCGGAAGGCGTCGTTTGTGTGCTGACCCCCAATGCATCGTTGCGACGTGCTCGACGGTATCCCGATCGATATCCAGCGTGGCGGCGATTTCATCGATGGCGTCCCCGTTATCGATCAGCTTTCGAAGGATGGCATCAATGATCGCGTAGCTTGCACCTAGTTCTCCAGAATTAGTTTGTCCGGCCATAGCCCGGCAGTAGGTGGTTTTTCGATGGTCCGCGTTGGGGCATCGAGATGTCGGGCAAAGGCCTTGACTTCAGTTTTGTAGGCCTTGTTGAACCCCTCAATCGGTGAGAGGTTTTAGCAGCGGTGCTGAATACACACCGCGCATCCGACAGGAAGTTGTATTGAACGAAGCTTAGTCCAATACGGCGGCGACAATCTTCGCCTCGGCCTTCTGGAGGTGCGCCGTGACAGTATGGGGTGCACAGTCCATCCGATCAGCGATATCCTCGTGTGTTGCTTTCCTAGGGTGCT
>CAZSSY010000147.1:0-2567 GCA_964609565.1 uncultured Natronomonas sp.
ATTTCTCCTCGGGGCTATTTCGGCATTCACTTCCGCACGATACCATGTCATCTCATCTGTTCTTATTGCCGTCGGCATATACGGATGGACGCTTCTTATCTCGTGGTCTGCCATGGTTGATTCAGCACAGTCGCCCGGTGCTGGTCTCACACCAACTCTGTTCGACCTCATCATAGGTCCATTTTGGTTTCTCCTGCTGATTATCGGTCTTATCGTCGGTGGAATTGAATACGGAATCCGGCATCTGCTTAATTCGCAGCTATAGCGTTCAGTTCGCAAACCTACTGAGTAGAAGATTCAGTTTCTAACAGTTTGGAACCAACTACATTATCTGCTATGCTATGACATCCTACTGTCCGTACAAATCGGGGCTACCGAGACACTGCCCACTCCTCAGCGTCACGACGTCGAACTGGTCCGAGCCGCGTGACCTGCCCGTCCTCAACAAATTGCTTGAGCCCGTCTTCCGTGGGGAATCCGAAGGTTCCCGTTTCGATAGCTTTCTCGGGGGCAACGGCGCGGAAGTACTGCCCACGCGGGTATTCGGCGAGAATCCGGCGTTGACACCCAGCCAGATCAAACATACCAAGATCGTACGCGCCGTCTCGCTGGGCAATGTGTGTTGCACCGGCCCGATACCCGAGGAGAGATCGCGGCACGAACTCCCGCATCGATTCCACTGGGAACGCGTAATTCTTGAACGTTATCGGGTCACCCATCGTTAACGTGCCGTTCAACGGGTCGTACTCACCGAAGCTGAATGGGGCCGCTAATTCCGGTTCGAGTGCCTCTCGGGCGTCACGCATCTGGTCTTGATGCTCGGTGTGAAACACCCAGTGAACCACGAACCCCAGCCGTAACGCTTCCCGCGTCTTCTCACGGTACGGTTGATCGGAGCCAGCAACGAACTCAATCCACCGATTCAACCCGTCGCCAAGCACGAAACAATCCGGGACGCGATCCGCGACCGTCCTTTTGAACCGATACTCACCGGGGAACCACGGCTCGCGTTTCGCCTCCCGTCGTCGATCCAACTCTATTTTCCCCCACAAATGCTCGTATGATTCCTTTCCCGCCGTTCGAAACCGGTCAAGATCACCCCAAATTTCGAATCCAGTCATACGTCACTCACCTGCTGGTCGTGCTGCTGTTGGCTCTGTCGTGTCATGTGTCGTGAATCGTCGGTGTCAGTGATTTCAGCGAATAATCCGATTTCGAGCAGTACCGCCGCGTCATCTAGCCTAATGCGCCGGTTCGCAGCACGTCAACAACATTGTGCGTCACCAAGTCAGCGTACCGTGCTTCCGCGAACGCCGTGACCGCCTCACCACTGTCGTCGAACGGATCTCGTTCGTTGAGATCCCCGTCGATGAGCGACTCGTACGCTCCCGGCAACGTTGACCGCTCCTCACCGTCCACGGTCACGTTAAACCGCCGCGTCACCACCGGGAGCAGATCTGCGTACGGCATATCGCGGAACGGCCACTCCACATCTGTCGCCGCAAGCCGCGTCCGCAAAAACGGCAAGTCGAACCCGTCCTTCCATCGCTCCCCATTAAACGCAACCAGCAACACGTCCTCACCGTGTAATCGCTCCCGGGCGAACACGCCAACCGCTTCCAACAACGCCGCCTCCGACGCATGCACCGAGAGTTTCACATGCGTTCCACACCGCTCCCCAACAGTCGCCTCCAACTCAGCGGCCGCCCGCTCACCGTTCACGGTGTCCTCGTCCGCCTGCAAGAACATCCGACAGCCAAGCGGTAATTCGACCCCGACCACAGTCACTTCATCCGTCACCTCGAACCCTGTCGTCTCGATATCAAACGGCACCATCTCCAACGCCATCACCGCCCACCTCCAACTGACTCCCCGTGACGACGTGATGGCAGGCCGATTGTACGAACTATACCACAGAGACAGTGTTGAAACAGTCGTTGCTGTTGTAGGTGTCGAACATCTCACTGGTATCCTTGATCGACTCCAAGCACCCGGGTTGGAGCGGATACGCTCGTGCCAAGAATTGCGTACTCGCACTCAGCCGGGAGTACGACGAGAAACTCACCTTGTGTGATGCACTCGTCCTTCCAACATCGCCGATGACGGCGGTCGAACACGATCCTGATGCCGGCCGTGTCAAGCGGGTCGAACGCTTGTCGACGATCCCTGTCAACACCGGTATATTCAACCAGACCGGCCATCCCGCCGTGTCGGTTCCATGTGGAATGGTCGACGGGTTGCCAGTCGGGCTCCAACTCGTCGGTCGCCGATTCGACGAGTCGACTCTGTTCCAGCTAGCCGCTGCAGTCGAAGCCGATTTCGACGGATCGACGGCCCACTCCGAAAACGAGTAGAAGTTCAGTCGTCCGCTCCTGTGGCCCGGACTCGATCCTGGTTCCCGGGTTACTGCCCGTACTACATCCTGCAAGAACCAGTATCGCTACCATCACGATAACAGCTGCGTGTGTTCTGCTGTTTTTCTGGTTGAACACGAATGGTTGCGAACCTCGACTATATTCTCTAGAAGGAATTAATGTATAATGATATATCTGCCGCTCAATCCTCCT
>CAZSSY010000148.1:0-2521 GCA_964609565.1 uncultured Natronomonas sp.
CCGAACTCGAAGACCGACCCTCGCTATCGGAGGAAGAGCCCGATGGAGAGGGTGCAGACGAGGACGGCCACGACGAATTGCCGTGACCGCTTACACGGGGAACGAATGTTGAGGTATTTGAGTCATACGGGTTCGGATTTATCAGGTAACGACTTGTCTGGATGAGCCTCGATATAGAGTCGTCGAATGAGAATAGTTCCCGGAATTAGTGGAAGCCAGACCGTGAGAAGCCCAGGGAAATACCACTCTCCAACCATAAACGGGAAGATGATGTGTGCGATTCCGTTCACGAATCCGGGACCGATGACGATAAACCACATGACGTAGTTGGCGAGCGGATGGCCGTATTGAAGCCCAACCGCCGCAGTCACGCCAATCGCCGCCAGAATTAGTATCATCACGACGAAGAAGTTCGGCGTCATCGCCGATGCGTTTAGCGTCTTGGCGGATTGCTGTGGGAACCCTGCGATGTACTCCTCGATCTGGTGAACGAGTTCTCCAGCGATGACGAGTAGATACAGGGTCAACACTCGGTCGGGATCGGCTGGTTCCCGATAATTCAATACTAGCCATGCGGCGTATGCGATGATGGCTGAACCGCCAATGATGACTGCGAATGCAAGACCAAGACGGACCGCATACGCAATATTCAGTAGGGCAATGAAGACACCGATGGCGATGGCCCACTTTCGGTTCTCCTTCGAAACTGACGTGGTTAGTCCGTTTCCCATCACATGTTTAGAAACGGTAATGATAGCCGTCGAGCTATTGCCTAGCTTGACCTAGGCTATTTTATACGCTGGCACTCTCCGACTATTGGCCATGCGCTATACAACGCTCGTCCTAAGGCCGGAAGACGAGTTCCATCCGGCGAGTAATTTACTCGCGAATGAGCCATCAATCACCCGGGTCGCAATCAACCACGTTCACCCACTGTCTGATGACACGCTTGTCCTCCTGTATGAGTTACACGGCGACCTAGATAGGGCACGTGAACTGCTGGGAACTCACCCTGACGTGCTGACCTGCGCGATTACAGGTGAAGACGAAGGCGTCGCGTATCTCCACGGGAAACCAACATCTGAAGTCGCAGCCATATTTG
Organism: uncultured Natronomonas sp.; assembly: GCA_964609565.1. Lineage (GTDB taxonomy): Archaea > Halobacteriota > Halobacteria > Halobacteriales > Haloarculaceae > Natronomonas. The sequence continues at coordinate 1,103 of CAZSSY010000148.1, forward strand.
AAGCGATCACTCGGTCGCCGCTTATTCTCGAAACACCGCTTCGACACGTTAACGATGGGATTCAGTTCACGTTCGTCGGGAGCAAGCAGGCAATAAAGACGGTCAACAGTGCGATTCCAGACAACTACGACGTGACACTTGAACGAGCAGGTGAGTATAATCCAAGCCACGAGTACCTCGCTGCCTTGCTCACGCAACGCCAGCGAAAGGTGTTAGAAACTGCTGTGAAGAATGGATACTACAACCTCCCCCGAAAAACGACACAAGAATCGATTGCAAATGAGATAGGTGTTACACCAGAGACTGTAAATGAGCATCTTCGAAAAATTGAGTCGACGGTTCTCTCGGCACTGTGTGAATAACGCCTATATCAGCGATCTTCCGTCAGGTCCCATATAGTTGTAGGCTTGTGGATCAGGTTGGTTTCTTTGTTCTCAAGCGATTTTCATAGTCAATTCTCGGAACAAAGTTCGATACGGCACTGTCTAGTTCAGCGAGTTTGAGAAGCGAGGAGGTCGTAGTGAGTGGTGGTCATGACACTCGCCGACCTCCTCAAAGACCGGTTGGACGTGGACAACCAAGACGTTTGGGAGAACGAACGTACGCCGACACCCATGCGCTGTTTCGCGGTGCGACTTCACTCGATGGGGCTGTCGGTTCGAGACGTCGAGGGCGTCTTGGAGCTGCTGGGTGTCGATCGCTGCTATCAGGTGGTTTGGAACTGGAAGGAGACGCTGGCCGAAACGCAGCACGCCCCGCCGCCGGCGGCGCCGTCGCGGGTCGCCGTCGACGAGAAACAGATCGAAGTCGACGGCGAGGAGAAATGGCTGTACGACGCGATCGACACCGAGTCGAAGCTGCTGCTTGAGGTGGATGTCTACAGCCGTCGGGGCACCGACCCTGCGGCGGCGTTTCTGCATCGGCTCACCGAGCAACACGACATCAAGGACACCGAATTTCTCGTCGATGCGGGCGGCTATCTGACTGCCCTTGCTCGCCACGAATTGAGCGGTCACCTTGACTACGAAGACCGGAACCACATCGAAAAATGGTTCCAGACCGTCGCCATGCGCATCGACCGCTTTCACTCGTTCTGGCGGGGCAGTCCGACCAGCGCACGCCGCTGGCTTCGCCGCTTCAGACACTACTACAACCACCAGCGGCCGAATCAGGCCTTAGACGGACGCACTCCTGCCGAGGAGGTGCTCAACTAGACAGTGCCTCGATACAGGCCTCTCGGATTTGCCACAGGTCGTCGAGACTCATCTCAACGGCGGTCGAATCGATCCAGCCAGCCAAGAAGTCGCGGTGTCGCTCGACCTTGTAATCGCCGATCTGGGCTGGGCGAATCGATTCCTCGGCGAGAAACCGATCGATCGGTTCGGCACCATCATCGGCTCGGGTGAAATCGAACCGGTC
>CAZSSY010000149.1:0-2381 GCA_964609565.1 uncultured Natronomonas sp.
ATTTCGGCCCCCCTGCCGAATGAATCACCAGAGGATCCGATTCCCGGCTATTCCGTTCCGATCGGTGCTGAGGGGTGTCAATAGACCAATTCCCAGTTTATAATAAAGTGAATCCTCAAGGAAGCCGCTCATCGTGGCCAAACTGTGTCGTAGTCGACACACGTTCACAGCAGTAGTACGCACCAAGGAGATCAGTTTCGACTTCAACTCGCTTGTGGCTGGCATCAAGCTCGGACATCCCGACATAGGCAAGCTGTGCGTCTCCGCCGAACGTCTTCTCGTGGGTATAGAGGCGCGACGGGATAGCATTCGACTCTCCGATTATGCTAAAGGTGCCACCGCGGTATCGTACCAGAGCCGATAGAGACCGTTCTTCGGTAGATCTGCATCGAGACGGTCCCGTAGTCGATACGGTTGTGACCAGTCCAACCCCATCCAGTTGTCTGCACGTGGGTCTCGCCAATTCTCCCAGGCCGATGGGGCGAGACCCTGTTTTGTATTCGCTTCGCTCTCCCCGTCATTGAGACGACCACCCTTGTATGCAGGATCGTTATAGCTGTATAAAGACTGCTTGTAACCCTCGATGATTCGTCCGAAGTTCCCAGTCGGACTCTGGTTTGTCTCGCGACGGTGAAGCGCGATAAGCGCGGCCTCGCTGCCCTTGCGATGCTGGTCGTCCGCTGCTTTATGTGGCGTAACATGGGAGAATTCAAGCGCCGGGCCGACAGCATCCCGAACCGCCCATAGACAGAGAGCGGCAGTATGTGGGTCACGGTACGGCATCTCGTCGGCGTAGATACCCCGAGCCAGCGACTGTACCCGGCGGCGTGTATCCCCAGATTCACCGATGTATTCGAGGAACGGCCGGCTTTCGCGGCGATGACGGACGCGATACAGATCAGGGGCTTTCGGGATCTCGGCAAACGAATCCACGTCAAGCGGCTTCCACTCCGACCAGTCAAGCCCGAACCAATCGCGCGCGTAGCAGTCTGTTTCAATCATAGGTTTTCGTTGTACCATGCTTTCGTTTCTCCAATGGCGAGGCCTTCGGTCGGAATCTCGATGCTCTCGACGTGATCTTCGATGAGAGGGAGGAGTTCTTCATAGTAGGCCGTGCCAGCGTGGACTACCAGTGTCACGGTTGAATCAAGGATTCCCGCCTCCGCCAGTTGTGTTCGGACGCTGTTTGCCCACTCGCGTTGTGCGGCCTTCGAGAAGTTCCCCAACGTCTCATCGTAAGGCGCTATCGGGTCGCCGTCCGGTTCCAACAGTCCGTGTTTTGCCGAGAGAATGTACCACTCGTCGTGATGTGTCTCGGCGTACTTACGCATCTTTGTGAAGTAATCCGACGAGTAGAGTTCCTTTGGCGATGCCGGGTCATCGCGCTTTGACTTGATGCAGCTGACGAGGCCAATTTCCTTGACCATCAGTCGAATAGCCTCCATGTGATAACCGCTTCCCACTGGTGGTCTGATTTCTCTACTTGGGAGTCATTCCAGTAGTCCACACTACGTCTGAATTTCTCCGCGATGGTATCAGATTTTTGTTGTACTCTTAGCAGTGAATATCGTCTCTGTTCGATAGAGGGATTTGTAGTGCCCTAAAGAGACTCATTCGGACCGCTAGTTGCTACGGATCGCCGCTCACCGAGGACTGATCGGCTTGGCGAAGTAATTCACTCGCCTCAAAACCATGCTGGGCTGCAATCCCATCAACAAGTCAGCGAGCATACTCAGCGTCACCATCCCCAACAAGCTCATCATTGGCAAACCAACACAGCGCTTCAATCACGAGAATCCAATCCTGAGGATGTCAATCGATCGGCTGAAGCGGATAGCGAGCGTGTCAATCAGTCGGGTAGCGTCGAGACATACCCCGCTTGATCCCGTCTTCGTATATAACCGTCCATGAGATGAGGAATATAGAGAACACAACACAATACGATTCGGGTTAAGCACCTCTCGATACAACCGGATGAAGTAGAGGAGATCTTCCTTCTGTGGGAAATTCTATTTGTTACTCATCATATAGCTAGAATAGATCGAGAAGGCTGACAACGATGCCCATCTATAGTGCTACCGTGAACGATCTTACCGGATTCCAACGGGACCTACTCTATGTCATTGTTGGATTAGATACCCCACATGGGCTCGCTGTCAAAGACGAACTCGAAGCCTATTATGAAAAGGAGGTCCATCACGGTCGCCTGTATCCAAATCTTGATACACTCATTGACAAAGGATTGCTTGAAAAGGATCATCCCGACAAGCGAACGAATAGCTATACGGTGACCACGCGTGGTCGTCGCGAACTCGAGGCCCGCCGAGAATGGGAAACTCTGTATCTCGATGCTGTCCTCACTCCTGGCTCGGATACTGAAT
>CAZSSY010000150.1:0-2282 GCA_964609565.1 uncultured Natronomonas sp.
GGACTCGTATGTCGGTGGGCCGCGGGCCATGTCGCCGATCCGGTACCGGATCAATGGCATAGCTTCATTGTTGAGACCCGTCAGCACTAACTCACCGATCTCGCCGTCAGAAACTTGTTCACCCTCATCGTTGAGTACCTCTACAACACCGATTTCCGGATTGACGTGCCAGGTGCCTGTTGGGCACTCGGTGATCAACGCTGCGCTCTCCATTGAACCGTACTGATTGAACACTTGCGTTGAGAAACCCGATTCAATGAGTTCGCGCTCCTCGCTCCGAAGCGTTTCGGCAGTGGGAAACGCCGCAGGGATCCGAATGTCACGGTCGGTCTCCATCGCCCGTCGAGCACAATAGCTGATTGCGGAGGGATAACCATCGATGAAATCCGGACTAAATGCCTCGATTTCGTCGAGATAATCGTCCACCGTGTCTTCCCCGAGGTGATAGCTCGACATCAACTTTCGATTGTTCGCACGATCATAGCGGCCGTATGGCCCCCCGGTGGTGTTCGTCGGAACGATCTTGTTCCCTGTAAATGAGAGCCGACGGTCGCCGTAGCGAACACCACCGCGCCGATAAAACCGTTCCATCGCCGCCCAGTACCTCCGCTGACTATCGGGCGTGTGGTATGTCGTCTTTGGCGTTCCAGTTGTTCCGCTGGTGCTGTGACTAATACATGAGGACCGATCCACGGTGTCCGAGATGAGTTGGCTGGGATTCTCCTTGATAATATCGCCAGTCAGAAATGGGAGATTTCGGAGGTTTTCCCGAGGGTATCGATCTGGATCCACTGCGGTGTCCCCCAAGAGTGATGCGTAGTGCTCCGTGTGGTTTCGGGCCATCGAAAAGATCGTCTCAAGCTTCCGGTTCTGGTGATCTATCCAGAATTCCGTCCCCTTCCACTGTCGACCCATATACTCCTCAGCGTGGTCTCTAAATGCGTCATTGTACCGACGATATCGGATCCTTGCTCCGAGTACCGAAACGGCCGCAGATTGGAGGGCCACAGGAGACGCCGCGTAGATACGCTGCAAAGTCTCACTGGATTGGAGACTCATATAAGCCTCCAATAGCGGGCAAACTTAAAATGAGGAAGGATGACCATGCCTGGAAGGAATCGAGATGCGCGCTGTTTTAGAGTTGCTCTAATCGATCCGTTGTTATTTTGACGGTTTTTTCCCAGTTGAAATCCGACTCCACTGTTTGGCGGATATCTTCGGATCCTTCTTCCAGCTCCATTAGGAGAGCTTGCCGAAATCCAGCCACGTCTCCAACTTCGATAATTCTGTCGTCGCTGTCGAGCACTGATTCGAGCTGGGGGAGATTACTGACAACAACCTGGACATCGGATGCGATAGCCTCAAGCACCGTTCTTGGGAAACCCTCTGTCCGACTCGGCAAAACTAGCACATCTCCGGCCCGATACACATCCGGCATCTCTTCGTAAGGCACGGAACCTAGGAATTCTATGCGATCACTAGCTGTGTCTTCCAACTCGGACCGAAGCGGCCCATCGCCGAAAACAAATAGCATCACATCAAGTGACTCAGGAAGCGTCTCAACGGCCTCGATTGCGTCCTGGGGTCGCTTGCCATCGACGAGCCGACCTACAAATAACACCACTGATCCATCGTGATCTATCAGCTCGCTCTCCGGCCCCTCCGGCGTGAATCGATCCGTGTCGACTCCGTTTGGTACCACTTCGATCCGCGAGTTCACTCCGTATTCCCGCAAACGTTCCCGATCCGTGTCGGTATAACAGAAGACTACGTCGGCTCGGTTAAACGTCCATCTCCCGAGGGTGTGTAGGTACAGGGTAAACATCCACTCAGGCGCGGTTTGAGAGTATAACCCGTGATTGGTTATCGCCAACGGGGTCTCCCCGAGCCACCGCTGAAATGCCGCGACGTTCGTCGAAAAGTAAAGGTGGGAATGGGCGTGTACGACATCGAAGTCGTCAGCACTTCTAAGGAACCGCACAAGACCAGGCGCGATATCGTTACCCAATGGCGATATTTTAGAATCAAACCGATGGATTTTGTACCCGTCCCGTTCCTCTTTGGCGGGCTTATCGGGGTCGGTTCGGATCGTTGCAACGGTCACATCGTGGCCCATCGCAACTTGGTCCCGGCTCATGGCGTGGGCGTGGTACGCCCCACCGCCGGTTGTTTCAGGATACAGCCGCTGCGCAACCCGCAAAATCCTCATTCATCTAATCCCATTTGTTACTTTGGTTCGGTTGGGGGTCTAGGTCTCGTTGGCTGTTGGTAGCCTTTGACCA
>CAZSSY010000151.1:0-2143 GCA_964609565.1 uncultured Natronomonas sp.
TTCGAACTCTTCGGCCGTCCCATCCACGTCTTCGCCTGTCTCGTCCACGTCCTCTTCGGCCGTCCCGTCCACGTCCTCGCCTGTCTCGTCCACGTCCTCTTCGGCCGTCCCGTCCACGTCATCGGACGACTCGTCGTCGGTGGGCTCGTCGCACTCTACGGGTGAGTATAGCTTCCGCCGGCCGTCAGTTGGGTCAGGCACGCTCTGAATGTGGCCAGCCTGCGCGAGTTTGGGTAGCCACGACCGAACGCTCTGCAGCGTGGCGTCGACCTCGTCCGCTATGTCTCCTGAAGACCTGGATCCACCTAATTCCTGTAATGCGTGGAGGGTCTCACGCTCGCCGTCGGTGAGACCATCATGGCTCACGCCAGAGCTTTTTCTACTCGGGTCCGTCTTATTGGTAGCCTCTCGGTCCTCTAGTTCGGCGATGCGTGTTTCGAGGTCTGCCGCCCGCCCGGTGACCTGCTTGCACTGCGCTTCCACATTCTCGGAGCGCTCTCTAGCCTCGTCGCCATCGTCCGAGTCAGGAGCCGGCGGAAGCCTGAGATTCAGGGTGAGACACAGGTCACCGTCGTCCATCGTCCGTTCTTCCATCGTTGCGTCGATACCCATCCGTTCGAGCGGCTCAAGGACATCGGCGATCCGTCGGTGAACTTCGGTGAGTTCGCTCATAGTCCTGCTCCGAGCAGCCCCGACCTCCTAGACAGCGGTGCCAGGCCGAACATCGTGGGGGTGTGTACCTGCCTGAACTCGTCAGTCGGGCCTGTCAGCCCACTCACTCTTACCGTCCTCGTTTCGGGAGCCAAGCGCTCACCTGACTGTACATTCCACCCAGCCGCGTTCCGGGCCGTCAAGTCTCTTCCGCAACCATATCTCCTTCGTGGAGTGACAGTATTGCCGTCGGAAGGCCGGGGTCGATACATCTGTGCCGGACAAATCATCGAATTCTGTGTGGTGTATTGCATATTGAATGCCTCATGCCAGGGCCGCCGTCCAGTCGAGTGCGACCTCGTGGGTTGTCGCCCAGATTGGACATTGGTGGTTAGTCAGCGCGATCCTCTGTTCTCGAACCAGACATCGCACCGAACAGCACCCCGCCGTCGATTTCATCGATATCCTGCAGGCCGAGCCTGACAGGCGCTGTACTACTTCGTACTCCGGGAGGCCGGTTCTATCGGCAGTTTCACCTAGTTTGCGGCCATCGGACCTTGTCAACGGAACAGTAGTCTGTCTGTTCTTTCCATTCAATACCAATATTTACAAAGTTATATGTAATAAAGTGTTTCACTCTTCTAATAGTTTATTGAATCATTAGAATTATGTGTTGTGAGTCTGCAGCTGTGTTGAATCGATATGCGGCGTTAGGTTTCACTGTTTGACGGCCCGCTTGATGTTATAGACGACACACATCAGGGCGATTTCGCGGAACTCTCGATATCAGGTATGCGCTCGCACGGCGTAGCCGAGCAAGCGCTTGATTGCGGAGTTCACGGTTTCAGTCAGTGACTGCTGAGCGTATCGATTGTCGTCAATACGGCGTTGTGTGCGTGATCGTATGGAACAAAGATTCGATGTTTAATTAGCGGACGAATGTTGAGTTCACGGAGCCGTTCGCGGAGTGCTTGCTTATCGTAGCCTTTGTCAGCGGCAAGTGACCGCAGATCGCCCGCATTGCGGCGGGCGATCTGCTCACAGAGGTCTGCATCGCTTCCTTCTAACGTCGTCGAACAGTGAAGATCAAGAACGGCTTACGTTGCTGTATCGACGAGTTTTGTGACTTTGAGCGTTTGAACGCAGTAATTCGTTCGCTGGTGGTAGTGGCGGCTCACACGATCTCATTCGTAGAATGTCGTGTCGATCATGCCGTGTTTGGATGGATCGTGTAGCTGCGCCGACTGGCGTAGCAACACTCGACAGACGCCCATGCTGATCCGGTCGAACGCTTTACACAACGTGGACGGTGAAGGAAGATCGACCGCATTGAGGCCGATCTCCCCGGTTATTTGTGGCATCTCCGTGAGTAGGTCAATCGTCATCCAGTAGGACGCATCGAGGTAAATCCGTAGACAGTGGAGGGAAACAAGTGCCTAGTCGGCGAATCCGCCGCCACCTTCCGGGGCGGGGATTCGTCTCCATCGCCAGT
>CAZSSY010000152.1:0-2142 GCA_964609565.1 uncultured Natronomonas sp.
CGATGCGGGTGTCGCGGTCGAGATCGTTACGCGTCTCGAAGAGGCGGCCTTCGTGCGCCGATTGTATCGCCATGAACGAAATGGTCGGATGGATCGACCATTGTAATTACCTTCGTATCGAAACGCTGTGACCCGGTAAGTATCACCTCGTTAATATATGGTAGGTCGCACTATCCACACTCGATACCGGGAGTGCATTACACCAACTTTCTGACTACAAGGTTCCTGTCGGTCGTTCGAGAGAGCAGGCCAACCAGTGACGAGGTGGCACGCCGCCCCTACTGCCGGTCTCCAAGTGAGCCTCTTCGATATGGTGACGCAACCAGCCACAGAGGTCGAATATCACAATTTACATCTCTTCAACTACGGGTGTGTCCAAGCCAGGGTCGATCGCCATCCAAAATCGGTGCCCCGGGGGTCACGAAATATCTCCAAGACACCGCCGGTGGAATACTCAACTGTCTCCCCCAGCTCATCGGCGCGCTCGTCATCCCGATCATCGGCTGGATCGTCGGCCGCCTACTTGGCGGGGCCGTCCGACGCCTCGCCGACGGACGGACGTCGATCGGCTCGTTATGAACACGCCGATTGGCGGTGCACTGGGCGGGGCCGGCCAGAACTACGTCGCCGCAAACATCGGCAACTGGCTTCCCGGACGCGCCCCTGGGACCGAACCAACTCCGATGGGTCAAACCGATGGTGGCGAGGAATCTGTAGACTGAAGCCAGAATCTCTCCCACGACATTCACGCTGTCGCCCGACGACGGAGTAACCGCCCCGCTATTCGACACGATGTTCTATCAGAGTCAATGAACGACCCAGCCGTTCCTTCTCTCGTCTACCGTTACCGCATTCCCGCGTCTGTCTCGGTCCGTTCGGAGATGTCTCGCAAGATGCCGATGAATCGCCGTTCCCCGTCCTGTTCGAATTCACTGTAAGAAATCGAGAGCGGAACTTCCGAGCCGTCCTTGTGCTGACCGGGGAACTCGACATTGGACCAATCGACGGTTCGCTCGCCAGTAGCGAGATATCGAGTAAAGCGGTCGATGTGCCTATCCTGCAATCGTTCAGGCACGATCTCGGTCAGTTGCGCTCCCTCTACTTCGTCTGGGTCGTATCCCAATTGGACTTTGATAGCGGGGTTGACAAATTGAACTTCACCACCAGCGTCGATGATGACGATGGTGTCAGCTGAGTGTTCAGCGATCGCCTGGAATTGCGCTCTCGTCCGTTCGGCCGCCGCTTCGAACCGGTACCGCTCCACAGCATTGCTGATCCGGTTGGCGAGAATCTCGTATTGCCCCGTTCCCGTTTCCTTCTGCAGGTAATCGGTCACGCCGGCCGAGATCGCGTCGCTTGCCACTTCCTCGCTCCCTTTCCCAGTGTACAGGATAAAGGGCAGGTTCGGATTCTCGGTCCGGACGGCTTCTAAGAACTCGATGCCGTTCTGGCCGGGCATGTCGAAGTCCGAGACGATGCAATGGATATTGTTCGATCGGAGCCGTTCGAGCGCCTTGCTGGCGCTCGTGGCCGTCTCGACGTCGAACCGCTCATCCTGTCGGCGGATGAACTCGGCGGCCATTCCCGCGAAGTCCGGCTCGTCATCCACGTGAAGGACGTGAATCTCGACCGACGATACCCCAACCATAATTTATCATGGTTCTACAGGGGGATGTACCTGTGGTCTTCCCGCCGTCACGCAACATTGGCCGAACCTCACCTCACTCACCGTGATGGCGGGAATCTTCGTCAGATCACGGGAGGCCAACCGTGACCGGATTCACCAGTGGCCCATCCAAAGTGGGCCTCCTGAGAACGACACGAGGCGGCCCTCATCGCCAACCCGGACGATGAGATTCGACCATTTCGGGTCTGCCGTCCTCGAACCAATCATGAACCGATGTCGGTAGCTGGTGCTCGTGGTCCTCGTCGTCCGGCAGGAAAGTGTACATCAGAGCCGATCCCCTCGCGGGGGTGGTCGCCCCCAGCAATGATCCAAACCGCGTCCCGCATCGACGTCGCGGCCCACGACGCGATGCGGGAGGCAATTTGGAGGGCATGCAATGGCCTTCCACACTTATAGCGTTGGACCGGTAGGGACCGGTGTATGCGCCAGCCGGATCGATCGATACGGGTTCTCCA
>CAZSSY010000153.1:0-2037 GCA_964609565.1 uncultured Natronomonas sp.
ATTCTATCATCTATTCGCTCGACGATCGATACTGTCGTCGAAAGGATCCCATCGACCTCATCCAGGGTAACGGCTTCTGGGCGCACACCGAGGTCTACATTGGAACCTCGAGAGAGACCGCTCTCGGAAGTAGGGATTTCGATTGCCTCTCCATGGATCATTAGTTCCACGTTTTGAGTATCGACGTCCTTCACTTCCACACTCAGGAAATTCATCGTCGGACTGCCAATGAACTCCGCAACGAACCGATTTTTGGGGTGTTCGTACAGTTCATCTGGAGTACCAACTTGCTCGAACTGGCCAGCATTCATGACAGCGATCCTATCTGACATCGTCATTGCTTCCTGCTGATCGTGAGTGACGTACAATGTTGGCTTCTCTACCTTCCTGTGGATGCGCTGAATTTCCTTGCGCATCACTACCTTCAATTTAGCATCAAGGTCACTCAGTGGTTCATCCATCAGAAATGCCCTTGGATCCTGTACGAGAGTGCGGGCTAGCGCGGCACGTTGGCGCTGGCCCCCACTCAACTCACCGGGCTTTTTCTCGAGAAGCTCAGAGATTTGCATCACCTCGGCGGCCTCTCTCGCTTGTTCGTATCGCTCAGACTTCGAGACGCGACGAACCTTCAGTGGGTAAGCAATGTTATCGATAATACTCATATGAGGATAGAGAGCAATATTTTGGAACATCATCGCAATATTCCGCTTGTGAGGAGGAACGTCCGTCAGATCTTCGTCCTCGAACAGTACTCGCCCAGAAGTAGGGGTCTCTAGGCCAGCCACACACCGCAGTGTCGTTGTCTTCCCACACCCCGATGGACCAACTAGAGTCACAAACTCATCTTCTTCGATACGGAGGTTGAGCCCATCTACGGCGATTTCCTTCCCGCCCTTGACGTTGAACTCCTTACGGAGGTCCTCTATCTCAATAGATGCCATTGGAATAGTCTCCGTTTTTGCTCTTAAATTCTTTTCGGCGGCAAAGGTTGGGACACTGGGCTTTTTTTTTATCAACGCCCCTCCTCACAATGCTCTCTTGGAGACGGTTTCGGGCCGTGTGTATTCCAATCATCATTTGTGTGTTATCGTGTTTCCAAGCTGATCTCGACCCCTGCCACCGAAGCGGGCGGCATGCTGATCGCTACATGTCCCTCGCTCGTGGTATCGACGGGGTGTTCATCGGGTGCGAACCTCTCATGATTTTCCTGGCGTGAGTACTCCGAGGGGTCGGAGTCTCCGAACAACATTCGCGCTGTAGCGTCTTTGGACACCTTTCTTCTCCCGGTCTCAATTGAGAGATCGAATGACTCGTCCCGATTCCGGTTAGTGACCGTGGCATAGAGGGAGTCCTCGGCAACCGATGCAGACACACTTAAGTCCGCCACGTCGCGGCCATTAGCGCTCTGGGCATCCGGATTTGTATTCACTCGAACAGCCGTCCTACCTTTATGAGGCTTATACAATTCGAATACCCAGTATGATGGAGTCGGCCATGCAGCGTCGTCCTCTGTTTCAATCAAAGAATGGACGACATTGACCGGCATTGCAAGGTTGGCCATTGAGACGACATCCGCTCGATTGTTGAAGATGTCGAGGACTGTCGCACACAGAAGTGCATCCCGGACAGTACTTCGCTGAGAAACCGCACCATTGGCGGGATCAAACTCGGGGTGCCAGACACCCCACTCGTCGACGACGACTCCGACATCAAGGTGAGGGAGTGTCGTTTCCAGTAGTTTAGCAGCCCGTTCAATATCCCCGGCGAGCTTGTTCGCAGCATCGAATACACCGTAGTATTCGGACTCGCTGAACTCAACGGCGTCGCCAGACTGGAAATATCGGTGGATAGAAAGATCGTCGAGTGGGCGAGTACCCGTCCCACTGAAGGAGTAATCCGGATGATCCAGCTGATCTAATACTGATCTGTTCCAGTCGTACTCGTTCATCGCAAACGAACCTGCTTGGTAGCGTCGGTCCCACGTAACACTGGTGGCATGCCCCACAGCTACCAGATCGAGTTCTGTGTCTACGCGTC
>CAZSSY010000154.1:0-2033 GCA_964609565.1 uncultured Natronomonas sp.
ACTTCAACGACTCCCAGCACCGACTTAGAGACATACCCTATATCGGCATACTGCTATTGATAAGAATGAACCATGTCTTGGTTGGTACGTTATCTAACTCCTCTGTATCGACCGATCACTGCCTTCGCTAATTGGGTCCAGCGTTTGCTGCATACGCGCCCCAGATCCAGCATGGTCTCGTGAAACTGTCACTGACTGATGGTTTCAACAGAGCCGAATAATTCTATGACATCCTCGGGGAGATCCAACTGCTCACCGGACCGTCCTCTGACGATGTCAAATATGGCTTCTTTGCCACCAGAACACCCTAGTTGCCGACTCCCATCGGTATGTCCGTCGTCCAACGAACCGCTGTCGAGGGAATCACGCTCAGCTTCAGCGGCGTCGAGATGCTGGATCGGACGCCGTTGCTGGACAGCAAGCCGTTCATCCCAGCGGTCGACACTCGTGAGGAGCGCATGGTCGGCTGGCTGGGGAGCGATACGGACTAGGTGCGGTCCGGATGCCGTAGGGCACGTACATGCTCAGGCTTTCTGGAGCGGCGTCATCACCTCGTCAGCGAACAACCGCATATTGCGGAGTGCCTCGTCGCCATAGTTCGGGAGCACAATCGGGGTGAAATGCGTGTACCCGGCATCGATGAAGCTTCGATATCGATCCTGACACGCTTCGGGGGTGCCGATGATCACGTCGGGATTGTCTGTTTTGAGTTCGGTAACGTATTCCGCCGGTGTGACACCCGCTTGTTCCGCTTCATCTCGGTACCGATTTTCTATGTCCTCCTGCGTCGGTTCGAGAACCACGAAGTGTTTCAGGACAGGTTCGATTCCGCCGCTATCGCGCCCGATTTCGTTACAGGTCCGCTCGACCCGGTCCATCTTCCGATCAGCGTGAGTCGGTGACTCGGCGTGCATGTTGACCGCATTGGCAGTTTCGGCGACGATATCCAGTGTGCGAGCCGATGTATCCTGCCCGATCCAGACCGGGGGATGCGGGTCTTGGACCGGTTTGGGGTCCAGCGAGAGGTCCTCCGTCATATGGTAGGTGCCATCGAACGAAACGTCATCTTCACTCCAGAGAGATTGTAACAGCGTTATGGCTTCGGCCATCCGGTCGATTCGATCCAGGGGTTCCAGATACTCAAACCCGGTCGCGGTGTACTCCCGTTGCTGATCCCCGCCCGCGGCGATTCCGAAGACGAGTCGGCCGTCACTGAGGTGGTCCACGGTCGCCCCGATTTTCGCGAGCAGAGCGGGCGAACGGAACGCCGGATTCGTGATCAGGCTCCCGATTTTGATGGTGTCGGTACAGGAGGCGATGAATGCCAGCGTCGTCCACTGCTCGAAGATGGGTTGCTCCCGGACCAGATGGTCGCCAACAGAGATCATCTCGTAACCCAGCGATTCGGCCTCCTGTGCGAGCTGGCGGATCGCCCCGAACGAGAGATCCGCCGGAACGATCGGGAAACCGAAGGTCACGTCAGCCACGGACAGTCACCTCCGGACGCCAGACCATAGCCAATACACACGGTGGACGGATCATCCGGACGTAGCGCAATCGCTCTGACTGCTTGCCCTTTCACCCCTGCTTCTGGGTGTTCTATCCTGTCCCCGTCGGTGATCCGCGCGATTCGGAGACCGTCTTCGGTTCCGGCACACAGCACACAGGGTTGCATTGGACGAGTACTCCGTACTATGGATCTACAGGGGGTCGAAACATAGTGGTTTTCAGAAGAAATATTGTGTTGGATAATTACCAAACTCTGGGTGGGCTTGCTTATGGAGTCAACCATTCACGTGTCCTCCAGTTCAACCTCGCCGTGGGAGGTAATTGCACTTGCCGCCGAACTGGAGGCCCTCAAGCACCACCGTGCCGAGCCGGTGGACCGTCAGCTAGAGCATCACACTATCCGTCGATTCGGGTGTATGTTGCGATGTCCGCCGTGATGTCGAGTCTGGAGAACATCTCTTGTGGGTCAAAGCCTTCCCGCTCGTGCATGGCCCCGACCGCGTCCCGGGCGTTTTCGATGGCGT
>CAZSSY010000155.1:0-1915 GCA_964609565.1 uncultured Natronomonas sp.
CGATTTTACCTATTTTCACTCCTCCTGATCGCAGGCCTATCGTTAGGGGGACTATCGTCAAATGCGATGAGGTGAGGAATGCCAGCCCCTATGGCGCAACTCGGATGTCGGCGCCTCATCGCAAGGGTTCAACCACGAGGACGCCCGGCTCGGACGTCCGGATACCAGTGGTATTTGTTATCGTATAACAGTATCGGTTAGACAGATCCTGCGGATCCGGCCCTACTCTCCCGGAAATTTTGAACTGGTAAGTTTCACCACCGTTCGTCGAGCGTGGCTTTATGTTGTTATAGCAAGCAGATTAGTCCATGCTCGAACGAGTCGGTGATGAACCGGATGAACGAACAGTTCAACTCGCGCTCGATGCACTCGAAGCAGGAATCACCGCAGCCCAACCCGACACCGTATTAGACGAATCTCTCTCCCTTGATGGAAACCTGCTCCAGGTCAACGCCGAAAGCTATGATCTCAGCACGTACGACGACGTAATCGTTCTCGGAGGCGGAAACGGCGCAGGGAGGATCGCTAGCTATCTCGACGACCTCCTTCACGAAGAGCTCACAGCGGGCGTCATCGTCACTGACGACCCAGTTCCCACATCAGGAATCGAGATGATCGAAGCATCACATCCTATCCCGACGGACGTGAACCTTTCTGGGACGACGAAGTTATTAACTCAGGCTCGACAGAGTGACGAAGATACACTGGTGTTGGTGGCGATTACTGGTGGTGGAAGCGCTCTTTTATCCGCTCCGGCCGACGGTGTATCGCTGTCGGAACTACAGACTGTGACCGATGAGCTACTTCAAAGCGGTATCCCAATCGAACGGATCAACACCGTTCGGAAGCACATCTCGAAACTGAAAGGCGGACGATTGGCGCGCGAACTCGCTCCAGCAGACACTATCGGGTTGATATTCAGTGATGTAAGTTCAGATGATCCATCCGTCGTTGCAAGTGGTCCACTCTCACCGGATTCTTCGACATTTGAAGATGCGATGGCAGTCCTGTCGGCCGCCAATATTAACGTCCCTGTAGCAGTCGAGCAGCATCTCAAAGCTGGTATCCGAGGCGAAACACGAGAAACACCAGATGATGGTGAGTCGATCTTTGATACCGTGAGTACCCACATCCTTGCTGATAACTTTACGGCAGCCTCGGCAGCTCGCGATGTCTGTGAGCAGGCTGGATTCAACTCTGTTCTCCTTTCTACGTCGATACGTGGCGAAGCGCGAGAAGCTGCCAAGACGTACATCGCCATCGGTGAGGAAGCTCGGCGTACTGGGCATCCGATTGAACCACCTGCAGCGATCGTCTCAGGGGGCGAGACGACCGTTAGGATCACTGGCGATGGCACGGGAGGGCCAAATCAGGAGTTTGCTCTGAGCGGGGCGATTGAGCTGGCTAACGACTGCGTTTTAGGCTCCGTTGATACAGATGGGATTGACGGTCCCACAGATGCCGCCGGTGCTTTGGTAACAGGTGAGACTGTCACCGATCGCGAAGCAGCACGCACGGCACTCGCCGATAACGCGGCATACACGTTCTTAGCGGAAAAGGACGCGCTACTCATTTCAGGACAAACTGGAACAAACGTCAATGACCTCCGAGTACTGCTCGTACCATAGTAAACTGCTGAAATGCAGGCTCTGTTGAAATCCTATTGTCTCGACATCTTTCCAGCCTGAATACCCGTTAGTCAGGTGTGCGAACTGATTGTTAGAGAAACTACCAGTGCCAATAGATAATTATGCGAGCGTGCTGCATAGACAGCGCGTATCTCGCAGGCGGTTCGCACGAACGGAGGTTGTCTGAGCCGAGCGTAATGGCCCTTATCAACAGAATTATGCTCTGCTGTACTTGACCACGTCGAGGTTCTCGTCGAGCACGAGCGTCAGTTCGTCCTCGACGGTCA
>CAZSSY010000156.1:0-1906 GCA_964609565.1 uncultured Natronomonas sp.
CATTGGTCAATGGTGAAAAGACTGGTACGTTTTTGTGGGATGCCATCATGAATCCGATAGGGTGTAGTGTAATGGCACGTACCATATCTCAGTTGCAACCAGCAGTAAACGGAACCACTGAGCGTCTTAAGGGACGAGATGCTCAAAAAGCCAACTTTTCCGCAGGACAGGCTCTCGCTGGAGTGATCCGAACAACTCTCGGTCCCAGTGGAATGGATAAAATGTTGGTAACCTCAGACGGAAAAATCATCGTCACGATCGATGGAGCAAGCATTCTCGACCGGATGTAAATAGATCACCCTGCTGCCAAGATGGTGATGCAAGTCGCCGAAACTCAGGCTGACGCGACGGGAGACGGAACCACGACCGCAGTAATTCTGACGAGTGAACTGCTCGGAGCTGCCGAAGCGCTCATCGACCAAGGATTGCATCCTACTACTATCGCCGATGGCTACCGACTAGCCGCCGAACGGGTGCTTGAGACGCTTGAGAAAGAAGCAATCGAGATCGATGCTCGCAATCCAGACCGACTCCAGGATATCGTCCGTACAGTCATCACGGGAAAGTGGGAGGGAGCAGACGCGCAACTCCTTGCCGAGATAGCTGTCGAAGCGGTACAAGCGATTGAGCAGAATGGAACTGTTGACCGTCGCAACATCACCAATCAGGCTGTCGCTGGTGGCGGCTACCGTGATTCGGAGGTTATCGACGGTCTTGTGATAGATCTGGAGAGTTCATCGACATCGATAGTAGCGCCAGAGGCGGAGCTGCCACAGCAAATCGAAGACGCCACAATTGCGCTTGTTGATGATCAACTAACGATTGAGACGGTCGACGGACTTGGAACAGTCAGCCTCGATACTCCAGAGCAACGCCAAGCGTTTCTCAATTACGAGGACGAAGTTTACGAGGAGTACGTCGCCACTATCGCTGATGCAGGTGCTGATGTGGTGTTCTGTCAGAAAAGCATCGATGACCCGATTCGGTATCTGCTTGCCCGCGAGAATATTATCGCAGTCGAACGGACACGAAAGGACGAACTGATAAAATTGGGACATGCAACCGGTGCCCAGTATGTTGGTACAGTGGACCAGCTCACAGCAATGGATACCGGTCACGCAGGGCTCGTTGAGCGTCGGTCGGTCGGTAATCGAGAACTAGCGATTGTCTCGGAATGCCTGAACTCAAAGCAGGTTTCGATTCTTCTCCGTGGTGGAACCAAACATATCAACGAGGAGATGAAGCAGGTTCTTGATGACTGTCTCGGCGCACTCATATTGGCCATCGAAACTCAGGTGGTACTTCCCGGCGGCGGCGCGGCTGAAGTCATGCTCGCAGAGGACCTTCGAAAACATGCTAAGGGAATTAATGAGCGCGAACAACTGGCAATTGAAGCGTTTAGCGACGCGCTCGAAACACTCCCTCGAACGCTCGCGAAGAACGCTGGAATGGATCCGATCGATGCCCTCGTTGATGTCCGTCGTCGGCAACACGAGGAGAACGTGACCATTGGACTCGATATACTGAACGGTGAAATCGGAGATATGGAGACTACAGGCGTACTAGAGCCGCTAGGTATCAAACAGCGTGCCATCACGAACGCCTACGAAGCTGCGACTATGCTCATCCGGATCGACGACATCATTGCGGCAGCACCTGACACCGATACTGGCGAGGACGAAGAAGAAGATTCGGATACTCTTCACACTGCTACGGGCGGCTATCCGTGGTCAATTGGGCACTCGATGGGGGGACACGGGCACGCTCATTAGGGAAGTTCCCCTCGTGGCTGACTGAGAGCAATGGACCTCCGGCTATCGATTTCCTTGCTGGTTGGATGAAGTGATCGAAAGCAACATGGTAGATCACATCACACTATGACCCAATACTGGTGATATGGATGGAC
>CAZSSY010000157.1:0-1841 GCA_964609565.1 uncultured Natronomonas sp.
CCGACGAACCCGAGTACGACATCGAATGGCCCCCATACATCGGATCGCAGGCCGGCCCCGACTGGCCCACCGAAACCCCCGAACCCATCGATACGATTGAAGTCCGGTTGTATTGGCATGAATCCAGCCCCGCGGGGGAGCGGGCGTGCCGGCAGTGTGTGCCGTACGTGCTCTACTGTCTCTTGGATGCGTGGGGCGACCGCTACCACGTGACCGTCGACGTCCACCCGGAGCCCGTACCGGGGGACGTGAACACCGCGGACGCCTTCAGCTCCTGGTACTGGAATCAAGACGAGATGGCAAAGGACGCCAACCTCCTACTGCACGACCTCGGGAGCGGTTCGGGTCGCGCCGGCGGGTACGGCGGGTGGGCCGACGCCCTCCCCTACATGAACGAATGGGACTTCGACCCCGATGTGGACTCGATCAAGAATGTCGCCGGGGGTGATGGCCCGACGCGCGGCGTCCTCCTTGTGTTGCATGAGTTGGGGCATTGTTTGGGGTTGGGGCATGAGACGCGCGAGATCCGGGCGTGGAGTGCGTCGTGGGTGACGCCGATGGCCGATGGTGATACGGTGTTGAATGCGCCCAGGTATGCGTTCGAGTATCATCCGGACGTAAAGCAGGTCGAACCGAAAGTCCAGTAACGGGATAAACGCGGTCACCTATCTTGGTCACCAGGCGGTGAAATGGTCGTTTCGTGAAGTGGGCAACCGCAATCGGGACAATAGTCTCCCGGCGGCCCGATTTCCCACTCTCTATGCACGGGTTCGACCTCGGCATCGCAACGCGGACAATGTTCAGTCATGGTGTGCGTGTTCCTTCTCGTACAGTTCGGTCCCGTAGTAGTCACCGCACTTCGAGCACCACGTGTGGGCGGCGTTCATCCACCAGATTTTGGGGTCGGGGTGCGTCATGGTTGATATGTGGATTTATCTCGCTATCTGCATCGGTCGCATAGTCCTTTCTCGCCGTCCCACTCCACGATAGTCAACAGACCACAGCCTTCGCACACGGCCTCAAATCGGTCTGATTCAGTCATTCTATCACCGGGAGCCACTCGTCGCAGAACTCTGCTAACGTGGCCTCCTCAATCCAGTACTCAACGTCTAACTCACTTTCAGTCATGAATTTATCTCCCGATCTGTTTTGTGGAATACCCACCACTTAGTCACCGCTCGTTTCTTCTCAGTTGTCACCCCATACATCGGATCTCTGTTTAATACGTTCATCACGTCCGAGTGGGATTTGTGTACATCGGCCCATTTGAATGTCAACGTACCAGCTCGAGCTAATACGCGCCACAACTCGTCAAAGATAGCGCGAAGGTCTGCCTGCCACGTTTCCGCTCGAAGTGCGCCGTATTTCTTCTCGATGACGCCAGAGAGTGCTTGCATCCCGCCGTCCGTAACGCGATGCGGTGGGTCGAACACGATGTGGTCGAACGTCTCGGTTTTAAACGGAAGTGCTCTGGCGTCAAGTAGCACGTCAGGGTTACAGCTCCAGCCTTCCTGATGGTCCAGTCCCTCGAGCTGCCGCCGGTCCGCAAATAAGACGTTCTCACTGTCTTTCCATTCGTCGTGCCAAATGTGTTTACCTCCGGTGGTCGCGTCGAGAATTCTTGGGGCTTTAGATTGATTCATAATCTGGTTAATCCTTCCGTCTGCATTGGTCGCACAGGCCTTTCTCGCCGTCCCACTCTACGATAGTGAGCAGGCCGCAGCCTTCGCAAACGGCCTCAAAGCGTTCTGATTCAGTTTCTGTCATGGTTTCACCTCGACCCACACACTACTCCGCACATACCCCCCATCGCCGAGGTCCCGCCGATACACCAACAACCC
>CAZSSY010000158.1:0-1731 GCA_964609565.1 uncultured Natronomonas sp.
AAACCTCGTCGACGGGGTGGAAATACGTTCCGTCGAAGACCTCTGCAATTTTACGTGCCTCTGATTCCGTCGCCCTAAAGAGCCGCTCGCTATCTACATCGGACCCCGGCTTCCAGTACGTTTCTCGCATCCCCCGTTGTGAAGCACGACGACGAACTGTTGGTCATCGTCAAACTCCATCGTGTATCGGGTTCCAATCCTTGGCAACTCCGTTTCATAGATCCTCATTATACTGCTTACTCATTAGTCGAGCGCATATCTGGGTATTCAGTCTATAGGGTTAAGGGAGCATGGAGATATCGAATTGGTGAGCCAGAAGCCAGCTAGATCAACGAAGCGCTCGATTTCGAGAGGCAGCCTTGTTGAAGCTCTCAATTGGTGGCAAATATGGAATCATAGACGATTCTGTCCCAACCAGTTCTCTCGACGCAACGTCAGTTCTCGCAATCCTGAGCGTCGATTGGTCGATCTTGGCTCGCCGTAACTGGCTACAACGATACCCGTGTGCCTGTCGCCGCTGATTCGTACGCTGCCTCGATGATCTGTAGGTCCGTCACGCCATCCTCCCCGTCGGTCTCGCAGTCGGCACCGGTCAGCACACAGTGGGCGAAATAATCGAATTCTTCGGTCACTTCGTCTACCGGTGGCCCAGTATACTCGGTGCGGGTATCGTATCGCTCGACGATTAATTCCTGTTTGATATCCCCGCCAAATGGCTCTCGAATCAGCATCTGGCCGTCGGTGCCAAGCACCTGCAACCGATTGTCAGGATGGGCATTGAAGCTCGCGGAACAGGTGGCTGTGGTGCCAAGCGGGAAGGCAAGTTGGATGGACGCGTGTTCCTCCACGTCGCGGAATAGCTCAGTCTGCGATGTTGTTTCACCCCAGACTGCCGTTGGGTTACGCTCAAGCAGGAACCGAGAGAGGTTCAGCGGATAGATCCCGAGGTCTAACAACGCCCCACCGCCGGCTAGGGCAGGGTCAAGTCGCCACGAGTCGGCGCTTGTGGAGTCGAGCAATCGGGTGGAGAACCCGCCCGTGATCTGCACCACATCACCAATGATGCCATCACGGATCATCTCACGCAGTCGCCGGACCGCCGGCTCAGTTCGCAGACGGTACGCGGTCATGAGTGTGACAGTGTTTCGGGCGCACGCCTCCATCATCTGCTCGGCATCGTGTCCATCCGCCGCGAGGGGCTTTTCGCAGAGGACATGCTTGCCGAGGCGGGCGGCGGCTTCCGTGTACTGGCGGTGAAACGCTGGCGGCGTGGCGATGTAGACGGCGTCGTACGCGTCAGCTTCCGCGCCGTCGGTGAAGGCGTCGTAATCGATGGCCGCCTCCACGTCGAACTCACTGGCGACCTGCTCGGCTTTCCCGGGCGACCCACTCACCACGACCGTTGCCGTACAGAACGCGGTATCGCGGATCGCTGGGAGCGCGCGGTTGACAGCGAAGTTCCCAAGACCCACTACGGCGATCCGGACGGTCCCCTCGTTGATCGTCTGCCAGTCACGACGTGTGAAGTCGTCGAGGTACGCATCGACATTCATATGCTCCACTACGGATAAACCACATATTGGTCTTTCTTATAGGCTGATCTGTGGAACTAAGGTCGTGTTCTCTATAGAAGA
Source organism: uncultured Natronomonas sp. (assembly GCA_964609565.1). Taxonomy (GTDB): domain Archaea; phylum Halobacteriota; class Halobacteria; order Halobacteriales; family Haloarculaceae; genus Natronomonas. The sequence continues at coordinate 1,635 of CAZSSY010000158.1, forward strand.
TAACGTTAACGCTCTATTTCTACAGTTATAGGTATATAAACACTACTGAGTGGTTGGTTCATACAAATTTGTGCCCGAAGAGGAGGGTTTCAGCAGA
>CAZSSY010000159.1:0-1617 GCA_964609565.1 uncultured Natronomonas sp.
CTACGTAAATTCATTGTGTATGGTAAACAGGGTAGTTTAGCCACCGAAATAAGGTTGAAGAGTGTGGTACACTACCCCCTCAGTAGAAATGTACATTAGTTATAATAAATATCTCTGAATTTTCCCGACAAGAATAAGGCTATGCTCTTTATTGAACCTGGCCATGGTCCCCGTAAGCCCTCGACCCCTCCTGTACGTAGTGCTTGGTACGCTAGCACTCGTCGCAATCGCCACAGCGGCGGCGACAGCGGCGGGGCAAGAAGCCCCTCATGAAGACCCAGACAATGAAACCATCGGGTGGGAGAACGGCCGCTGGCACAACGAGCCAATACCCCTCAATCAGTCAGACGGCTTGAACGAGAGCGAGCGGGGGGCATTCCTCGCTCGATCACTCGCCCGGATCGAGGTCGTGAAAGACACCGAAATCGACCTGGATACCGAGATAACGTACCAACCTGAAAGCGAGTACGAATTCTGTGGCGGAACGTCAGACCCGGACGAAAAACGCCTGGAGAACATCAGGTGGGAGGCCGGATTTGCGGTAGGGGAAGGGACAGACGTCCAAGAAGTGAATCCCTGCAAGCCTCCAGTGGCATACTTCGGCGGAGAAGAGTATGGGGGCGTCGTCGTAGTCGTTGAAAATCCCGACACATATCGGCTGGACGGGCGCGTGCTCATCCACGAACTCGCGCACGCGGTGCAACCTGAGGCGATGAGTCCCTTCAATCGGACGACCGTAGACGGGTCCCAATCTCGATATGCCGTTATTGAGGGGGACGCGAATTGGGTGACTGCGAACTACGCCCGACGATGCGGAGAAATGTGGGACTGTGAACGGCACCCCGAGTTCGTCAAAACGAACGTCTCAGAATCTGAGTACGCCATCCGGGTCGAGAGCCTGTTTGGATACACTACTGGCCCAGCGTACGTTGCGGAGCTCGTGGACCGAGACGGTTACGATGCAGTCGCTGCGAAATTCCCCGCACCTCCGTCAACGACCGAACAGGTGATTCATTACACAGATGAGCGACGCATCTGTACCGATGTCCAGACGCAACCACAAGGGAGCTGGTCCCGGGTTGGCGATGAAAGACTCGGGGAAGTGGGTGTTTTCACCACGTTCTGGTATGGCAGCTACGCGTACGACGGTGGGATCATGGACCCCAACAGCATCTACGAAACTCCGGCCAGCCGGCACGTCCTGCACAATAGCTCGATTGCGGCATTGAACGGGCCCTATAAGCGCCTCAACTATACCCATTCCTCGTCAGCTGGCTGGGCTGGCGACCGACTCGTCGCCTACTCGAACGGGAGCCATAGTGGCTATGTGTGGAAGACGAAATGGGACACCGACAGCGATGCCACTGAGTCCCAAGAGGCGTATCAGAAGCTGCTTACCGCCCAAGAGGCCCGCGATGATGGCAATGGCACATGGGTCATCACCGACGGGCCATTTGCGGACACCTTCCGGGTCGTCCATGACGGCAAACAGGTCGTCATCGTCAATGGTCCCACCGTCTCTGCAACAGCGGCTATCCACCCTGCATCCGCTCCGCAGACCTCGGGCGAAGCATCGACTCAAAGCTCAGATGGGCCGACCGATGCCGCCACTGGTAC
>CAZSSY010000160.1:0-1515 GCA_964609565.1 uncultured Natronomonas sp.
CCAGCCAGATTTACGAAGAAGCCAAACACACCCAGTTTTTCGACCGATACTGGCGAGACGTCATCACCCCCGTCGCCGAAGAGTATGGCTACGAGCAAACAGTCCCGACCGATCAACGGTACTTCAACGACGAATACATCGAGCTTTTCGACCGAACTGAAACAGCGATGCATCGCCTCCTCGAGGACGATACGCCCGAAAACCGCGTGAGAGCCTACTGCCACTATCATCTTGTCGTCGAGTCAGTACTCGCACAAACCGGTTACTATGGAATTCAATCGGCCTTCAGCCAATCTGGCGCAGATATCGCCCTCCGGGAAGAGGAACTCGAAGCCGAGTTCGAAGACGACTGGGAACAGCTCGATGGCCTCGTCAGCGGTATCACCAGAATTCGCTCGGATGAAGGCCGCCACGTCGGCTTCGGCATGCAGAAAGTTCGCCGTCACATCGCCGAAGACGACGTTGCCCCAAGCATTGTCGATGAAACACTCTCAGAGCTGCTGCCGTTGGTCCTCGGCACTGTGCAGGGCACAACCGGCGTCGGCGTTGACCCACAACCAATCATCGAATATGCTCAAGAGAAACTCACCCGACGAATCGAGATTCTCACCAACCAAGACGCCGATCTTCCACCAGTCGAAGAACTCGTCGATATCGAAGGGGCCGAAGATATCCGAGCGGATTAATCTCCCTATTCAAACAGATCAATCTCGACTGGCAACATACAAGTTCCTTAGTAATGTTGGGAGATGACGGCGATACATGCCTGGAGCGGTCCGTCGTGCTTCTGCTAATGCCCGTTGCAGTTCACCCGCTGCATCAGTGAACACGCCTTCGCCATGCCCACACAAGATCCGCTCAGGCGATATGTCATCGAAGGCGCCACGCGGCGGAAACAGCCGCCTGATGAGCCCCACTCCGATGCGTTCACCCGGGGCGACAAAATACGACCCCGACCCTACAGACTCTGGGACAACCAACGTCGACCCATCGTACAGTGCCCACTCCTGCCATTGTCCGAAATCAGTTATCAATCGGAGTTCGTAGTTAGTTGTGCCTAATCGAGTCTCTATCCGATCGACCGGAGCATCCACATCATCGTCCTCCAACCACGTCATTTCCTCCGGAACTGACACAGGTACCCCATGCCGGTTCGCGATAGCCGCGGCATCTCGTCGATGGTAGGTAAAAAGAACGGCAACCCCCACCACCTCACCCAATTCAGCCAGCTGGTCATCAAGATCTGGCGTATCAACCGGATCGATGAGCCAAAGGTCTCCGTCTTCGACGAGCACATGCCCGGCTCGCTCCATCGTTTCCTCCGGGTAGGCAATCCAACCAATCCCCCCGTCAAACTGATCAATTTGATGAAACACGCCAGGACCACTACCCTTTGTCGGCATAAGCAACCAGTTGGTACGCCACGAAATAAACGTATGGCGTAACGGGTCCGCAGACCCGAGAAGCGGTATCAGACGGCGGAACACGTAAATCATAGCAGATCGACTAAAAGTG